>JANYBJ010000248.1 GCA_025360845.1 bacterium
AAAACAGTGATTTTGGCCGAACAATCGCATCATTATGCGATTTTAGTTTCAGCGCGAAAAAAGTGGCGCAAAACGCTGGGAAATCAGAGGAATTGTGCGCTTTCAAGGCCAAGACAGTTTGCGGCGTAGCATGCCACCCCATCAACCAGCCGGGATCCTGTTCCGGCCGCCTTCCGGACCGCAGACGACAAAGACTCGCTGCATGGGCGAAGATCATAGAACCGCGCCCGGCCGCGGTCGAGAGCCCCGTTACCGCGAGTCCGTGGCGGGTGTGCCCATCTCTTTTGGCAAGTGCTGCGAAAGCAGCGTTGGTAGGGACGGCTCGCCGAGTCGTCCGAGTCACGCCAAACCGCGGCGGTTTCGGCGAAACCGCCCTACCCTTGCCAAGAAAGTCGGGCAGACCCACCGTGGCCGGAAGTCGTCATGTCGCCGTCATCGTGAACTGGCCTGCTTCCGCAGATTTCCAAACAATCCGCGCGGTCGGACGTTATAATTTCGCATGGGCATTGCGCGGCCATACGCCTGCACTGCCTCGGCGATGATGCGGAGGTCGACTATGAAAGCACGGTATACGACGGGTCTGGTACTGGCCGGCGTGTTGCTGCTGGCCGGCGTGGTCTCGGGTGCCAATCACAACTACAACTACAACAGATACCGCAACAACTACAAACCGCAGGCCTATCCGCCGCCCGTCAAGCACGATGCCTCCGACAAGGCCCAGCAGGAACTGACAGCGGCCACCTCCGAGCAGACCAAAGCCGAGGATGGCCTGGCTAGCATTGTCCCCAAACTCCGGAAGGAATTCGAAGCCGCGCCGGCGTGGTCGAGCGCCCAGGCTGATCTCAAGGCGGCCCAGACCGAAAACGACGCCGCTCGCGCACCGGTGCTTGAAGCCCTGCGCCAGAAGCCCGCGTATGTCGCCGCCAGAGACGCCAAGGACAAGGCGGAAGCCGATCGCAATGCCGTTGTCGACGAGCCCACATCCACGGCCGAGCAACGTGCTGTCGCCGCCACGGCTGTGCTGAACGCGGGCACGGTGCTCAGCAAACTGGAGTCCGACGCTCTGGCCGCCAATCCGCAGGCCGTTGTGGCTCGTCAGAAGCTTCTCGCGGCCGGCGTCAAGGTTCAGACGCTGGAGAAGGAATTCGATGCCTCCATTCGCAACAACGCCGACTGGAAGGCCGCCCGCAAGGCGCTCGACGACGCCACCGCGAAAGTCGCCTCCGCCCGAACCGCGCTGCAGCAGGCCCAGGCGAAGGAGGCCCAGGCCGAATCGCAACGGGAGGACAAAGTCCGCCAGATCGACGCACAGAACCGCGCCCACGGTATCTCGGTTTCTAATCAGTAGCGGCCGCACTTGCACGCTCCGCCCCGCCAGCGATAATCAGCGCACTTACGGGGAGTGTGCCATGTCTGATGTGCTGGTTCCTATTGATTTCTCCGATACGACCTCCGTCGTCCTCACCACCGCCTCGCGGCTGGCCCGATCCTTGGGTGCGCGCATTGTCCTGATGCACGTTGAGGGACATGGCCACCTCGGTGCGGCTGCCGAAGCCCGGCAGGAAGTTCACCTGGCCGCCACGCGACCGGCCGCGCTGCAGGACCAGCACCACACGCCGGCGCCGCCGTTCCGGACTGTTCATGTTCCCGGCGAGAATGTCACCGCCCTGCACGCCCAGGAACTGCTCCAGCGCCAGGTGGATGCGCTGCGTGCCGACGGCCTGACGGTCACCCCGGTCCTGGTCTCCGGAAAACCCGTCGAGAAAATTCTCGCCGAAGCCGAGCGCCTGCAACCGCTGCTGATCATCCTGGGCTCGCACGGCCACGGCGCCTTGCACCACCTTTTGCTGGGCAGCGTCAGCGAGGGCGTCCTGAAGAAGACGAACCGTCCGATCGTGATCGTGCCGTGTCACACAACGACGTGAGGATAGTGCCTGGGATGGCTATCCAGCCACCTGTTCCTGCTCGAATTCAATCGTCCGGCCAAACGCCACCGCCGTCGACTGGTACACCAAAGACGAGGACCTCATGAAACACAACACAACCAGCGCACTCTGTCTCTTCGCCTTCTCCATCACCATGTTCACAGGCATGGCCCGCGCCGATCTGACCTTGTGGTATGAACAACCCGCCAAGAAGGGCATGAACGAGGCACTTCCCATCGGCAACGGCCGGCTCGGCGGGCTGATCTACGGCGACGCCGCCGCCGAGCGGATTGTGCTGAACGAGATCAGCCTCTGGACCGGCGACGCCAATCTTTCGGGCGACTACAACAAGATGGGTG
>JANYBJ010000075.1 GCA_025360845.1 bacterium
TGATGCCGTAGGCGGCGATCAACTGTGCCGCTACGGCCTCCTCAGCTGCGTGGCGGATAAACGGCCCCCTGCAACAGGTGTGAAGGGCAGCCAGCGTGATGTTGTGGCGGACCGACATGAGAGGAACGAGACCGTAGCCGCGGCGATCCTCGGTCACCATGCCGATGCCCAACCGCAGGGCCTCGGCCGGATGGCGGATGCGGACCGGCCGGCCGCGGACGCGGATCTCGCCGCCGTCGGCCGGCGACAGGCCGAAGAGCGCACAGGCGACTTCGCTGCGGCCGGCGCCCATCAGGCCGGCCAGGCCCACGACCTCTCCGCGCCTGACTTCAAACCGCACGTCGCGAAAGGCGCCGGCCCGTGACAGGCCGCTCACTGACAGCACGCACTCACCCGGCTCCGCGCGATCGCGCAGCCGACCGCCGGTGAGTTCACGGCCGACCATGAGGGCGATCAACTGCGCTTCGCTCAGCTCTTCCGCCCGAGCCGTCCTGACATGGCCGCCGTCGCGCAGCACGGTGATGCGGTCGGCAATCTTGAACACTTCGCCCATTTTGTGGGTGATGTAGATGATGGCGACGCCGCGCGCTTTCAGCGTCCGGATGGCCTTGAACAGCGCGTCGACTTCGCGCTCGGATATGGCGGCGGTCGGCTCATCCATGATGACAACCGAGGCGTCCGTGCCGATGGCGCGGGCTATTTCCACCGTCTGCATGCCTGCCACGCTCAACGTGCGCATGGGCGCACCAACCGGCAGGTCCATCTCAAGCACGCTCAGCAGTCGCCTGGCTTCGCGCCACATGGCCGTGCGGTCGATTGTGCCCGGCAAGCGTCCGCGCGGCTCACGGCCCAGCAGCAGATTTTCTGCGACCGTCAGGTCGGGCACGGGCATCAGTTCCTGGTGAATCATGGCGATGCCATGCCGCATAGCCTCGTACGGGCTACGCAGCGCGACCCGTCTTCCGCAGACACGGACCTCGCCCGAATCAGGCCCGTGAAGCCCGGCCAGAATCTTGACCAGTGTTGACTTCCCCGCGCCGTTCTCTCCCATAAGGGCGTGCACCTCGCCGCGAAGAAGCTCGAACGACACGTCCCGCAATGCCTGCACACCGCCGAACGACTTGCTGACTCGATACGCCTCGAGCACCGTGCTGTTATTCTGACTGTTCACTTGAAATAGTATACCACACATGGGGACAAAGCAGAAATGGTTCACGCCAATTTCCCGGAAATCCAATTTCTATTTGAACCCCTAATATTTTTTTTCCCCGGCATTGAAACAAATTCATTTTACCACCTGTTTTTGCTATTATCCAAACATGCAGATGATTCGGCAAGAATTGAGCAGGATGGGTCTATCTGCCGTCGTCTCTCCATGAGTAAGATTCGGACATCAACAAAGAGGTCCTGGTCAGACGAAAGGAAAAGCCGCAGATCGTCCCGAAAAGCTGGAGCCGTTGACCGGGCGCTGAGCGTGCATGTTTGATTCATCGATAAACCATAAACAAGTGGAGATAAACCATGAGCAAAGCAAAAGCCTATTCCGCAGCCAGTGCCGCATCGCCGCTGGCCCCCAGCACGATCCCGCGACGCGAGCCGCGTGCGGACGACGTGGTGATCGAGATTCTTTACTGCGGCGTGTGCCATTCGGATTTGCACACCGCCCGCAATGACTGGGGCAACACCCTCTACCCCGTCGTGCCCGGTCACGAGATCATCGGCCGAGTGGTCAGCGTCGGCGCCGGGGTCACCAAGTTCAAGCCGGGCGACCGCGTGGGCGTCGGCTGCATGGTCGATTCCTGCCAGCACTGCGAACCCTGCAAGCACGGCTTGGAGCAGTATTGCGACGAGTTCCCGACCTTGACCTTCAACGCCTTTGACCGACACGACCAGATGCCCACCTACGGCGGCTACTCGGAGAAGATCGTCGTTTCGGACACGTTCGTGCTGAACGTGCCCGACGGCCTGGATCTGCCAGGCGCAGCGCCGCTGCTGTGCGCCGGTATCACCACGTGGTCGCCGCTGCGCCACTGGAAGGTCGGTCCAGGCAGCCGGGTCGCCGTGGTCGGCCTCGGCGGCCTGGGCCACATGGCTCTGAAGCTCGCCCACGCGCTGGGGGCGGACGTCACGCTGTTCACCCGCTCCCCGGGCAAGGAACAGGACGCGCGCCGACTCGGCGCCGACCGCGTGGTGCTGTCGTCCGATGCCGAACAGATGGCGTCAGTCAAAGGCCGTTTCGACCTGGTCATCGACACCGTGCCCTATGTGCATGACATCAACCCCTACGTGCCGACCCTGAACATCAGCGGCACGCTGGTCGTCGTCGGCTATCTGGGCCCGCTGGACCCCTTCCTGAATTCCGTGCCGCTGATTATGGGGCGGAAATCGGTGGCCGGCTCCCTGATCGGCGGCATTGCCGAAACCCAGGAGCTGCTGGACTTCTGCGGCAAGCATGGGATTACCTCGGACATCGAGGTGATCAAGATACAGGATATCAACGAGGCCTACGGGCGCATGCTCAAAAGCGATGTGAAGTACCGCTTTGTGATCGACATGGCCTCGCTCAAAGCCGAGTAACGGAACTGCGGGGCACATGGTCTGAATGCTGTGCGTAGAGAAGCGTCGATCAGCGGATGAACGAGCGCTTGCCCTTACGTCAGTTGACCGGCACGACCGCAAGTCCAAAGTCGTCAAGGGGTATCCAGACGCCGTCGGCGATGGAGCCTGCCGCGCGGCTCAGATCGTACCACAGACCGCTCGCCGCCGCGCCTGTCCCGCAGGGCCGTAAGACGGACGGAACAGCCGTGTCGAACAGCGTGACCGCGCCTGTCTCGTCCTGCGCCGCCAATACGCCTCCGAAACAGGCCAGAACCGAGACCGGCTGATCCAGGGCGGCAACCGCTTGCCGCACGAAAAAGCCGGCGGCGTTCAGCCCCCACGCCTCCACCTGGCTTGCCGTTTTGTCATCCGCCGAAGCGCGTCCCAGATACACCCTGGTCCCGTCGATCCGCACCGGCCGCGGCCACGTCGGAGACAACGGCAACGAACTCACCAGGTAGGCCCCGACGCCGTCATAGGCACAGGCGTGCACCGCCTCCGCGTCGCCTGACATAAGCGTGCCATAACGCGTAAAGGCCGGCCCGAGCAGATAGAGCATCGTCCCGTCAAGCGAGAGCCCGGCCAACTGTCCGGGGATGCTGACCGAAGGGCGGGCCGTCGGGAATGCGGGATCGGCGTAGTCGACCACATCGAGAAACTCGCTGACGCGCCACTCCGAAACGACCTGCCATCTGCTTGCGGCGGCCGTGACATAAGCCGATTGCTCATGGCTGAAAAAGATCATCCCCTGCGCGGTGAACGGTGCGCTGAACCCCCAGCCCGAATCGGGGTTGACCTGATGCTCGGAGACGAACTCCGGCTGGGATGGGTCGCCCACGTTAACCGCCAAAAGTTGGACGCCGCCCATGCTCCACCACGGATTCCAGAAGAGCCCCGTGGCGACGCCCGTAGCCACACCGGACGAAACGCCGGTCGCGGCTGCCGTCGCCGGGTTCGCTCCCGCCACAGCCCCTTCCATCATCGGGCCGAACATGTACCCCGACCCTGTGCTGACCCAGACGATAAGTCCGGACGCCGGCCACACCGCCTCGTATCCCGAAGCGCCCGTATCCCCCGCGGCGATCTCTGTCTTCCCCATGATCCGGATTTCAGGCAACGCGCTCACATCCAGCACCGTCATCAGCAGATTCGTGGACGCCGCGGCTGCGGGGTCCGCGCCGGCTGTCGCGTAAATTGGCCCGCCATAGGCGGCAGACTCCGGACTCTGGAGCAGGAAGAGACGGCCTTCGCGCTGACAGGAGCCGACGACCGCCCGGAACCCCAGGTCAATCCGGTTGAGCACGCTGTTCTGCTGGCTCTTTGAGACGACCCGCACGGCCGCGCCGATGCCGTTATCCCACAGGCCAGGCGTCTCCAGTTCCAAGAGGTAACCGTCTTGCGCAAACACCCGGTTCACCGCCCAAGCCAGCTCGGTCACCGCCGTCACGCGCGGCCGGTCGCGGTCCGCGATATCCACGCTCAGCAACTCCTTGCCCGAAAGGGAGAGAACCCGGCCCCGGTGCGTCGCCGCACGCCGCGGTTGGCTGCGGTGATCGATGATGCCCCGCGCGGCCAAGGCCGTGTCGGACAGGTCGATCAATTGCATGCGCGAGGTGTAGCCGCCCGTGTCAAACCCGTCATAGGGAACAAGAATCAACCCCTCGTCAGCGAGAACCGCTAAGGCCTTCTCGTCATAGGTGGCCTCGCTCCAGGAGTAGGATCCTCCCAGTTGAACACGCGAGAGCAGCGCCGCGCTTGCGGGATCGCCGACATCGAACAGCGAAACCGCCACCCGTCCGGACTCCATGCCGACCGTCACCAGCCGCTTGCCTAGCGGATGTATATACGTGGACCATCCGGGAACCTCGATCTCGCCCGCGATCACGGGGTTCGCGGGTACGGAAAGATCGATGATCCACAGCGGATCGGTGCGTTGGAACGTGACCGCATAGGCGCGGTCGCCGTCGAACCGGGTGGCGAAGAGCCGCTCGCCAGGCGCCAGTTCCAAGCGTCCCAGCGGCACCGGCGCGGCCGCATCCGCCAGCGAGAACGTTTCGAGCGTCGTCAGCCACGTGCCGCTCGGATTGACCGGATCGGTCAGGCTCTGATCGAACGTCTCCGTGATGGCTGTGAAGACCTCGCCCGCCAGATTCATGTGGAACTTGTCGGCCACGTCGCCGGCCGTCGCGACGTGGCCCTTTTCAAGCATCGTGCCGTCGGCGGCGCTGATGTCGATGACCCGCACCGCAGGCGACGCGCCGTCCGCATAGTCCCGCGTGGCCACAAAAAGGTAGCGGTCCGTGGCCATCACGGCCTGGCCTTGTCCGGCAAACCAGAGTCGAGGCCGCGCAACCGGCGCCGACGGGGAGGAAAGATCGAACGAACCGATCTCCGTGCCCCACTGCCACTCGGAGGCGGCTGTGTCCGCCGTCACGAGGTAACGCTGCGAGGCGACATACAGCGCCGTCCCCACCAACCGGCTCTCCACGATGGTTCCCGCGACCGGCAGCTTCGCGACGACACTCGGCGTGCCCGTCGAAACCTCCGTCACGAGCACCTCGCCCTGCCCCTCCCCGGTGTCGTCGCGGACCAGCAAAACCACATGGTGATCGTCGAGCACGTACATCTGCTCGCCGACCGCAGGCAGGCTCAGCGTGCCCAGCAGCACGGGCTCGTCGGGATCGCGGATGTCAATGACCTGCAACCCCCGGTACTGGTTAAAGAAATACAGCCTGTCACCGCTGATCTTCCAGATATCGGACTCCGTCACCTGGCGCGAGGAGGTTTCGGGCAGACCCGGCAGGACGGCCCCGGTCTGCGGGTTGCCGTCACCGGCCAACAGGTAGGCATCGCCGCTGCCCAGGCCGGAGCGCCACAGGCTGGACGGCCTGCCGCCGAAGGCGCGCTTCCCGTTGAAGAATGAAAGCGGGGATACGGTTTTCATCTCACCGCGCACCCTCAAGTCCTGTCCTTTGAGAGCGGCGGGAACACGGAAGGTGATTTTGCCGGACAGCGTCCGCGCCCGCGTCACGGCTCGCGGCACCCACGCCCCATGGTCGGGCCGCTCGCGGCTTTCAAGCGTGACGGACTGCCAGCCCTTGGGCACGCTGACGGTGACGACCAGCGTTTTGCCTGACGTGCTGACCTTCAGGATGCCGGGAACCTTAGCTGACGTTGCGCAATAACCCGAATGGGCGCACAAGAATAACGTGGCCATCGCAAGGCTATAAAAGCAGGAACGGGAAAAAGAAAGCAACTTCATAACACAGACCTCCTTCACGTATCAGTGTACCGATAACAGTTCCGGCGTGTCAATGCCCGCGCACCGTCCAGCGCGTCAATGTGTTACATTATTACCGCACAGCTTAGAAGTCATTTCCACAGGATCGGGGGTAAGTATCTTTTTCAAGCCAGTTACTTGGGACGACTTTCTTTTCGATCAGTGATTTGAGAGATGGCGACTCTTTTTTCACAAATGTTTTCTCGTCAAAATAAACTCTTGCCTCGTAACAAATGACCTTAACTTTGCTTCCCCCGATCCGCTGTTGCGAACAATCCATGTCAGACCCGATCTTAACAACCCCCGTCGGGGCGAAACTGGAAACACACAGCTCTTGCTGCTGCGAAAAGTCTAACCCAAGCGATAACATTCTTCGGAATGCATACGGGGAAGCTCCGACCTTGGTGGAATATAGATTGAGCACCTTCCGTTCGCCAATCGCGTTTTCCAGCAAGATGGCCATGTGGGCCACCGGACATTTAATATGCTTTTGATCGGTTCGAAGCGCGTACTTCATGTCAACGTCAAGCCAGTACTTATTACCGCCCGGCACACTTCTACAGTTGATGTCAACCGATTGTATCTCGATCAGCATGTTACTTGTCGAATGAGTTGAGACTGTCTGCGCTTCGACAGTTCCTGCGGAAAACAAACTGAATACTAAAAAACATACTACGCGATTGCTCGTCAGACCGGGTACATTCACATGCTTTACCCCTTTCCGAATCGCCAATCAGCTTAAACTGTTCAAAATAGTCTTCAGGCGGGAGCCGCCTGACTGGCGGCTTTTTTTTGAGGAGCCACCACTTATCTGAGCGGCGGTTCAGCGCCTTCGACCAGCTTCTGCACGCCCATCATGCTCGTGTCGCGGCGGCCAGGACTCACATACCGCCAGACCAGCTTCTTGTCGCGTGTAATCTCGAACATGCCGGTGCCCTCACCCTCTTTGGTATAGGCGGAATAACAGCCGATGACGATGTTACCGTTGGGCAGGACATGGATGCCGGTCATGTTCTGAATCAGCACGCCCGGCAGATCCGTCTTCTTGAACTCCCAGACCTCGTTGCCGTCTTTGTCATACTCGGTGACCTGGTCGAGAGAGGAAGCCAACGTGTTGCCGTTCGCCAGCCGCACCGCCGCAAAAGACAACCCTTTGGTCGGTTTCTCCCACGCCGTGGCTCCGTCAGGCTTGTACTCGCGCACGATGTTGCCCTGCGAGTGACTCACGAGGTAGTTGCCGTTGGACAGCTTGCGCACCATGCGCAAGTGATGGTGGTCATCCGTGTTGCCGAAGCGGGTCATCATCGAGAAAACGATCTTGCCCTCCTTGTCCACCTCGACTACGCGGCCGGAGGCGTTCTCGCCGACCACCGTGTTGCCGTTTGCCAACCGCTGGCACGAGTAGGCCCCGCCGCCTTTCTGGTTCTCCGGCTTGTATTCAAAAACGACTTTGTGATCGCGCGTCACCTCGGTGACGTTGCCGTCTGCGAAAAGCACGTTGCCGTTCGGCAGCAGCCACGCGTCATGAATAGCTCCGGCCGCGTGCTCCCACACGACCTCGCCCTGCGGCGAAAACAGCAGAACCCGCCCGCTACCCGTAGACAACACCTGGGCTTCCGGCTTTCCTTCAAACCCGTCCGCACACGCCAGCCCCGCCACCATCGCCGCCATCACCAGCAACTTCTTCATCGCCTTCGTCCTCTCTTTTTACAATTTCCGATACCGTCACCCTAACGCTCAAGCGTAATCCCCCGTCTCAAGAAGGTCGGCACATCGAGGTCTTCGCCATCGTTGATCGTGGGCTCCACATGCTGGAACTTGCCGCGACCGGAAGCGTTCAACGAAAGCTTGCTGCTCTTGCCGCGGTTCTTTCTGTTTCCCGACTGAATCGGGAAAGCGTCCACCACCGGCGGCTCCAGCACGGGCGGCGAATCCTTGCGCGATTCAGGCATGACGGCGGCGGTCCAGCTCTCAAAGGCCAAAGCCACCAGTTCGATCCGCCCGTCATACCTCGGGTCCAGCACCGTGCCCATCTCGATGTTACAGTCGCTCTTGCACACGCCCCGCAGTTTGCCCATGACTTCGCCGATCTCGGCCAGACGCAGGTCGGAGCCGGCCAGAATCCCTACCAGCAGCGCATTGGCCTTGGCCAGCGCGTCACCGGAGCGCAAGAGGCGGCATGCTCTCAACGTCTCCACAGCCTGCTCCGCACGGTTCGGCCCCTCGGACGAGCTGAACCCGATCCGCGCATTGCCGCCCTTCAGCACCATGGCGTGTAGCCGCTCCGCATCCAAACGGATGAACCCGGGTTTCGACAGCAGCCGCCACAGCAAGGTGAGACCCGCTGCCACCAAACCCTCGGCAGCCTGGATCGCATGGGTCAGAAGTCCTTCGCCGGCATCGCTAAACAGCTCGTCCAACGCGATGACAACCATCGAATCCGCCTTCGCTTCGATCATCGGCAGCACGCGCTCGGCGGCCTTGCGCCGCGCTTCACCCTCAAAAGCGAAAGGCAAGGTCACAAAGCAGACCGTGGCGATGCCCATGTCGTGCAGGGACTTGATGATCTCGGGGGTGGCCCCGCCACCGGTTCCCGATCCCAGACAGGCCAGAACCGCCACCGTCCTGACACCCTGAAGATGGGGCAACAGATTGCGCATGTCTTCTTGCGCAACCATCCGTCCTTTGATCGCATCGCCGCCCGTACCGTGCCCCGCCAGCAGCGCCCCTCCCAGAAGCAGGCAGTTCAAACCGCCCGCGGCCGCCTCGCGGTTGGACAGCGCATCGGTATCGACGCCGAGCGCCCGCAACCCGCTGCCGTACGAGGACAGCACCGACGCGGCCAGCCGGCATCCGCCGCCGCCCACGCCCAATAAAAGAAGGCCCGATTGCTGTTCCTGGCTCATCGACGAAACACTCCTTTAAACAGATTCCTCAGAGGCGAGAAAAGCCCGCGGTCCTCGAAGGTCATCTGACCGTAGAGCACCAGCCCCGCGGCGGTGGAGAGCGCGGCCGGCTGTTCGACCGTATCCACCCCGTCCACGTTCACGGGCAACCCGATCCGGCACGGCAGACCGAAAACGCGATGTGCCAAATCCGACACTTTGCGCAGGTAGGCCCCGCCTCCCGTCAGAACCATGCCGGCCCCCAGATGCGGCAGCACGCCGGCGTCGTCGAGTTTCGACCGCAACACGCAGAACATCTCATCCATGCGCGCGTTGATCACCGTGTTCAACGCCTTGCAACTGAGCATCCGCTCCTCGAAGCCGACCTGCGCAGGCAACACGACACGTCGCCCGCTGGCCTCCGGGTCAAGCACCGCGCAGCCTTCCGCACGTTTGAGTTCTTCGGCGCGCGATTGCGTCATGTTGAACGCCTGCGCGATGTCGTTCGTCACGTGATCACCGCCGATGGCAATGCACCCGACAGCCGAGATGACGTTGTTGCAGTAGGCGATGTAATTCGTTGTGCCGCCTCCGAGGTCGAGCAGCACCACCCCGTTGCGCTTCTGCTCGGGGGTCAG
>JANYBJ010000078.1 GCA_025360845.1 bacterium
CGGTGCCGGGCAAGGCGGTCGAGTTCCTCTCGCGGTTCGCGGTTTTGACAGCCACGAGTTTCGAGGAGACCGCCAAGTGGTTTCCGGATCGCAAGGTCGCGTACACGGGGCTGCCCGTGCGGGGCGACCTGACGGGGCAGCCGCGCCTCAAGGAGATTCCCGATGGCGTTTTCACGGTGTTCGTGACCGGCGGCAGCCAAGGCGCCCGGCGGGTGAACGCGTTGGCTTCGCAGGCGCTGTGTCTGCTGAAGCAGTCCGGCGTGAACGATTTCTTCGTGATTCACCAAAGCGGCGTCGCGGATGAGGCGCGTGTGAAAGCGGCGTATGCGGCTGCGGGCGTTCAGGCGAAAGTGTGTGCGTTCTTGGCGGAAATGGGGAGCGCGTACGCGTCTGCGGATCTGGTGATCTGCCGCGCGGGGGCCTCGACCTGTTTCGAACTGTGCCTGCTGGGCAATCCCGCGTTGCTGATCCCGCTGCCGACCGCGGTGAGGAATCACCAGCACCTGAACGCCGCGGCGATTGTGAGGTGCGGCGGAGCAGACGAGGCCATCCAGAGCGAATTGAGCGCCCGTTCGCTCATGCGCTACATTCTGAACAAAAAGGATAACCCGATCGTCTTGTCGCGCATGCGGCAGGCGCTGAAGACCTTGGCGGTTCCCGATGCGGCCATGCGTGTGGCCGATGAGATGGAGAACGTCGGCCGGCACGGGAGCGCACAAGACACGCCTTAAGGTTTCACCTTCGCCTCTTCCTTCGGCAGCGTCTGCAAATTCATCATCTGGCTCGCGAACATCTGGAAAAAAAGTTCCTGCAAGACTTCGCGTCCGTCGCGGTTGATGCGCTGCAAGGCTGCGATTTCGTTCGTCTGGAAACGCAGCGAGGCGGTCAGTGTTCGGTCTGCGCTCTGGCTGATGCCGAAGGTCGCGCCGTCGCCGCCGACCGGAAAAACGCGCAGGTGTTCCGGCTTCACGCCCGGCATGATCGAGACGATATAGCGCAGCAAAGTGGCCAGGTGCAGCGATGATCCGGCACTCAGCTTGCCGCCTTCCAAGGCGGCGTCCTGGCCGTTGATCTTGCGGTTCAAGGTCAGCGACTTCTCGGGGAAGGTCAGGCCGGGCAGTTCCTTCTCGAGTGAATGGCCAGGGCCGATCACGGTGATGAGGTGGCCGTCGGTGACCGCAGTCTCGAGCACCGCCTGTTTGAGGAACAGCGACATGAGCGTCAGGAGCGTCGAAGGTTCGGGTGGCTGATTGGTCGTTCCGGCGTCGGACGCGGGCGGCTGCAGCGTGATGCCGTACGTTTCAATTTGCGTGTCGCCCGACCGCCGCGGCGTTTCACGTTTCAGGGTCACGCCGTCCTTCGTGTCGACGGTATGAAGCTTCTGGATGGCCTCGCGCACAACAGCGGTGTTGGTCACCGGCTCGATCTGCACGAAGCAAAGGCCTTTTTTGTCCGAGGTGGGTGCGAGGTAGAGGAGCCTCTCGCCGCCGAACGCCGTCTGCGGCGCCAAATCCGTGATCGGGCGCAGCAGGCGGACCCGCGTCTTGCCGAGATAGTCGTCCCAGAGTTTGGGCGCGGCGCAGGCTGAGAGCGAAGCGAAGAACGCGTTATCGGGCAGGCCGTTCCAGCACCGCTCGTTCGGTTGCCGCAGGGCGGCGGCGAGCGTACAGAGAGGCGTCTGCTCTTTGGGCTTGCCGCGCACGGTGAAGGTTATGGCCTGGCCGTCCAGCGCCAACGCGAAAGAGAAGGTCTCGAAGTCGCGGAGCAGTTTGTCCACGTTCAAGACCGTCGCCGCCAGTTCGCTGCGCGTGCCGAGCAGGTCGGCGAGCCGCTGGGGGTTGACCTGCACGCGGAGGGTTCCCGGAATGCTTTGGGGCGGCGCTTCGATCAGACGGGCACGGTTTTCCCAGGCCCAGAGCAGCGCGTCGCGCGAGGCGGAGGTGAGCGCGTGGTGACCTTCGATGGCGACGGCGACGCGGGGCAGCAGGTTGGTGTCGGACGGGTCCTCAAAAAGATTGACCGAAGCGAACGCCGTCTTTTTTTTGTAGGAGGACGCGAAGGCGCCGAGCAGGGCGGTGCCGTTATCGGCCAGCGGGAGGATCGCCACATTTGCGGGGTTGTCCTCGCTCAGCGGCAGAGCGGGGTCGACGCTCTGAACGATGCGCAACGTGTCTTGGGACGAGACGCCGGCGAGGGAGGGCACGGCCATGTTTTTCGTCAATGCCGTACTGACCAGTTCCAAGGCGATCGGCAGGTCGGCGACCCGGCTGAATGCCGATGCGCCGTAGAGGATGTTCTGGTAGCTGTCCGCCTCCATGATGCCCACAAAGAGGCGCTCAGCAAACACGGCGCGGGTCGCCAACACGAGCGCGCACGCGAAAGCGAACCGGAAGGACGGGTGCGGGGAATTGGTCGTCATAGGGCTTTGTGTGGCTAGCGCCGATTTTTTGGCTGAGGGTGATAGAACATCATCAACACGCTTTTCAGGTGCTCGGCAAGTTCGGGGGAACTGCCGAAAATGTCGTCCTCGCTGCCGCATGTTTTGCACTGGATGTTGGCGGAAACGAAGATGGCCTCATTGGTGTTGACGCTGTCGCCTTTTTTTCGCTCCTCGAACAAACCCCGGTCCACCAGCATCTGGTAGAGCGGGACGACCTCCTCGCGAGGCAACATGATGCGTGTCTCGCGGATGTCGTTCCAATGCGGGTCGTTGTTGTTCGCCGCGAAGGGGTTGCAGACGAGCATGCTGGTGCCTTCGCGGACCGTGACCATGCCGTTGCCGTCGATGCGGACAGACACGCGCTGGATTGGGACGGTCTTGTAGTTGTAATGGCGTATGGAAACCCAGTTCAGGCCGGAGTCCTTCACGGTGAAATAGGGGTAGTCGAGAAAAGTTGAACAGCCACAGAACACGGACGCAACCAAGAGGGCCGATAGAAAGAGTTTAGATCGCATGACATAATAATGACGGGAATGCGCAGAACGGGCAAGAACGAAGTGGCGTCGTACGAAAAGAGTGAGCGCGGGCTTGTTGCCGTGGGGGAGAGTCGTTAAACTGATGGGCGATGAGTATTTCAGAGTCCAACCGGTTCGCGCGGCCGCAGTTACCTGCCCAGGAGCTGGCTGTGTCTTACCCTGCGGAGTTTCACTTCCGAATCATTGTTGAGGTCGAGTCTTCGGTCGTGACGGCATTGACGGCCTTGCTGGCTGCGTACCGGGTGACCGCGCCGCTGACGGCCTCGCGGGTCTCATCGGCGGGACGGTATCACGCGTACAGCGTGTCGGTCGAGATCCGGAGTCAGGCGGAGTTGTGTGCCTTCGATGCCGCGGTGAAGCAGGTTCCGGGCGTGCGCATGTTGCTTTAGGAGAGTCAATGGCCGAGGTCGTTTTAGAGAACATCTGCAAGCGGTACGAGAACGGGGCGCTGGCGGTCGACCGGTTCAGTCTGGTGATCGAAAGCGGCGAGTTTCTGGTTCTGGTCGGGCCCTCCGGCTGCGGCAAGTCCACAACCTTGCGCATGATCGCGGGGCTAGAGGAGATCTCGTCCGGCACGATCAGCATCGGCGGGCGGTGCGTCAACACGGTGCCGCCCAAAGACCGCGACATCGCCATGGTGTTCCAGAACTACGCGCTTTATCCGCACATGACGGTTTTCGACAACATGGCGTTCGGCCTGAAGCTGAGGAACGTGCCCAAGCGCGAGATCGCCGAGCGGGTGAGCGAGGCGGCCGCGATCTTGGGGTTGGAGGAACTGATGAAGCGGCTGCCGAAACAGCTTTCGGGCGGGCAGCGGCAGCGGGTGGCCGTCGGGCGCGCCATCGTGCGCAAGCCCAAAGTCTTTCTGTTCGACGAGCCGCTCTCGAATTTGGACGCGAAGATGCGTGTCGAGATGCGCTGCGAGATCAACCGCCTGCACCGCAGGCTCGACGCGACCATGGTGTATGTGACGCATGATCAGGTGGAGGCCATGACGATGGGAGACCGCATCGTGGTGATGGACCGCGGCACGATCCAGCAGACCGCCCGGCCGCTCGCGGTGTATCAGCGGCCGGCGAACCTGTTTGTGGCGGGTTTCATTGGCACGCCGCCCATGAATTTTCTGAAGGGGCAGCTCATGCGGGAGGGGGGGGGATTCGTGTTCTGCCACGCGTCCGGACGGCTCGGTGTGCCGGAGGGGGATGCCCCGGCGCTGGAACCGTTTGTGGAGTGCGAGACGGTGCTCGGGTTTCGGCCCGAGGCGCTCGGCGGCAGACCGGGCGGCGCGGAGGTCCGGGCAACGGTGGATGTCGTGGAGCCGATGGGTTCGGAGACCTACGTGCAGGTGGTGACCGGGGACGGCACGCGGCTGACCGCGCGCGTGGCCTCCGACCGCGTGTTCACGCCGGGGTCGGCCGTCGGGTTGCCGGTCGACATGGCGAACGCGCTCTTTTTCGATGCGGCGAGCGGGCGTGTGATCGGCGGCGGGTAACGGAGTGAGGCGCATGAAGCACATCGGCATACTGGGCGGCACGTTTAATCCGATCCACCTCGGCCATCTGTTCATCGGACGGGCGGCGGCCGAGGCTTTCAAGCTGGACTCCGTCCTGCTGACTCCGTGCAGCGTGTCGCCGTTCAAGTGCGGTGTGCCCGGTTTAGTGACCGGGGACGACCGGCTGGAGATGGCAAGGCTGAGCGTGGCGGGCGACCCGCTGTTTGAGACTTGCGCGCTCGATCTGGAGCGGGGCGGGGTCTCGTACGCGATCGACACGGTGAAGGCGTTGCGCGAGCGGAATCCGCAAGACCGGTTCTCGTTTATCATCGGCATGGACGCGCTGCGCGAGCTGAGCCACTGGCATAAGATCGACGAGATGCTGACGCTGTGCGACTTCATTACGGTCGGGCGCCCGGGGGTTGATGTGCCGGTGACTGCGGCGGCGCTCGCGTTTCCGGAGGAGGTGCGGACGCGGCTGCTGGCCAAGATGATCCAGGGGCGGCTTTGCGAAATTTCTTCGTCGGAAATCAGGAGAAGAATTGCAGAGGGCAGGCCGATCCGCTATCTTGTATGTCCTGCTGTGGAAGCGTATATACGGGACCGCGGTTTGTATGCGGCAACGGATAAAAAGGAGGAGTGACCATTAACTCGGAACAGATTGCGATTGAGGCGGCTTTGGCGCTGGATAAGAAACAGGCCAAGGAGATCCGTATTTTTGATGTGCGCGGGCTTTCCTCCGTGACGGAGTACTATGTTGTGGCGACCGGCACCTCGGCACCGCACCTTAAGGCGTTGATCACAGAGACTCAGCACCGGATGAAAGAGCTGGGAATCACCACCTACCGCAAGTCAGGCGAATCCGACAGCGGCTGGGTTGTGGTCGACTACGTCCATGCCGTGGTGCATGTTTTTTCGACCGAAGCCCGGGCCTATTATGCGATCGAGAAACTCTGGGCTACAGCCAAAGAGATTCATCTTCCTCAGTCTTAAAGTAACCCTCTTCATCCAGCCCCTGAATATCGAGGAGGCGGTTCGCCAGCCCCGTCGGCCCGTCAACGGGGTGCTCATTCAGCGCAGACGCCTGCGTGGCTCCCAGGTTCAGGATCGAGCGGCTCGCCTGCGCGTTGTGGCTCGCCTGATGGACCAGATGCAACTGCACGACACCTCCCAACAGGAACGCGAAGCCGGCGGCGGCCGCGAGCGTCCGGTAGAGTGGCCAGGCCGGCCGGACGTTCTTTCGGCCCGCATAGGCGCGCGCCTCACGCCGGATGGCCTCTTCGACGCGAAGCGAAGGCCCGTCCTCCTGACGGAAACCCCGCTGCACGAGCGGCGCGATCCCGGCCAGCTCTTTTTCCAGAGCGTCAATGTCTGTGAAAGGTGTTTGAGTTCTCATGGTCAAGCCTCCTCGGCTAGCAGTCTTTTCAGTTTCGTCATGGCGTCGTGCATGCGCCCCAAAGCCGTGTTCAGCGGGATGTTCAGCGTCTCTGCTATCTCGCTGAAGGAGAGGTCCCCTTGAACACGCATCAGAAACACGTCGCGCTGCACCTCGGGAAGGGTGGTGACCGCACGCATCACGCGTTTCGTCATGTCATCCAACTCGACCGCCTTGGCCGGTCCCGTTCCCTTCGCGGTCAATTGCTCCACAAGCGGATGGTCGTCCTCGTCGTCAACCGCATCCAGACTGATGTCCGGCTTGCGCTTGCGACGGAAGTCGATCAGCAAATTCCGTGCTATCTTCCACAGCCAAGCCTTGAACGACACGTCGTTGAAGCGACCGGCGTGGCGGATCACACGGATCCACACGTCTTGAAACAGATCCTCTGCGTCGGAACGGTTGCCGGTCATTCCCAGCATCCAGGAAAAAAGGGCTTGTCGATAACGCCCCACCAGTTGATCCATCGCCGTCGAATCGCCTTTAGCGAAGGCTTGCAACAACTCGGCGTCGCTGGTTTCGGCGTCTGTCATCTGCTTTTTCATAGTGAGGAACGATTATCGTTGCGGTTTATTGGCTAAATTTTTATGATTTGCCGAAAAGTTACAAGCAGGAAGTGACAATGCGTGAAAGAAAGTGCGGGGAGCCATTGAAAACAGGTCGAAATCGATGCGTTTTGTGTCTGCATGGGTTGCTTTGCGGTTTCTTTGCTTGGGGTCTGATCGGATGCAGTGCGATTCCTAATGTACAAGGTACGGGTGACCGAGTCACGCAACTTCGGACATATCGGGATGCGGCGGTCCAGTTGCGCGGGCTCCCGCTGACGCGCGAGGTGGCTGTGGAAAAGGAATCGCCCGACGCACTTAAAAGCGCCTTGGCGACGGATCTCGACAAGCCCGAAAACCGCGCTTTTCTGTCTGATACGGAGTTGCTGCTGAAACAGTTCCGGGTTCTGAAGTCGGGCGACTCGCTCCGGGATCTGTATCTGCTCCTGATGAGCCAGCAGGTTGCGGCGTATTATGACCCCGAGAAGAAGCGCGTCGCCTATGTGGACGAGAACGTGGGCGCCGCGAAAAAGGAGGCGCAAACGGTTCCTGGCATGGAGCGGTTCGTTTACGTGCATGAGTTCTGCCATGCGGTGGAGGACGCGCACTTCGACTTGGATCGGCTGACGAAAGCGTCGCTGGTCGAGCTGGACCGCAACTTGGCGATGACGTCGCTGGTCGAGGGTGACGCGGTCTTGGTCGGCATGGACAGCCTGTGCGAGGAGTACCCCCTGAACACGGCGACGCCGTTTGGCGCGGCGCTCGTGCGTCTGTTGGGCGGCGCGGATATGAAAGACGCCGCGAAAGAGATGGAGGGGTGCCCGCCGTTTCTGGGCGGCTCACTCATACGGCCCTATTTAGACGGCGCGGCCTTCTGCAACCGCATCCGCCGCGACGAGGGGTGGCAGGGGCTCGACAGCGTGTACCGCTCGCGGATACCATTGACGACGGCCGAGATCCTCTATCCGGAACGCCGCTACCTGAAGGCTTTCAAACCGGCGATTTTCAATCCGGACGCATCGCTTTTCACGGCGGCTGAGCAGGTCTGCGCCACCAACAGCCTGGGCGTGCTCGGCATGGCGTTGTGGCTCGATGAAAAAGGCTTCGGCAGTGCGCGGCAGTTGCCGTTCCTGAAAGGGTGGATGGGCGACCGCATCTACCTCGTCAGGACAGGCGAGACGGGGGCGGTGCAAACCGTCTGGCTGAGCTATTGGGAACGGACGGGGCTGGCCCGCGCGTTTCAGAAGCATGTCGGGGAACGGCTGCACGATGGCTTCAAAGGGCTGCCGGTTTCCGTGCGCCGCGAGGGGCGGTTGGTGGCCGCGGTCTGGTCCACCGATTCCGCCTGTCCGCAGGCGGCGTGCGACGGGCGTGCCGTAAACGCCCTCAAGTCTCGCGTGGAGGTTGCCGCGCCTTCGTACTTGGATTCCTGCTGGGCGGATCTTCCGTTGCCGCTGCGCTTCCCTGCCTATGAGGGTCACTCCGCTGGTTGCGAGATTCTGGGCGGCTGCGTGGCGGATGTGAAGGGCGGGGCGCACTTCTTCCGCTTCAATCTGGCGAGCGGCCTGTTGCTGAATGTCGAGAACACGCCGGACCGGCACCACGTCAGCACCTGCTGGGGGCTGCTGCGGCATGTGGGCGACGCGCGGTCCGATTTCACCTACTGGCAGGTGCCGGTCGTGGCAAAGTGGTTCCGGCGTGGCAGCGGGGATGCGGAACGTTATCAGTGGAGCCTGCTGTGGGGCCTTCTGGCTGACGGAACTGAAAAGCGGGCTCGCGTCCTGTTTATTCCGGTGTGGCATAATAGCAGGACGCAACCTGCTCATGCACAGTTGTCTTCGAATGTGGCGCCTTGTGAGGCCAAATGAAGGATCAGACCCTTCCCCGACTTTTTTGAAGCGCATGTGTTTCGTTTTGCACTTCGCGCGGCGGGAAAATGTTGGGTCAAATGTTGGGGGAAATGTTCGGCAGCTCCTCAGAAAATGAAATTGTCGCACCTTAGAGGGGTGGTGCAACGTATTTGACAGGAAGCTGATGTCCGGTCGGCGACGTCCCGTTGCGGCCTGCGGCGAAAATATTTCGTCGCAGGCCGTTTTTTTGTTGCCTTTTATAGCACGTATTAGTACATATTAACCATGAACGAGGAGAAAACCGTGAAGAACCGCTTCGCCATGAGGCGGGAGGCGGCCCTGCGGCAGATCGCCGGCATCGGGCCGTTCATCGAGGGGACGCTGGTAAAAGTGCCGCACAAGACCTGCAAGCATGTGGCGCACCGGTTGACCTTCAAGGTGGCGGGCAAGACCCGCGCCGCGTACGTGCCACTTGACCGGGTGAAGGACGTCGAGGCATGGGCGAGAGAGTACAGGAGGCTGAAGCGGCTGATCCGGTCGGTGACGAGGGCGTCGCTGGGCGAACTGCGCAACCACGTGAAGAGCAGAAGGGGTTCCGCGGGCGGCCGAAAAAGCACCGCCCGGACGCGCCCGGCCTGACGGACGCGCTGGCGGACACGCTCGCCCACTTCTTCCCGGAGCTGGGCGCGTGGTTCGCCGGCGTGGGCGAGGCCAGGAAGTCCGGAACGGCGCGGTTCCCGCTGCCGACGCTGCTGCTGCTCGGGACGTTCATGTTCGTCACGCACAGCGGGAGCCGGAACCTCTTCAACGGGATGCTCCGCGACTCGGGCGCGCTCGGGCGCACGCTCGCGGACATCCTCGGATCCGGCCCGGACGCGCTGCCCCACCTCGACACGCTGGAGAAGGCGCTGCGCGGCGTGCCCCCGGAGGGGCTGGAGGGCGTGCTCGCGCTGTGCGTCCGCCGCCTGATCCGCATGAAGGCGCTGGACGGCTGGCGCTCCGGCGGTCGGTTCCTGCTGGCCGTGGACGGCACGGGCCTGTGGTCATTCCGGGAGCGGCACTGCCCGCACTGCGTCAAGACGGCACACGCGTCGGGCGCCGTGACCCACAGCCACAACTGCTCGTCGCGTTCATCATCAGCCCGGACGGATACACCCTGCCTGTCGCGTGCGAGTTCATCGAGAACCCCGGCGAGGCCTACGACAAGCAGGACTGCGAGACCAAGGCGTTCCACCGCCTGCAGGCGAAGCTCCTGCGGCTGTTCCCCCAGACGCCCTTCAGGCTCCTGCTGGACGCCCTCTACGCGGACCGCAACGTCATGGCCGAGTGCGCGGCCAACGGCTGGGACTTCGCGATCACCTTCAAGGAGAGCGACATGCCCGCGCTCTGGCGGGAGGCGCAGGCGCTGCTGGCGCTGGAGCCGGGTAACCTGGCGCGGGTGACGCTCCCGGCCAAGGCCGGCGGCGGCCCGCTCGAGGTCCGCTGGGTCGGCGGGCTGGACTATCACGGCCTGAAGCTGTCCGCCGTCTTCCAGACCGAGCGGGACCGGGACGGGAACGCCCTGAAGTTCTTCGCGCACCTGACCCTGCGCCCCGTGGACAGGGACAACTGCCTCGCCCGCGCCGCCGACGGGCGGCTGCGCTGGCGCTGCGAGAACGAGGGTTTCAACACGCTCAAGAACGGCGGCTTCGCTCTGGAGCACGTGTACAGCCGGAATGAGAACGCATCAAAGTGCTACGTCCAGCTCATGCTTCTGGCGCATATCGTCCAGCAGCTCGTCACTCGCGGACGGCTGGGCGCGGCGTTCGCCGAAACGCTCGGCACGTTCAAGGCCTACGGCAAACGCATGCTTGCGTCCCTTCTCAACATCCCGCCCGACCCGGGGCGCGCCCCGCCGGGTCAGATCCGCCTGAGCACCGCCTGACCCGTCAGGCCTCTGCACGTCCCGGACACCCGCCGCCGTTCGTCACGCCGCTCACCGTCAGCCCCGGCGCCCCGCGCCGGGGACGCTCCCGTTCTCCCTCAAACGGCCGGCCGCTTCCCTCCGACGTGCCGGCCCGCCCCCTCCCGGCTGGCAGGCGCACCATTTTCTGAGGAACTGAATGTTCGGCGTTGTCATTGACACCGCAAACGAATTTTTGAAAAGTGACACATCTTTTTTGAAAAGGCGGGTTAGCTCAGTTGGTAGAGCGTCGGAATCATAATCCGCAGGTCGGGGATCGTGACCCTCACCCGCCACCATCTTAAAGGCCAATAAAACCCTGTTTTTATTGGCCTTTTTTCATTTTTAGGCTGATTAGCCGGTGTTTGCCAAGTCTTACGTTCCCGGATTTTCCCTTGGTTCAAACTTCAAATTTGGTATCAGTTTAGTATCACCCCCCTCAACTGATACTAAAAATTGGTATCACCCAGGCTCTCGGGCTCAAAAAAACGCATGCTTCCGGCTTTCTGCCCTGAAAACAGGCGCATTATATCAAGCGCGCACGAGAGCCTCTAGAATCGACGAGGCGGGTCAGGGGTGTGTCTTGAGCGGATGGCGCAGGGGCGGTCCTGGGCGGCTCTGTGAGTATCACGGGGCGTCATTGACCGATTGCCGTGATATACGCCAACTTGACAGTGCCGGGGGCCGGCGCGATCATTTTACACGCTTGCGGTCGCCGCACTGTCGCGGTGAGGCCGCGAATGGGCGAATAATATAACCGCACGGAAATATGGAGGCTCTTATGGCCATCCCTCGCAGGTACACGATCACGCGGCATGTGTTGTACGATCTGGTCTGGTCTAAACCGCTCGAGAAGGTTGCGGCGGAACTCGGGATCAGGGAGGCTGAACTTGTCTCGCTCTGTATTGAAAGAAAAGTCCCCAGGCCCGCATCCGGTTACTGGCGGCTGAAGGTTTTAGGCAAAACGGCGGAGCCGTATCCACTTCCCGAACCCGACAATGACAGCGAGTTCGAAATCCGGCCGCAGGTAATCGCTGTCGGAGACCCTCTGCTGAGGCGGGCGGTCGCGAAGGAGATGATCCGGATCAGGGAGTCGAAGCTGTTCGCCGTGGCCGACGACCTGCGGAACTGCCACACTCTTGTTTCCAGATCCCAGCATCTTCTTTCGGGAGAGCTGTGGGGTGACCACGGCATGATAAGCCCGCCTAAAGGAAGCCTTACCATCAAGGTGTCGAAAGCGAACATCCGGCGTTCTTTGTTGCTCATGGACGCGGTCCTGAAAGGCTTCGAGGACCTTGGCTACGAGATCGGCTTCGAAGAGTCATGGCCACACCGGACGCTCGTGAAGGTGATGGGGGTCGAAGTGCTCTTTGGGGTCAGGGAATATTGGGCGATGGAGGAGCGGCACAACAAGAACGCGGATCCGCTGGCCGGACAATACGGACTTCCGCGTGAGGGCCGGCGCATCCAACTGGTACCGGCCGGACGCCTCAGATTAGTGGTAGATTACGATCATAGCTCGAAGGGCGGTTTGTGGAGCAAGAGTTTGCATCGCCAGTTCGACGACACGAAGAAGAAGCCGCTGGAGGTGCGTTTGAAAGCGTTCGCTCTAGGTGTCGTCGACATGGCCGCCCGGAGTAAGGAGGCACTGGCTAAGGCGGAAGAACGTGCACGCGAGAGGGAGCGCCAAGAGATGGAAGCACGCACCCGCGAACAGGCGGCGAGGCAGCAGCGGGAAGAGAAGTTGGCGAAGATCCTGAATGAGCGGGAGAGGGTTGACGGGCTGATCGCCGAATCCGAGCGCTGGGCGAAAAGCCACAGGCTGCGCGACTACATCAAGGCAAAGATGGCGAGAGCCGAAGCGCAGGGTAAGGAAGTGGGGCCAAACAGTGCAGCCGGCAAGTGGCGGAAATGGGCATTGGATCAAGCCGACCGGCTTGACCCGCTTGAGAAGAGCCCCCCGTCGATTCTGGATAACGCCGATATCGACTGACCAAACGGGAATGGTAGGTGGCTGGCGGCTGGCAGTCTATCCAATAAAACGGCTTGTCCAATGCGATTGGATAGGATACAGTATTGGACATCAACGACTATGAAAAGAGAATCTGACATCTTCAATTTGGCTGCGCGGTCCGTAAAGGAGTGGGCGGTCTTGTCGTGCGCAAAGTCCGGCAAGCCGGTAACTGCCGCCATAGCTGATCGGTTTGACGGAGTCGCCGATATCCGGGTTGGCGGACAGTGCATCCGGGAGCCCTATGTCGTGCGTTCGACGGTCGGGGCCGATACGGTGCATCTGCTGTCGATGCTGCGGCGCGACTGCGCGGGCGGGCTGCTGCTGGTGGCCACGCATGTCGGGGACAAGGCCGCTGATATGCTCCGGTCGGCGGACGTGCATTTCATGGACACGGACGGGAATGTGTTCCTGGCCGGCGACGGCATCCATATGCTCGTTACGGGTCGGCGGATCAGCCGTGCGGCAACGAAGATTGGCAGTGCTTCGGGTGGCCGCGCATTCCATCCCAGCGGGCTGTGTCTTCTCTTCCATCTGCTGACCGATCCCGCTTTGAATTCAGGGAAGCCGGGGGCGGCTCTGGTCGACAAGACCTATCGCGAGATCAGCGCGGTGACGGGGATCTCCCATAGCACGGTCGGGTGGATTATGGCGGACCTGATCCGGCAGAAGTATGTCATTCAGGTGTCGCCGGGACACCGGATGCTGGCCGACCGTTTCCGCATCCTGGAGCGTTGGGTGCAGGGGTATATCGGGCGGCTGCGCCCCGTGCTCGTGGTCGAGCGATACCGGCCGACGCGTGCGGACTGGTGGCAGAGCGCCGAGCTGACCGACGGCTTGTGGTCGGGGGAGACGGCGGCGGCGCTTCTGACGCAGTCTCTCAAGCCGCAGACGGCCACAGTTTTCGGCGGTAGCCCCTCGCATGATTTTGTGCTGAAGCATTTGTTGCAAAAGGACCCGGAGGGCACAGTCGAATTCTTGAAGCCGTTTTGGCGCACGCAGCATGTTCAGTCCGGCGGCGGTCCGTGCGTTCACCCCTTATTGGTCTACGCCGATCTGTTGTCCATCGACGACGACCGGACACGCGAGGTTGCCCAAATCATCTATGACCGCTATCTCCGTACCATCATTGAGACCGCTTGAAGACCGCAAGGCGGCCGTATTGCGCAAGGTCAAGCAGGCGCTCGGGGAATCCGGGGCGCATCCCATACTTACCCAGTCTTAATCAGCAGGCGTTGTCGGGACCCAGGTGGCCGCTATTGGGAAGACGAATGCACTGGCTTTGGTGCAGGGGCATGCCGCTCCGCAGGTGCCGGTGCAGAATCAGCGCGATCAAGTTGGATCGCGTCCGGGTTTCTTTC
>JANYBJ010000094.1 GCA_025360845.1 bacterium
ACATTTCATGTTCCCCTCGCGCCTATTTCAGCCGAAACTTTCCGAAGGATCGACTTCAGCTTCCGGTCACCGGGAAGGCGCTTTCTCATGCGCTGGACCGCCTTGGAAGCGGCGGCCGACTCCATGCCCGCAAGGGCGGCCAGCTCCGGGATCGACAGCCCGCAGTTCATCCGCGCCACGTAGAGCGCCAGATCACGCCCGCAATCGCCCTTCCGTCCGGCGAACGACTCCCAAACTTCCCCTTTGACGGTCTCGACAGCCTTCACCACCTCTCCGAACGGCAGCATCCTCCTCCACGCCCTGGCGTTCGTGTCGCTCCGGGCCGACGGCGGAACCTTCCGCCGCAACCTTTCGATGAAGGCCGCCCCGCCGATCGCGACGGCCGATGTGATTTGAGCGAACGCGCCCTCCTCGACGCCCTGCCTCAGACAGTCTTCGAGACAACGCCTGTAGTCAGCCTTGGCGTCTTTGCCCTTCCCCGTCCCGGCGCGCCACCAGAGCCTCTCGCACGTCAGCCACTCCGGCCTGGGCGCGTAGCCCGCATAGGCCGGATACGAACTCCAGGCGTGACCGCGCAGCTTCGCCAGGCGGGCCGCGACCTCCTCCCGCGTCGCCTCCCTCGGCAGGAAACCGGCCTTCTCGCGCCCACGGTCCTCTTTCCCGAGCCCCAGCGCCTGCGCGCGCACCGGGTTCAGGTGGACATACACGCTGCACGCCAGCGCCCACGAGCCATCCCCGTCCACCGGGATCCCCTTGTAGCGCTGCTGGAACAGGGGTCCCGTGCGGTCGTGCCCGGCATTGTACCACGCGGCGTAGCTCACGTTCAGCCACTGGAGCGCGCGGCTCGCGTTCGCATGGGGCGTCTCGATGAGCAGATGGTAGTGGTTGTCCATCAGCACATAGGCGTGAAGGACAATCCCGTACCGCTCCACCAGCTCCTGCAGCAGTCCGGTGAAACGCTCCCGGTCGCGGTCGCAGGAAAAGATATCCCGCCGCCCCATCCCGCGCGTCGTGATGTGGTACCAGCCGCCCTCGACGTTGTGTCTGATCTGCCTAGCCATAGTTTCGATGTTACAGGATCACCCATTCCAATGCAAGCCGGTTTGTCCGTTTGTCGCGATACGACCCCTATACCTCGCCAAAACCTACGTCCGGGACGAACTGAGCGACGCCGTGGCGCGGTTTTTGGCATGACGGTACACGCGCCGAACGCCAAGGGCAGAGTGGAGGCTTATTGACCCCACATGGCACTAGAGTTTCAGCAACTCCACAATCGCACGCGCCAGCTTGTCCCTGTGGGACTCGATCGTCGCAGGGTCACGCGTGAAGCTCGTAAGCGACGCCGACACATCGGCGGGTACAGTCAGTAACGCCTCATCATTGGCACGTGCGCGCGGGTCGAGCTTCGCGCCCTTCTCCGTCAACAGGCGTTTCAGGATCACGAAATACTCGTAGTCCTCGATACCGTCGCGCAGCAGTTCCAAACGAAGCGTCTCCACCGGACCGTCCAACACCGGCGCGGCCGGCTTGCCGTCAGCGGCGGCTTCCGGCGGATAGAGGAAGCGCCCGTCGCCGTTGCCCCACGGGCGTTTTGTGCCCGGCGCCAGGGCACCGTCCACGACCCAGCACATCGGATCAAGGTACGGATTCTGCGGATGGGCCGGATCCTGATAAACCGTATCGCTGGTCCAATACACCGTCTCCCAAATCAGCACACCTGTCACGCGTTCGGCCCACGTCTGCCACAGCCACACGCGCAGCTCGGTACCGGCATGATCGATAAACTCGGTCGCAAAGGGCGCGGTCGGTCCGCAGCAGACATACCACCAGAACTGGTCGCCTGCCGCACGGCGCTCCTCCACGCCGGCCACGTTCAGGGAGGGTGTCAGCGGAACCCAGAGATTCGGGCCTCCCGCCAGATCCTTCTCGACCTGTTCGGTCAGCATGCGCCGCAAGCCCGGCGCGTGCTTTTTCAGTTTGGCGAAGCCGTTCATCACAAAGGCGTAATCCTTTTGATCGGGCTCGTCGAACCAATAGACGTATGCCTTGTCAAGCCAGCCCTTCTCGCGCAGGTGCGCCTCGACGCCCTTCAGGTATTTTCCGAACAGCAGATCGTATTCCGGCGCGCTCTCCGCAAAACCCAAGCATGTGGGCTCAGAGCGGCTTTGGAACGTGCCGCCGCCCAAGCCTTCAATGCCCATGACAAACGAGTTGAAGTGATAGGTGTCGAACGCCCGCATCATCGCCGCGTCCCATTTCGCCCAATCGAACACCGGCACGACCTTCTCATAATCGATCGGCTCAAACGCCCCTCCCTCGATCACCTCTTTGCCGGTCGCCGCGTCGGCAATCGACAGACCGTCCACCCACAGCCCACCCTTCGCCACTCCGGGCTCCTGATAGCCTGCGGCCCAGAAAGTGAAGCGGCATGACGCGGCCTCTTTCGGGAAATCCGGCTGGACCGTCTCGTACGCTTGCCACTCCGTCTTGCCGTCTATGGCAATGTCCGTGTTACATCCGGACATCCAATCCCCGTTCGCCTTGAGATAACTCAGAGAGAAGACGAACTTCTGGGGTTTTGTGGTTTTGTGCTTGAACGCGATCTTGAACCCTTTCTTAGGCAATGGCACGACATGCTGATACGTGGCGCTCACGTTTTCAATTTCGCTCGTGTCGTTCACAAACAAGGAGCCCAGCCCCTCCGCCTTCTCCTTCGTGTCGATGACGCCGCCTTTCCAAGGGTTCAGCCCTTTCCACTCGACACTCCAACCGTCCAGCGGCGCGGGATTGTAAGGTGAAATATGGTGCTCCGCCAAACTCGCGAAATATTTGTCCAACACCTCGCGCCGTTGTGTGGGATCAGTGACGTTCTGATACCGCCACACCGTCCCTGGGCTGAACCCGAACGAGGTGGCGCAGGTCATCTCATCCGGCAGCGTGAAGTCATAAACCTCCACGTTCAATACGGCTGTCACTTTCACGCCGTCGGCCTCGACCGTCACCGTGCCGCGGTAAATGCCGGCAGGCGCATTCTTAGGGGCTTTCACGCGAATCCAGAACGGCTGATTCTTGCCCGCCTCCAACGTGAACGGGCGCTTCTGCGGCAGCAGCGGGTCAGGCCAATCCGCCAGCGTGCCGGTCCTGTCGGTCTTCTTGGTCACAGGCACATAGCCGACACGCAGGACCTCGACACTCTCTCGCGGGATTTTGTTCTTTCCAAACACCAGTTCCGACACGCCTACTTGCAGGTTGGTGAGCGTCTCGTTAGGAGTCACCACCAGTTGCAGCGCCTCCCACTCATTTTTCGCGAGACGCAGTGCAAGCGATTTAGCGATCTGGCGCGGCGCCGCCCGCTGCCGCGGAATCTTCCAGCCGGAAGAGGCGCGCCACAGCGTCAGCTTGGTAGTGTTTGCGGGGAGGATTTCACCGTAGCTGTCGTCATAGAAATCGGACACGCGCACCGCGCTGCGCGCCGTGAAGTTGGAACCGAGTTCGACCGTCATCTGCCATACGCCGACCCCTGGCGCCTCGTACGGCACCCGCAGTTCGAACGCGCCCGCGGCGGGCACCTTCACGGCCACGGTATTGGTGCGGACCGCATCGCCCACGCGCGAAAACATGACGCGGGCCTCGGAGGAAATAGCCGCCCCCGTCGCATTCTGCACGCGCAGGTCGACGAAGTTGTCGCCGCCGGGCCCCGCCGCTCCCAACCCCAACACCTCGACCTTCACCCCCGGGTTTTTCGATATCGCTTCGATGTACCGTGTCGACCCGCTGAAGGTGGCCGGTTCCCCGTCGGTCACACCCTGAAACGTGTAGCCGCCAATCTGCAAGCCGCACGCTTTCCCACCTAGCATCCGCACATACACGGCCTCGGCCGGGAACAGTGCGGCCGGCAACACCACCTTCACACTCCCCGCATTGGTCACAGTGCCCAAGGGCTGCCACTCTTTGGCGTCGGGCGACATCTCGACCGTCAACGTTCCACCAAGGAAATATCCGCAACTCAATTCCACTGTGCCGGAGAGCAGTTTGCGGCCGGCCACCGCATGACGGTACGTCACCTGGGCCGCCTCGCCGAAGCACCAGCGGTCCGAATTATACGGGGCGGTGTGCGAGAACAGCGGACGGCTATGGTTGCGGCACTCGCCGCCGAACGGCGCATCAAAGGTATACCGCATGCCCTCCAGTTTCTCTCCCTCCCCAAGAATCAGATTGCCAAGCGTGGCGTGTACCGGCTCGACCTGCGTCAGGCGCACATCGTCGAAGAATGCCTGGCCGCTCAATTGCCACTGGCCCAGCCGGACGGGTGCCGTGAGTTCGTCATTTAAGTCCGGCGTCGCGAACACTTCCTCATACCGCGTCCACTCCTTGCCGGGCACCCCCACGTCCACATTCGCGAAAGACGGCCCGCTGACCACCGTTCCCCCGCCAGCTTCTTCACCGCGCGCATTGAAGCTGAGCCTGTAGACATGGCTCGGAAGAAACGTGACCGGCTCAGAGAGCCATGCGTTATCCGACTTGCCATCCCCCTCGACCTTAATGCAGGCGCCGTTTTCGGAACCGCCCTCCTTCTGCCATCCCCCTTTGCCTTGGGACAACTTCCAGCCTGACGGCGTCTTCTCCCCCGCTTCGAAACCGCCGTTTTTAAGAAGATTCGTTTGCGCGCACAACAGGCATACGCTCCCCACCGTCACACCGAACGCAACACATATCGCGACCTTCATGTCTCCCCCAATCGTTTCTACCCGTACTATGTGAGCATGATAACACGCGGCAAAGCCCACTGGCAAACGAAACCAAAATGCCGTTTCACGCCTGTGCATCTCTTGCTATACTGAAATGAAACGGTCGCAGATATCACGGTATGACGCATATGGCCATATTCTTGTCAACACTCAATGTCAGCCTGCCCGAGTCGATCGGGATCGGCACACTGCTGCACTTCGCGCTTTCGATCGCCATCTGTCTGCACCTGCTCCGCAAACCCCGCGACGCCCGCACCTCGCTGCTGTGGATCTTTTTCACCACGGCGCTCCCCGTCGTCGGCCCGCTGGCCTATTTGCTCTTCGGCATCAACACCATTCCAAGCAAAGGCTGGCAGAAACAATATTCGGACAGCACCTTCCAGAAACGCCAGAGGCAGAAGGCCCGCAACGACCGCCCGCTCGACTCGGTGCGCGCCCAGAAATCTCCGCTCGCCTCAGCCTTGGACAACGAGACGCTCATCACCCTCAACCGCGTTCTCGACCAGCTCTCCGGCAACCACCTGTTGTTGGGCGGTAACGAGGTTCAACTGACCGAAACGGCCGAGCTGGCCTTAGAGGAGATGTTCCTCGCCATCCGCAGCGCCCGCAAGCACATCCACCTCTCAACCTATATTTTCAACGACGACAGGATCGGACAACGTCTGATGTCGCTCCTCGCAGAGCGCGCCCGGTCAGGCGTCCAAGTGCGAGTTCTGTATGACGCCTTCGGCTCCGCCGGCGCGAACCTGCGGCTCTTCTTCTGGCATCACCGCCATATCCCCAACCTGCATATCATCGGTTTCTCACAGGCCAACATGCTCAAGCGCAAGTTCCAGCTCAACCTGCGAAACCACCGCAAGCTGCTGATCATCGACGGCACGCTCGCCTTCACCGGCGGCGTCAACTTCCACGACGTCTACCTGCCGCGCGACGGCCAACCCGGCACCATCGACTACCACTTCAAGCTCCGCGGACCGATCGTGCTCGAACTCCAATACACCTTCCTGCGCGACTGGTACTACATGACCGACGATCCGACCGAAAAGCTGCTCGACAAAACCTTCTTCCCCAATCCCGAGCACGCGGGCGACCTCGCCGTACGTCTCCAGAACAGCGGCCCGACGCGCGACGAGACCGGCGCCGCGCTCAACACCTTCTTCGCGGCGATCAACCTCGCACGCAAGCAGATCCTGATCGTCACACCCTACTTCGTGCCGCCCGAGGCCCTGATCCTCGCCCTGCGGATGGCCGCCTTCCGCGGCGTGGATGTGAAGGTGCTGGTGCCTTCCGTCAACAACCACCCCACCTTGCGCTTCGCCTCGCATGCGCTCTACACCTCACTGCTCACCGCGGGCGTGCGCATTTACGAACGCCAGCCGCCCTTCATCCATGCCAAAGCCGCCATTTTCGACGACGCCGTGTCCATCATCGGCAGCGTCAACTTCGACCCGCGCAGCCTCTTCCTGAATTACGAGACCAACCTCGTGGTCTTCAACGTCGAATTCGCCACCCGCGTGAAAGGCGCGATTCTCAACGACCTCTCGCACGCCCAGGAAATCATTTACGCCGAGTGGAGCCGCCGCCCGAAACTGACGCAGCTAGCCGAAAACTTCTTCAACCTCTTCCACCCCATCGCCTGACCGTTCGCCATTTTTTGCTTCGTGACGCTTGCCTTATCGCGGGAGAACGGCTATCGTATGTGGCTCACAAACCAGCGCGGACTGCCGAGTGGCTCCCCCGTGCGGAAGCGAAGACGCGATCGGTTTTACAGGACCGGCCCGTCAAAGCGGATTAACCCGGACGATACCGGAACGCGAGCTGCGTCAGGCTATGGCCTGCGTCGTATGCGTACCGTACCGTTTACACGTTAGAAGGATACCTCATGGAAATGCCTGTTTCGAGCCTCACCGGGCTCAGCCTCAAAGACCTGCTGGACTCGGGTCTGCACTTCGGCCACCAGACCAAGCGTTGGAATCCCAAGATGAAGCGCTACATTTTCGATAAGCGCAACGGGATCCACATCATCGATCTCACCCAGACCATCACGCTCATCGACGAGGCCGCCGCGTTCCTGCGCGAAACGGCGCTGAGCGGCAAGAAGATCCTCTTCGTCGCCACCAAGAAACAGGCGCAGGAAGTGGTCAAGGAAGCCGCCGTGGCGTGCGACCAGTTCCACATGACCGAGCGCTGGCTGGGCGGCACGCTCACCAACAACCAGACGATCCGCAAGAGCGTCAAGCGCATGCGTCAGATCGAAGCCATGGGCCGCAACAACAACGGCGTGCTTTCCATCCACAAGAAAGAGGCCGCCAGCCTCCGCCGCGAACTGGATAAGCTCCAGAAGAACCTCGGCGGCATCGCCGACATGGACAACAAGCCCGGCGCGATCTTCATCGTCGATATCTGCCGCGAAGGAAACGCCGTCAAAGAGGCGACCCGCCTCGGCATCCCCGTGGTCGCCATCGTCGACACCAACGCCGATCCTGACCCGGTTGAACACGTCATTCCCGGCAACGACGACGCCGTGCGCGGCATCAAGATGATCGCCGACGCCTTCGCGAAGGTCATCAAGGAAGCCAATGACGAGTACTCGCGTATCGCCTCCGAGCGTCAGCGCCAGAAGGAGGCCGAGCAGGCCAATCAGGACGCTCAGGAACGCGCCAACCGCAAGGTCCGCAAGGATACCGCCACCGAGGTCGCCGACAAGGCCAAGGCCAAGTTGACCGAGACCCGCAAACGCGCCGCCAAAGCCGCCAAGGATGCGGTTGACGCCAAAGCCGCCTCGGTCGAAACCGCACCTGCCGAAGAGGCTGCCCCGGCAGAAGTTGCCCCGGTCGAGGCCGCCCCGGTCGTCGAAGCCGCCGCCGAGTAAACTCACGGTGCCCGACAGGTCGGACCCGTCTGACCTGTCGGACAGGCCCACCCTATCCCCAAACTTTCAAGGAGTTATCATGGCAGACATCACAGTTGCAGCGATCAACGATCTCCGCCAGCGCACCAACGCCGGCATGATGGATTGTAAAAAGGCTCTTATCGACACCAACGGCGACATCGACGCCGCGATCAAGATCCTCCGCGAAAAGGGTCTCGCGATCCAGGTCAAACGCGCCGACAAGGAGTCCAAGGAAGGCATCGTCAAAGCCATCGCTTCGGCTGACGGCACGACCATCGGCATGGCCGAAGTCAACACCGAGACCGACTTTGTCGCCAAGACCGACAACTTCAAAAACTTCGTCGAGGCCGTGACACGCAACGTGCTCGCGGGCGTCGAGGACCTCGGCGAGGCCACGCGGGAAGCCTTGTTGACCATCATCTCCCAGACTGGCGAAAACGTGAAAATCCGTCGCAGCGCCCGCTATGTTCTGAGCGGCGCTGGCAAAGTCGCCTCCTACATCCACATGGGCGGCAAAGTCGGCGTGCTTGTCGAGGTCGGCTGCGGCAAGGCCGAGACCGCCGCGAGCGAGGCGTTCGCCGAGTTGGTCCATGACCTGACACTCCAGATCGCCGCAGCCGCGCCGCGCTGGCTGGTTCCCGAAGAGGTCCCCGCCGATGTCGTCGAGGCCGAGAAGGACATCTACCGCACCCAGATCCAGGGCAAGCCCGCTAACATCGTCGAGAACATCCTCAAGGGCAAGATCCAAAAGTACTACTCGGACGTCTGCCTGATCCACCAGCCCTTCGTCAAGGAGCCCAAGCAGTCGATCACCGATGTCGTGAAAGCCTGCGAAAAAGCCACCGGCGACGCGATCACAATCAAGCGGTTCGTCCGCTTCCAACTCGGCGCCTCCTAAGCCGCACACGTCGCGAAACCGAGAAAGGCCGGGGCACTCGCTCCGGCCTTTCTGTTAAACTCGGCCCGCTTGCTTTCCCCCCCAACTTCCACTAAACTAAAGCCTTAAAGTTCAATCCGCAACGTGTAACCAGCAACTTTCAACCTTTACTTCGCCTATGAACTTGGAACACCGCTTCAGAGAATTTCTGCCGGAAGCCCGACGCATCGTCGTGAAAATCGGGACCCGCGTGATTGCCCAAAAGTCGGGCCGCCCCGACATGCGTCCGCTCAAGAGCCTCATCACGCAGGTCGCCGAGCTACACCGCAAGGGCTTCGAAATCCTGATTGTCTCCTCCGGCGCGATCGGCGCGGGCGTGGAGGCGCTGGGAATGAAGGAACGCCCCAAAAGCGTCCCCGACCTCCAGATGTGCGCCGCCGTGGGCCAGGCCCGCTTGATGGCGAAGTATGAGGAGCTCTTCCTTGCCGAAAAGATCAAGATCGGCCAGGTGCTCCTCACCCATGCCGATTTTCAGAACCGGATCCGCTTCGCTAACGCTAAAAGGACCATGGAGCACATGATCCGCTACAGCGTCATTCCTATCATCAACGAGAACGACGTCGTGGCCGACGAGGAGATCAAGGCGGATCTTTCGCTCGGCGACAACGACTACCTCGCCGCCTTGGTCGTCAAGCTCGTGCGTGCCGACCTGCTCGTGATTCTCAGCACCGTCGACGGCGTGCTGGACGCGAACGGCAAGCGTGTCCCCTGTATCGAGAATCTGAACGATGCCTTCGCGCTCGTCAACCCCACACAGGCCGGAGGCCTTTCCAAAGGAGGCATGGACTCCAAGCTGCGAGCCGCACAGATCGCGGTCAAGGCCGGCTGCGGCGTGGTCATCGCGTGCGGACGCAACAAGGACGTGCTTACCCGCGTGATGTCCGGTTCCGATACAGGCACGCTTATCCTCAGCAGCGCCTTATAACCAGGGAGGAGTTAGGAATCAGGTGTCAGCAGTTCGAAGTCCAACTCCCCCCCCCCGCTTCCTAACTCCTCACTTCTAACTCCTAACTTGCTATGACTCTTCACGATACCATCCGGCTGATCGGCGACCAGGCGCTCGACGCCTCTCGCAAAATGGTGAACCTGTCCACCAAGAGGAAGAACACCATTCTGAACGCGATGGCCGACGCCCTCGACCAGCAGCGTGACCTCCTCAAGGAGGCGAACGCACAGGATCTGGCCCAGGCCACGGCCATAGGCCTTTCCGCTTCCATGCTCGACCGCCTCACCCTCACCGACGCCCGCATCGACAACATGATCAAGGGCGTGCGCGAAGTCGCGCGATTGCCCGATCCGGTCGGCAAGAAGCTTTGGAAACGCACGCGCCCCAACGGCCTCGTCATTGAAAAGAAGCGCGTGCCCTTGGGTGTCATCGCCATCATCTACGAGTCGCGCCCGAATGTCACCGCCGACGCCGCCGTGCTCTGCATCAAAACCTCCAACGCCGTGATCCTTCGCGGCGGCAAAGAGGCGCTGCACTCCAATCTCGCCATTGCCCGCGCCCTGCGGGAGGGCGGCGCGAGCGCAGGCCTCCCCAAGCACGCCCTTCAACTCATCGAAACCATCGACCGCGAGGCCGTGCGCGAGCTGGTGCAACTGGACGACCGCGTGGACGTCGTGATCCCGCGCGGAGGCGAGTCGTTGATCCGCGCCGTGGTCGAGAACGCGCGCGTTCCGGTGCTCAAGCACTACAGGGGCGTCTGCCACGTTTTCGTCGACGCCACCGGGGATTTGAAGCAGGCGATCAACATTGTCGAGAACGCCAAATGCCAGCGCCCCGGCGTCTGCAACGCCATGGAGACGCTCCTCGTACACCAGGATGCGGCAGCCGCCTTCCTGCCGATGCTCGCCGCTCTGGCCGTCCGGCGCAAGGTGGAACTGCGCGGCTGCGCAGCCACCCGTAAACTCTTGCCCTCCTGCAAACCCGCCACCGAAGAGGACTGGTCCACCGAGTACCTCGACCTGATCCTCTCCGTCCGCGTCGTGAAGGACGTCAAGGCCGCCATCTCGCACATCAACACCTACGGCTCGCACCACTCCGACGCGATCGTCACCGCCGACGCCAGCAGCGCCAAGCGGTTCCTCAAAGAGGTCGACTCGGCGGCGGTCTATGTCAACGCCTCCACCCGTTTCACCGACGGCGGCGAGTTCGGCATGGGCGCCGAGATGGGCATCAGCACCGACAAGCTTCACGCCCGCGGCCCCATGGGTCTAGAGGAGTTGACCACCTACAAATACGTAGTGACCGGCAACGGCCAGATCCGCTGATCCTTCTTCTATGAAGAAAACACACAAGCCGCATAAAGCTACGCCTGACGAAATACTCAAGACCATCTCCCGTGCGGAGAGCGTCCTCATCACCGGCCATGTCCGTCCGGACGGCGACTCGCTCGGCTGCATGATCGCACTCGCGCATCTGCTCAACCGCGCGGGCATCAAAGCGGTCGCCACCGCCGAGCGCAAGGGTTTGGGCGGCCCCGGCTTTCTGGCTGGCGTCGAAAAGCTCATCGCCCCTGAAACAGCGGCCCGAAAAAAATTCGACCTGCTGATATCGGTAGACTGCGGCGCGTTCGACCGCCTGCCGGAAGCCCTTCAGCCGCTGGCAGCCAAACTGCCGCTCATCAACATCGACCACCATCGCACCAACACCCTTTTCGGAACCCTGAACTGGATCGAAGGCCGCTGCTCCTCCGCCGGCGAGATGATCTGGCGCCTGGCTCGCCGGGCCGGCTGGCAGCTCGATGCGGTCGCCGCCGAAGCGCTCTGGGTCTCCCTCATCACCGACACGGGCCGCTTCGCCTACGACCAGACCAAGCCCGCCACGCTGCGCTGCGGCGCTGACCTCCTGCGCTACGGTGTGCGCACCGCCATCATCAACGACAAGCTCTATTGCTCCTTTAGCCGCGTCTCGGTAGAACTCAAGAGAAGGGCCTTCCGGACCCTCACCTCTACGGAGGACAACGAGATCGCCTCTGTCACGCTGACCGGTCAGGACTTTGAGGAGACCGGCGGCACCAAAGCCGACGCCGAGGACGTCATCGAAATCCCGCGCAGCCTGATCGGCAACCGGGTGGCGATCTTCTTCTACGGCAACGAGGACGACAACGCCGAAACGCGCGTCAGCATCCGTACGCGTGCCCCGCTCGACGCCACGGTGCTCGCCAAGCAGTTCGGCGGCGGCGGCCATGCCCGCGCCGCGGGCTGTACGGTCCACGAACCGCTCACCCAGGCCAAGAAGACCATCCGCAAGGCCATCGCCGAGTGGCTGGAGCAGCAGCCCCCGGACGCAGCCACTCCCGACGCGCAACAACACGCGTGATCGATCCGCGTGGGCAAAGGTCAAACCACCTGATAGGTCTGGAACACGAGCAGCGGTCCGTTTTTAAACACAAGCGAGACGGTATCCCCGCAGGCTTCGTTCAAAGCCGCCTGCCACCAGCGCGCCAGCCGCAATCCGTCCAGCGGGAATTTAAGCCCCTCGGCATGCACTGCCGAAACGGGATCGAACGAAAAAACCGAGACCGGCTGTCCCACAAAGGCGGGCAGACGCGCGGAAACCGTCAAGGGCGTGAACCATCCTGAATCGGTCAGCAGCAGCACGTCTGCCTCACAGGCGAAGTCCACCAGCCAGGAAAGATTGGCCAGCGTATGATCCTCGCGCAATCCCGTCGCACCCAAAATCACCAGATCGTTCCACCCGTGCGACAGACAGAACCGGAAAGCTTTCGCGAGGTCATTGGTTTCCTGTTCGCGCACACACACCAGCCGCTCGTGATACCGCGCGCGAGCCTCGATTGACACGCTGTCGAGATCTCCCACAACCCACGTCGGAGTCAACCCGGCCGCCTCAAGCTTGTCAACCGCACCGTCGCAGCAGACGACCCGCGCCGCCGAATGCAGCGCAGCCAGCGGTGTCGCATGCGTCGGGAACTGCCCGTTGGCGACAATCACGGTTTTAGAGGTGAACAGTTTCATGGCAAAAGCGTACAACGCCGCACCTTCGCCCGTCAACCGGATTGTCGCGAAAACGATATCGATAACGATGCCGCTGCTTGACGCGCATCCCGTTTTTGGGCATGATATGCGGCCATTTGTAAAGGAGACCATCATGAGCGAACAGATCAAGGCGAAACTGGAAGAGTTGCGCGGGATGTTGCAGGCGGACGGCGGCGACATGGAACTGGTTTCGATCGAGGACAAGGTTGTGAAACTGCGTTTGCGCGGCGCGTGCGGCAGTTGCCCTCATGCGACGATGACGCTGAAGCAAGGCATCGAGCGCATCCTTCGCGAATCGATCGATCCCGAAATTGTAGTCGAGCGCGTTGGATAAATCCGCATGAAAGCGAATCTTTGTTTTTGACTTTATCCGCAGATTCGCTACTCTATGCATCTGTTTTTGGCAGTCCCTTTTTCGGAGCGTAGCGCAGCCTGGTAGCGCGTTTGGTTCGGGACCAAAAGGTCGAGGGTTCAACTCCCTCCGCTCCGACCATCTTTTTAGAGTGAAAAACCTCGAAAACGCTAATGTTTTCTGGGTTTTTTGCTTTTATACCCTGTCTCATTTCCTTGCTACACATTGCTACAAGTCGATTTATTTTGACCGAAACGCCGAAACATTGCCGAAACACGGAACGCGTACCGAAACAAACAACACGCATGCCCGATTGGTATTTGCCTGATTTTTCACGTTTTCTGGCATTTCTGTTACCACCGTCCATTCCGTTTGTGTTTTGTTTGTGTTTTTTCGGAGACGTTTTGGACGTATTCCGAAACCGTCAAGGCCTGCCACAGGTGAAAACCACCTGCTCCGCAGTTCGATTTTTAACCAGCTCATGTCGGTTAACAACCGATAAGAAGCAGAAAATTCCTGAATTGATGCGTTTATGATCCGTTTTGGTCTGTTTTCGGTTGACGCAATTATGCGGGGGGTGTACTTTGCATATCAACGTATAAAAGGGGGCCTTTCATGCGCAACCTGTTTGCCGTCTTATCACTGCGTGTGCGATTTGTTTCTACCCGCTCTTGGACTACCGGAGCCGGAGTGATGTGCGTCATTTCAGTGCTGGTGGAACTACTTATGGCTGCAGCCGCATCAGCGAGCGGGTATCAGCCGAGGAATCTTGCAACGTGCGGCGATCTCGACGGCGTTGTGGCGCACCAGTACGCAAGCCTAACCAATTTCGCTTTCATCTACCCTCCGCGGACGGCGATCGGAACTAACGACTTCTTTTCACACATCGACCTTTGGGGCCGGTGGTATACGTTCTCGCCGGAGGGCGGCGTCGCGGGGGTGACGAACTATCTCCAGCCGACCCTCCACTTCGGGGTTCCGATTTGGAAACTGTCTGTCGTCGAGACAACCGACGTCTCACGCGTCTGGCGCTACCAGGCGCCGGACGGGACCGCTTTCGGCACAAACGACGCCCCCGCATCGCTCGACCCGCAGCAATGGGTCAGGGACGTATATCGCTGGGGACCTCCGTCCTATCTGTCCGGTGCCGAGGCCGACGATTGGTATGAAAACCGAGACCGCAGCAGGTTCGCCTTCGGGTTCACCCTGATATCGTCCAACGACTGGCCCCTGCTGCGCGCCGCCATCGCGGCTGCCGCGACCAACAACCCGCCGCCCGGCAGCCCGCCGCTGGTTCTGCCGGAGGACACCAACAGGGTCGCTTTCGCGGCCGTACAGGCATTCTCCAACGAGTTCAGCCTGTCCGTATACACGCCGGTGGACAAGCTACCCGTGGACCTGCTCATTCGGCCGACACTGGGGCAGGCGGCCACCAACTCGTGGCTGATCCGGTCAACCCTCACGCCTTCTGCGCCCTTCGACACATGGAGCGGTCCTTATCTGGGGAGCATGGGGTTCTTCCTTGTCGCCCGCTGCGATATCGACTCCGACAACGACGGCATCGCCGATGACCGGGAGACCTTCGTGCTGGGCACGGATCCCCACGCGTGGGACAGCGCGGGACTGAGCATCGGCGACTTCGCCCGGATGTACGTGTACGGTCTCGCCCCGCTCAAACGCGACACCAACGGCGACGGCATGGACGACGACGAGGCGATCTTGCGGGGCCTGAACCCCGTGACGCAGAACGCGGGGGTGGGCGCGTCCACGATCCGCTACCTGTATGATGCCGACGACCGCCTGACCGGCACCTTCACGACCACGTCCGGCGGGACGGGCGGCGGTGCGGTGCAATACACCGTCTCACCCGCGCATAACACGCTTTCAGCAAGCGAAAGGAGTGCGCCATGAAGCGGTTCCTTTCCGCCTTTGGTCTTGCAGCGTTCTGCGTGGCAATCGCTCACTCGTCCGATGAGCCGCCGGAAGATCCGGGCGATTGGGAAGGTTGGTCGACGCCCAACTTTACGGGTTGGTCCGTCTCAACAGGATTTGAGATAATGGGCGTGCCGGGCCCATCAGAAGGTACGCCGCCGCTATTTGAAGCACTATCAACGTCACCTGCGGCGGAGCCTGTGACGCAGACATTTGACCTTGGGTTGACCAATACCGTGGTTCCCGCTTCTGGCGAGCTGATTTCGGAAACGGCCCGTGGGCTCGACTGCAACTGGGCGCAGTGCTATCTGTTCGTCCGCAACCAGATCCGGTTCACGCCCTGCAAGGGCATCGCGCGCGGACCTGAACGCACGCTGCTTGACCGCGAGGGGAGCGCCGGAGACCAGGCGTTCCTGCTTCTCGCTTTGCTCAGGGCTTCAGGCTTTGCCGACACCACCGTGCGGTACGTGACCATGGCGTCAGGCGGTTTCGAGATACCACTCGGAGGTACGACCTCGGGATATGACGCGACATCATGGCTTGGCGTCATCACAAACGGAACGGTTGAAGCGGTCTGTTCGGCTGCCGCTCATCGGTTAGGCGTGGCCGCATTGGACGTAACCGGCTATGTCGGCGCGTCCTTGGAAACAAGCGTGATCCGCGTCGAACACTTCTGGGTACGGCTCACACTGAACGGCGAGACCTACGATCTCGACCCGTCATTCAAGCCCGCGCGTATCACGCAACCGTCCGGCTCTCTGCTGACTGACATGGGATATAGCCGCACGAATCTGCTCGCGCAGGCGGGAGGCACGACAAATGCATATTATGTGCAAGGACTTTCCAGCGCGGCACTAGCCGCCGAACTGCGCCGTCTTTCGGCCAACCTCGCAGCGAAATGGCGTGAAGCCGGGGAGGATGTCTCGGCTCAGGGTCTTGTCGGCGGCGACAGTGTCGTGTCGCAGGAGCTTGCAGGCGACACCAACACTTTCCACGGCTCTGTGACTGGAACGGCCGTCGACTTCCTCGCCCAGACCGACGCATATAAGAACGCGTTGCGCTACAACCTCAAAGTGGAGCATACCGGTTTCACCAACAGCTTCTGGCTCGACGAGGTGGGTGCCCGCCATCTTTGGCTTTCCTATACCAATTCCGCTCAGTCTTTTCCGAAAGCCGTTCTGCATCTCGATGACGGGGTTGTCGGAACTGAGCCGGTGGGCGCGAGTCAGGCGTCAGACACATTGGCTGTCACGGTTTGCCTTCCCCTTAACCTGTCATCCAACCGGGTCGTCTATACTGTCAGCCGGGCGCTCACCAACGTTTACGCCATACCCGTCGGCTTCGGCGGCGTGGCGGTATGAGGGTTCGGGCGCAGACCGAGTTGATCCGTGTCCGTTCAACCGGCGTTTCCGAATCCAATGTCAATTTGCGTTCACGCGTGCTGCAGGTCGTGGGCCAGCAATGGCTGGCACAGACGGCCATGCTGAACAGAATGAACAGCCGGTTCGACGGATCGGACGCGCATTTCTTTTACAGCATCGGCCTCGTTGGGCAGACCTCGTCACCCTATGTTGACTTTAAGAACATCCTTTATTACTCTTCGGCAGACGTGGCAAAATTCGACACGCACAGTCTGTTCGCAAGCGCCCTCGAGCATGCTGTGCTCGACCAGGTGAACGGCACAAACCGCCCCGCAGTCTCCACGGTGCGCGTGATTGATATCGCCAACACGTCCAACACTCCCATCTATTTCGCGACAAGCGGCAACTGGATGTCTACGGTTCGCGGCTTGCTGGTGAACTACGACTCGAACACGCTGAGTGCGCTGGATGCGGCCATCACCGGCAGCCGGAAGCTGCTGTTGCCTAAGAACGGAAAGATTGCGCTCAACAACTGGAGCGGTTTTGCGTACATCAACTACAGGCCCAATGCCGGAGGCTATTCCACGTCGATGATGATCGGCGGCGGACTGGCGGGGGGCTTCTTGTCGGTGCCTTATGTGACAGCCGCCACCGCTGTCGGTCTCCAGTATAACGATCTCTTGTTGAGCGACGCGTCGGTACAGTCCTACACATACGCCGATCCCGTGGACGCTTTCTCGGGGGCCTTCCTTTCGGATCAGTCCGATCTTTCCCTTCAGGGGCCGTTGCCGCTTGCCGTCACCCGCCATTACGACTCCCGCCTGCGCAATGCTGACGGCCCGTTCGGGAAAGGCTGGATTCATGGATATGACGCGCAGGTGAATGTTTATGCCGACCCCGACGCTTTCATGGGCCTTGGCAGTCCTTTCGCCGGTGCTGCCTCCGCAGTGGCCTGCATGGTCGCAAACGATCTGGTCGCGGCGGGAGAGGAAGCCAAGAACCTGACGGTCGCCTGCCTCGTCACCAAATGGTGGGCCGACCAACTGGTAAACGGGGCGGCTGCAGTCCAAGCGGGAGGACGCTCGCTCGATTTCACTCGGTCGCCGGACGGCACATACCTGCCTGCCCCCGGTGTAACCGCGACGCTTGTCCGCTCCAACAATACCGCTTTTGTCTTGAGTGAGCGGCTCGGCCCCGTCTGGCGTTTCGACAGTCTCGGCAACCTTGAACGTGTCGAAGATCCCTCCGGCAATCTCACCCGACTTTACTACAACGCTCAGACCAATTTGGTGTCGGTCTCCAATTCCTTCGGGGGCAAACTGACCTTCGCCTGGTCAGGAAACCGAGTTTCTTCCGTCAGCGACAGCGCCGGAAGATCCGTCGCCTATGCCTACAGCCCTTCCGGCTGCCTCACCTCCGTCAACGATGCCGCAGGGGCAGTCTGGTCCTCGTCATATAGTTCTGATAACGCTTTGCAGGCCGAGATTGATCCGTCAGGCGTCACCATCGTTGCTAACGCCTTCAACTCGCTCGGCCAGGTCACCAACCAGGTCTCCGCCTCCGGCCACCGTTCGGCCTTCGCCTTCGCCGCCGGGATTATCACCCGTCAGCGCGATCCTGTCGGAGGCCGCGCCGTCTCGTGTTTCGACGGGGACGGGCGCCTCACCCAACGCACCGGCCCCGACGGCGGCATCAGTACGTTCTTCTACGATGCCCGAGGGCATCTGGTCACCAATGTGGACGTGGCGGGACGCGCCACCGTCAGCATCTATGACATCAGTAACCGGCTCGTTCGCGTGACCGAAGCCGCAAACACGACCGATTTCCGCACAACCACTCTAGCCTATGACGGACGCCACCGTGTTGTGGCCGTCTCCAACGCCCTCGGGCGCGTCACGCGCATGGCCTACGACTCCTGCGACCGGCTTGTTGCCCTGACCGCACCCGACGGCGTCACGGTCACCAACGCGTATGACGCACACGGCTTGCTCACCACAACCCGCAAGCTCGACGCCTCGGGGAGGACGCTCGCCGAAACCGTCTCCGCTTACGACGCCGGTGGGCTGCCTTATCAGGTCACATCCACTGACGCCGGAATCTCCCGTTTCGGCTACGATCTGGCCGGTAACATCACCAACGTCACGGACGCTCTCGGACACACAACCCGCATTCTCTACGACAAGCGGGGGATGCCCACCAACACGATCAACGCGCTGGGCGGGCGCACCTCACGCGCCTTCAATTCCGCAAGAAGACTCACCTCTTCGTCAGACCCGCTGAATCATGCGACCGCGTTCTTCTGGACGCCCGGCGGGCAGCCCGCCTCCAAACGCCAGGCCGACGGCGGCGTCTTCACCAACGAATACGATGCCGCCGACCGCCTTGTCGCCTTTTCCGACCCGCGCGGATCGCGTGTCGCCCTCGGTCTCGACATCATGGGCCATGTCACCAACCGTTGCGGCTCCGTCTGGCAGGAGCGGGCCTGGTACGACTCCGCAGGGCTCGTAACGTCCCGTGTCGACGCCGTGGCCGGCCGCACAGACACCGTTTACGACTGGTTGGACCGCCCAGTCACCGTGACCGACCCTTTAAGACGGAATTGGATTATCGCCTATGACCCACTCAACGCTGTCACGAGTAAAGAAGACCCGCGCGGGCGTACTACCGACTATATGCGTGATCTCATGGGGCGGCTTACGCTCACCCGATATTCCTCAGGGCGCACGGAGGGGAACGGATACGATGCCCTGGGTCGCGTGATTGCCTTCACCAACGCCGAAGGCCGGGTCTACCGCATGGGCTACGATGCCAAAGGCAGGCTCCTTGCCGCCACCAACGCGGCCGGGGAGCAGGTTGTCCGCAACCTGTACGATCTTGTCGGCAACCTGACCAACCGCACGGACGGGGCTGGCCGCGCTGTCCGGTATCAGTACGACGCGCTGAACCGCGGCACCAATACTGTCTACGCAGACGGCTCTCGTGAGGCCTTCGCGTACGACGGTGCGGGAAACCTGCTCACGGCAGGCAACGGCTCGGCCACCAACACATTCGCCTATGACGCCATGAATCGCCTGACCTCTTCGGTTTCCCGCGTCTCCGGTCAGGCGTCCGTGGTGAGGTACGGCTACGATTTGGGCGGGCTGGCCACGAACATCGTTTATCCGGACGGCAAAATAGTACGCTACGGATACGACGCCGACGGGCGCGTCATCAACGTCACAGACTGGGCCAACCGCACCTTCACGTTCACGCGGGACGCGGCAGGCCGCGTCACCTCGCTGGCCTACCCGAACAACGTGTCCGGAACGTGGTCATATGACGCCTCGCACGCGGTCTCCAGTTGGAGTTACGGCAATGGCGGCGCACCGCTTGCGGGCCGGACGATCACCCGCGACGCGATGGGGCTCAAGACGGGTGAGGCGACCGCCGGGCTTTTCCCGAATCCCGTGTCCGACCGCCGCGCCGCAAACACATTCGATGCCGCTGACCGGCTGGTGTCCGCCCGCGTCTACTCGGGTACCAACGTGTTCGATGAGACCTGTCTCTACAACGGCTGCGGTTCGCTCACGAATGTCACCCGGAGCGGATACGGGGTAGAGCAATCATACGTGTACGATCTGGCGGGCCGTCTGACCTCCGCAACGTCTTCAAACCTTTACCTGTCCGTCACGTACGATGCGCTCGGCAACCGTGTCAGCATATCCGCAGGTGGTTCGACGCGCCTTTGGGTGACCGACCACGCCGACCCGCTCAAACGCCCGCTGATGGAGACGGACGCGGCCGGCACACCTGTGCGCTACTATATCTGGGGCGGTGGCAAGCTGTTGGCCGTGGTTGAAGCGGACGGAACGGTCCGTTATGCCCACAGCGATGAACAGGGCAGCGTTGTCGCGCTGACTGACGCGTCCGGTGCCTCCACAGACCAGTACTGCTACGGCCCGTATGGCGAAGACTGGGGTAGCTCCGGCACTAACAACATCCCGTTTCGCTGGCTTGGCTCTCACGGCGTCTTCGCGGCCGACGCGCATGGACCGCTATTCGCGCGTTCGCTGTATCTCACCCGTTATCGCGCCTACGACGCCACAATGGGGCGGTTCATCTCCACTGACCCGTTGGGTATCGGCGGCGGCCCGAACCTATATGCATACTGTCTTGGCAACCCGCTGTCCTATATCGATCCACTGGGGTTGTGTGCGGCGAGTGTTGCGACCTATGGCATGATAGTAATTTCGGGAGGTGGGGGATTGGGCATTATTGCAGGGGAAGGAGGCCGGATTTACGCAATCAATTTTATGACTGGAGATGTCCATGAATATACTTATGGAGCGCTTGGTGTAGGCCTCGGTTTTGGAGTGTCTGCAAATATCGAAGTGGGTGCTTTAGACATGAATTCGCCCAATGACATTACAGGCTGGGGACTTGGCGTTTCAGCATTTGCTGCTGCTGGAGACGGGGTCAGTGCACAGTACTCGGGGACAGGTTTTTTTGGTAATGGATCGGCTGGAGCGGGTGCAGGCGCAGCCGCTGGTGGAGGGGCAGGCATATCAGGTACAATAACACGAACAATCCTCAACGGGAGTTACAACGTTGCGGCGTTGCCTGAGCGGATATCGCAAATGATTGGTCCATATCTCGACACAGCAAGACAGGTCGTTAACCAATGATACTCCACGTAAGATTGTCAACAACCAGACGCCTTGTGATCCGGGCAAGATACTCACTTATCTTGCTATGGTTCATCATGATTATTTGTTTTATGGTTGTAAGTTCACCCTTGCCGATCTTGGTCGGAGTAGGTCTTGCCTTCTTACTGTCAGTTCTGGCGGGGGGGGCTTTCTGCGGTGCCGCATCGGAGGTGCTTTGTAACAGAAACCGGCTGGTAATCGTGACTCCCTTCCGGTGTCACACATACGCTGTTCGATCATTGGATAAGATTATCAATGTTCGTATTCCCAGCAGCTTTTTTTTCATGTTCATTGTCACAACGAAAACTGGAAAAAAGAAGTTCTATCACTTTGTGGCACTCGATAGTAGCGTTGGATCGTATGTTGACACTGCGAATAAACTAAGAGAACTGTTCGAGCGCTTAAATGACAAAGCGGTCAATACGGATGCGTGAGTAGTCACATGACAAGTGTCGCCATGCTGCAGGCTATGCCCGGCGCGTGCCCCCTCTTTGATTGATTTATCGATTTGCGCGCAACTCAGAAACATAGCATTATTTCACAAACTAAGCTGGCTGCGGATATCGGAATCCGCGCAGGACCGCTGGGTTGGATCGAGTAAGGTAAGCACCTTGCTTCCGGGCGCGTGTTGTACCGGATCGCGAAGGTGTTGAACGTCCGGATCGACGACCTGTTCGATGATGACAATGCCTGGGAGTCGAGCGCTCCGGCGGTTTCGGACGCTGTCCCGGTGGTGTTGCCGCCTCTGGACACGGAGGCTGACGCGGGGGCGCTGAAAGCGGCGCATGTCGTCTGCCAGTCCGTTGCGGAACAGGTGCTGGCGCTGGAGGATCTCTGCGGCGCGGTCAAGATGGCGGGGATTCCGCTGTACGTGCCTTTCACGCCCACAGAGGCCGGGGCCGAGCATCTGGCGGCGCGGGTACGCCAGAATCTCGGCATCGGCAACGCGATCGTGTACGATTATCTTGAGCTTTTCGAGAATGCAGGGCTATGCGTCGTGTTCATGAAGATGCCTGCCGATTGCGAGACGTTCTGCGCGTATGACCACCTGAAACGCAACGCGTTCTTCTTCATCAACAGCCTGCTCACGAAGCAGCCGGAGCTTCAGATGTACCGCTTGGTTTTCGAATTGGGGCGTATCTACTGGCACACGCGCACGTTGTACGGCACGGTAGAGGCGCAAGCGGCAGTGGCCGGCGAGCCGGTTCTGGACGAAGCGCAGTTCGCGTGCCGGTTCGCGACTTGCTTCCTTATGCCGGCCGGTGCGGTGCTGACCAGCGTGTGTCAGTTGGGGTTGACTTCGAATGCGCGGACGTGGGCCATGCTGCTGCGCTTGAAGAAACGCTACGGCGTTTCCGTGCAAAGCTTCGTTCTGCGGTTGCAGGAACTCAAACTGAGTTGTGGCGACATCTTGATGGATAGTCCGCGGCGCTATCATCGCAAATCAGTAAACGACCCCTTCTACGTGGTGGACTCGGAGCCGGGCGGCTTCCGTCCGCAACTCGCGATGAACGGGCGGCTGGGTGATCTGCTGCGGCAAGCCGCACAGAAGGCCGGCAAGAATCAGAAAGCTGTCAACGCTCTCAAACGCGGGTTGCGCCAGAACGGGGTCAAGTTGGAGGGGTGAGACGGTGCGGCAGTTCAGCCAAGGCGGGAGTCGGGATTACGTGTCCATTCCTGCATGAGGCGGATGCCTTCGGCACGGTCTTCCGGCGTGATGTTGTCTTTCATTTCGTGCAGGGCCTCCATTGCTTTAGGGTGGTCGCACGAGAGTGCCAGAAGCAACCATTTGCAGGCTTGCGGGTAGTCCTGCGGCATTTCCTCTCCGTTCCGGTAAGCGATACCAAGCATAAACATGGATTCGGCGCTGCCGTTTGCTGCGGCCTGACGCCACAGGTGCATGGCCTGACCGATGTCTTTGGCGACGCCGCCGCCCAAGAAATAGCACAGACCGATGGAGAAGATCGCCTCCGCATGTCCCTGTTGCGCCGCGCCATACCACAGATCGAGTGCGTTGCGGATGTTCACGGGGTGGCCCTTGCCATAGGCGTGGCGGTTGCCGAGCTCGAACAGTGCGGCGGGATCGCCGGTTTCCGCCACTTCAAGCAGGGCGTCCAGTGACGTCTCGCTGTCTACCTTCACATTTTTGGTTTCGCTGTCCGTGCTCAGGTCTTTTCCCGGAAGGAGGGCAACCACAGGGTGTGCCCCTACTGTGCGGCTGGCTTGAAGAGGGCTTGGAGGTCGCGAGTGATGGTGTCGACTTGCTGGGGGGTGAGTTGGCGTGCGGGAGCAGGTTTGGTGAGGTAGTCACCGAGGCGGTCGAGGCGATGGACGGCAAGGGGGCTGCGGGTCTCGGGCAAGACATCGACGGAAGCTTTCGGGAAGACCATTACGGCCTGCACGAAGATGCTGATGTTGGACAGGGCCTCGATTTTAACCTTGAGTTCCCGCGAACGGCCGAGGATGGCTTTGGCGTCGCGCGTGTGGTCGTGCTTGCCGTCAACAGTGAGTGTGCCCTGGCCAGACAGGGTCACCCCGCCGCGCCAGTCTTTAGTCTCAAGCGTGAAGACGCCGGTGGGGCCGACCACAATGTGGTCGATGTTGCCGTTGATGCTGGGGTGGGTAACGTCATGAAAAACGGAATAAGTGTCTGGCAGGTCAGTTAGGGCATCGGCGGTGATGGCTTCGCCTTCAGCGCCTCGGCGGAAGGCAATGCCTGATGCCTGCAGTTCGTCAAGGATGCGGGTAATGCGCTTACGGGCAAGGAAAACAAACGTCATGGGAAGGATAAACGCCAGCATGGAGAGGGAGACGTCGTGGTCCAAAGAGAGTCCGGTCGCGATCCCGGCGAGATAGCAGATTATCGCAATCGCTATTATGATGATGAAAAAGAACCGCAGGGATTTACGGCGGGACTCAGCGAGTGCGTAGTTGCCGGGGTTGCCGAAGATTTTGGGCATTGGGAGACCTTATGAGAAGATGGCTACCACAGAGGGGTGCTCCTACTGTGTTGCAGGTGTGTAGAGCTGGATGAGTTGGAGTGGCGTGAGCGTGATGCCGATCTCATTCTGGATGAGGAGGTCGACAAGCTGCTCGCCGTTCATCAGGCCGACAGGGGTGGCGTTGGCGCGGGTGGCCTCGTCCCTCGCGCCTTTGCTGAAGTCGCTGGTGGTGACGATGAGGCCCTGCTCGTGGGTGCCGAGGCTGCCGCGAACCTGCTGGATGACGGGGGCTTGGACGTTGTTCTTCCAGCGTTTGACCTGCACGGCCAGACGCGTGCGGATCACGTCGCCGACAACCAGGGTGCCACGTACGTCGATGCCGCCGTCGTTGGAGCGGCTGGTGACTTCGATCTCCTCGAACCCGAGGGCCAGTAAAAGCTGGCTGATCAGGTTCTCAAAGTCGTAGGGCTTCATGGTCTTGATATGCTTGAGGAGCTTTTCACGCGCCTGCTTATTGGCCTCATCGATCTGGTAGGCGATGCCGGACGCCTGCCACTTGGCGAGCGAGACCATGCCTTTTCCGAGAAGCATGAAGCGCTGCGGGTCGCGGCGCAGGCGGCGGCGCTTGACCTCGGTGAGGATTTGCGCGTACATGGTCGCCTCGGGGGTCTTGCCGGTGGTGTCGAGCAGGCACTGTTCGAGCGCGAGGCGGGTAATGTCGCGGTAATGGAGCTGCTTACTGGCAGAGGCGTCAAGAACGCGCTCGGCCGCGTCGGTGAAAGAGATGGATTTGGAGGTGGCGGGCAACGGGCAAGCGGCAGCAGGCGATGGCGATGCGCGGCGGGCGGAAGGACCGAGGACAGAGGACGGCGGACGGGTGGCCGGGGTGGGATTCAGTGCGTAGTGGCCGGGCGAAGGTCGGATGAAAAGGGACGCGGTGCCGTTGCTTTTGATGTCCACGGCAAGGCGGGCGTTGACTGATTCGTCAGGCGTTTTCCCCTCGGTGTGCCAAAGGCCTTGGTCGAGAATGCGTTTGGTGATCTCCCCGTAGTGGAGAGGCGTGCCCGCCTGCTCAAGGATCAGGCGGGCGGCTTGGAGGGCGGAAACGGTATTGTCAGGCATGGATGGTTCCTTTCAAGGGGCCTGTTGAGCTGGCGCTACACTACGACGGGTTTGGAATGGGCGGCGTCTTGATTCAATCCTCTTCAGGATCATTTATCTCACTGTCTTCGGAATCCGACGTCTCTTGCACTGCTTCCAGTTTTTCCGGTTCCAAGGAAGCTCGATATTCCTCTGCAAGCATGGTGCGGTTAAATTCCGCTGTGGGCTCTGTCTCCTGAACAAGACGCTCAATATCGTCTATCGTCGACCGGAAAAACTCTTTACGACGGTTGATCTTGTTTATCCGGTTGCCTTCTAGGGTTGTGTGAAGTTTGTGCTCAAGAGACACGGCGTCTTGCGAGAAAATAAAACTGTGAACGTCGAATTCGAAGGGGACGCTCGCGTCTCCTAAGTCATCGATGCGCTCTTGGGGTTCTAGACGCCTGGTCATGCCCACTTTGAAAACGTTCTCGCCGAACGCGCCAAGGTTACTGATGACGTAGACTGTTCCAGCTTTGCCGTTCTGCAGATTGGCAATCTCGTCTTTCTTGACTGCGACTTCGCCAAGCTGAAGTTCAACCTCGCGTATGCGTGTTTCCACCGCCTCACGTTGCTCAGGTGATGCCTCAATGATCGTCTGCCGAAGCCTCTCGATCTCGGCCTGGTATTTCGATTCCTCGGCCATGACCTTTTTCATCTTCTCTTCCAGTTCCTTGCGCTCTTTCGCCTCCTGCCGCATCTGCGCCCGCAGGGCGATCTGTTCCTGTCTGGCCTGTTCCTTGCGTATATACCAGAGGTGTTCGATCTTTGCGGCTTCGACAAAGTGATGTTCGATCTGGCCGATGAATTTGGTGAGCGTGGGAAGAATGGACTGGTTGCCTTCGCCTGCAATGAACATCGCTTTGCCGACTACCTTCTTGATCTCTGCTATGGCTTTGTCGATGCTTTCGCCGCGCAGGTTTATCAGAACGGCCTGGAGTTCGGCCCGCAGGGCGATGACCGTCAAAGCGTATAGCGAGCGGTTCGCCTTCGACGTGTAGCGTCCTTCGTACTGTTTGAAAATTGATTCGATGTTCTTCTCGTTCTCACGGAAGGCTTTCCGCAGGTCCTTTACATCCAGCGCATGCAGACGCAACGCGACAGACGGTGCAAGGGACTCGGCCTCCTGAAAATCAATTTCCGGTATTTTGCAGAGCGTTGCTTGCGGATCGTAGTTAAGGAACCGTTCAAGGCAGTTCACAATGCCCTTGTACAATTCTTTGATTTTCGTCAGTTTCTTCTGATCGCGCTCCAAATCCTTCGACGTTCTATTTAGCTCGTTTGCCAATTGGGCGTGACGTTCCATGATGATGCCGGAGGCCGCATTTGTCTCGTTTATCCGCGTTTCCAGATCGCGCAGTCGTTCACGCATTTCCTCCAACTCGACATACCCGTTCGCTCGGAAATAGGTTTCGAATTCGGCTACTTTGGTCTGCGTGGCGCGGCCCAGCAATTCCAAGCGTCTTAGCTCTTCAATATACTGGCGTGTCTTCTTATCGGCGAGATACTGAACCACCAGAAAGGCCGCGCCGATCACAATACCAACGTACCAGAGGGGACGCCAGAGGCCGCAGACAATCAGTGTCGCGACGATGAGCCATGTTGACTCGTACCATTTCCGTTCCATCGGTTCTCCTAGGTGCTTGTTGGACAAAGTGGGCAACCACAGAGGGCTGCCCCTATAGTGTGCCGGGGATGGGGATGAGCTGTATTTCGGGAGTTTACATAAATTGGTTTTCTATCCCACATGCCCCAAGGCCGCGAGGGCGTCGACGAGGCGCTGGACGGTTGGGGCGCGGACGCCGGTGAAGTGGCGGGCAAGGGTCTTCGCGCCGTCTGCGGGCTGCCACGCGGTCTGGTGGATCACTCCGCGCACGAGGGCAATCTGGTCGGCAAGGGAAGCGGGCCAGGGGAGAAGTTCATTAGTGCGGGAGGGCGTTAGTTCATTAGTCTGGAGACCGAGATCGGACTGCACGGCGGCGCTGCCGGCTGAAGCCGGACCAACATGCGGTTGCTGATACGCGGGGCGGAGATAGCGGACGGTGCCGCGTGATTCCTCGTCGGCGCGGGCGCGGTTGAGGGCGACCAGACGGTCGAGAATGTCGGCATCGGCAAGTGCGGATTCCCAGCCGTAAGCGGCGGCAACGGCGGCGTCGAGTTCGTCGTGGAGCTGGCGCAGGACGGTGATGAGCCCCTGATCGTGGATGGCGCGTTGCTTGGCGGTCAGCGTCGCGTTGGCGCGGAGCGCCTCCAGCACGTTGTACATGTCCGTCATGGTCAGCGCGGGATGCAAGGCGAGCTGGCGCTTGCGGTGCGCGTCGAGCCGCTCCGCTATTTCGCGGATGCGGGCCTTCTGCTCTTCTGTCGCGTCCGGGAATGGGAAGGTCTCGAAACACGTGGTCTTGTTGTAAACGGGACGATCTTCAAGTGTGCCGCCGGTTGCCAAAGCCCATGCCACATGGATATGGCTGGAGAGCACGCCGAGCACATAGGCGTCGTCATGCGCGAAGCAGACGAGCCTGTTGTCGGGCAGCACGGCGGCGGCGAGGAACTGGAAGAAGCGGTGCTTGGAGGTCTCGACCGTGGCGACGTAGTGCGGCAGGCCTTCGAGCGCTGGGCGGAACGCCTTGCGCGGCTCGCCGTGAATCCACCAGTTTTTGCGGTATGAGTCGCGGCTGTTCGCGTCACGCTCAGGCTTCACGCGCTCATGCACCCACTGGTAAACTTCGGGGAAGCGGTCGCGCACCTCGGCTTCTGAGAGCCCGAAGAGGTCGATGACCAGCACGTCACGCGGGCGGCTGGTGAGATCCTTGCCGTTGCGGTATTCGCGGATGTGACGCTCAAGTCCTGCCACGCGGCCAAGGCCGAGTGTGGCACCCTCTTCGCGGGTGATGATGAAGCCCGCGCCGATCACTTGAACACCGCGGTTGCTGATATTCTCGTTGGCTTTGAGCGCGACCGCGCCTGCGACATCCGCGCCGATGGTGAGGTCGGCGTTGATCGTGCCGGTGCGCGTGGCGAGCGTGATATCGACCGCGCCCTCGGCCCCTTCGGTCTCCGAAGTGATAGTCTGCAAGGTGGCAGCGGCGTCCCGCCGCTGGAGTCCCGCGACGGTCATGGCGATGCGCACGGCCGCGCCGTCGGCGTTCTCAACCCACGGATGATCCGGAATCGCGAAGAGAAGGGAGAGCGGCGCATCTGGCAGGGACGCCTCGCCGAGGCGTCCGCAGGTCCGTGCGGAGACCGGCGGACGGCTCGGGGAGCCGTCCCTACCATTGGGATTCTCGGCTGATGGAGAGAGGTGCGCCTCCAGCACGCGGCGGTTGAAGGTCTGGCGCAGGGAGTTGGTGGTGATGAAGCCGAAGCGTTCAGCGTGATGTTCACGCACTAGGCCAGCGGCCTTGTGCCACCAGTACATCACGAAGTCGGCGGACTCGGGGACTTCGGGATAGAGAGCCCGCAGGGTTTCGGTGTAGCCGTCGCCGAGGGCGTCGCGCATGCGGGCGGGGCCGATGAAGGGCGGGTTGCCGACGATGAAGTCGGCGGCGGGCCACTCGGCGGGGCGCGGGTTGACGTAGGCGTAGACCACGCGGCGGGCGGTCTCGTCGGGCACGTCCTCGCCGGTGACGGGATGGGTCTTGAGCGTGTGGCCGTCCCACTGGGTGACGATGCTGTTGTGCGCGTCGCGCAGCGGCTCGAAGCGGTCGCAGGCGAGCACGGCGTCGCGGTTCTCGATGGTGTGGAACTTGGAGATGACCGGCTCGGCGAGGGCGGCCTTGCCGCGCGTGCGCAGGTGCCACTGGAGGTAGCCGATCCAGAGGCAGAGCTCGGCGAGCACGGCGGCGCGGGGGTTGAGCTCCAGGCCGAGGAACTGCGCGGGGTGGACGGTGTGGCCCTGCAGGTCGAGCGAGCGTTCGGTCTCGCCGAGGGTGGCGAGCAGGCCGAGGACCTCGGCCTCAAGCCGCTTGAGGTGTTCGAGGGTGACGTAGAGGAAGTTGCCGGAGCCGCAGGCGGGGTCGAGCACGCGCACGGTGCAGAGGCGCAGGTGGAAGGCGCGGAGGGCGGCGAGCGCGGCCTTGCGGTCGTCCGACGCGAGGCAGGCGGAAACGGCGGCCTGCACGCTCTCCCACTCCGTGCGCAGGGGCTCGATGACCGTGGGGATGACGAGGCGCTCCACATAGGCGCGGGGCGTGTAGTGCGCGCCGAGCATGTGGCGCTCGCGGTCGTCGAGGGCGCGTTCCAGCAGGGTGCCGAAGATGGCGGGCTCGACGTCGCGCCAGTCGGCGCGGGCGGCGGCGGCGAGGAGGTCGATCTGCTCCGGGGTGACAGCCAGCGCGCGGCGCTCCTCGAAAAAACCGCCGTTGAAGCGCAGGAGTTTTGCGCGCAGGGCGACGCTCAGGCCGCCCTTGTCCATGGTCTTCCAGAGCTCCTCGACGATGGTCTTGAAGGCGCGGTGATTGTCGCGCAGGGATTCGATCAGGCCGCTGAAGCTCGCCTTGGGGAGCAGGTCGACGTCCTCGGCGAACATGGTGAAGATGCAGCGCATGAGGAAGCCGCCCACTTCGGCAGGCGAGTGGCCCGAGGCTTCGAGCGACTTGGCGAGTTCGGCGAGCTTGCCGGAGATCTCGCGGGTGACGCGAGCGCTGCGGAGCGCGGGGTCGAGGCTGGCGGGGTCGGTCCAGACGAGGCGCAGGCGTTCGCGCAGCGCGGGGTCGGCGAGGTCGCGGATCAGGATGCGGTGGCAGGAGGCGTCCGGGAACGGGATATAGATGCCGCCGGTGCGCGTGAACTCGGAATAGATTTCGATGGCGTGGCCGACATCGGCGACAAGCAGGAAGGGCGGGCGGCCCTCGGCAGCGGGCAGGGCGCGGACATAGCGCTCGGCCTGGTTCTTGGCGCGGACCATGGACTGGTCCCAGCCTTCGGAGCCGCGGATGCCGTGGCCCGGTTTGGCGTCGCCGTCGTTCGCGCCCTGCTTGGCCTCCAGCACGAAGTGGCCGCGCTTGTAGAGGTCGACGCGGCCGAGGCTGACTGAGCCGTCGCGGTTGGGGAAGCGGACGGACTTTTCGAAGACGTAGGCGTTCAGGGCGTCATCCGCCCCGGCTGGCTGGGGCGGCTCGACCTCCAGCACGGCGCACAGCTCCGTGAGGAAAAGCTGATAGTTGGCCCGCTCCGACGCCCCCGATGCCTCCCATCTCTTTATGAACGCATCAATCATTGAGCGATAGTATAAAGGAGCGGGGTGTGGAAGGGAAGGGTAGAAGACGGCGTATCAAAAACGTGTCCTTTGTGGGGTTTCGGCTGGGGCACCGCCCGAACCATGCCGGGACAAGGCCCGGGATCTCGGGGTCTGAAACAGGCCTCACAGGCCTCTAGCGCACGGTTTTTGAGGTTTGCCGGGGCTGATGATGGTGTATTGACGATTATCGGCGGGTGGCCCCTGCCCGCTCGTCAAACTTGCAGACTCATTGCGCTTACGGTCTGACAGCGCGATAAAACCGTTGCCTGTGGTTCGGCATGTCCGGATCGTAAAACCTCACGGTTCCATTTTAATTATCCTCTGCCACATATTGCAACAAGCCGAAAAAAAGATAAGGGGCTCCTCTTCTTCTTGATCTTGAAATTGAAGATCACGGGTTGCGGGGGCGCTTGCGGGTGTGTTAGACTATAACGTGTTTTCTACAATGGGGGCAAATATGGCTGATTGGCGGAATGAGTTGAGCGGGATTCTTGTAAATAAAGCCCGCGTGACGCGTGCGGAGCAGGAGAACGCGGTGTTCGAGGCGTTTCTAGATGCGACGGCCATGCCGGCTCTGGCGGAGATCGCCGAAGAGCTGACCAGCAAACACGGGCGCGATGCCCAAATGCGCCGCGCTCCGGCCTCGGCGACCTTGAGCGTGCGTGCGGGCGAGGTGGAGGAGATCACCTTCCGCGTGATGAAGCACTTCGTGCAGAGCGGCATCTTGCCGCGCGCTGAAGTCCGCCTCAACCGCGGTCAGCGTTTCGTGAAGTACGAGAGCATGTTCAAGGACGACCCGCAGAACTATCCGATCACGGATGTGACCAAGGACGAGGTCATCGGCTGCTTCCTCAAATATTACCGCATGGTCATGGACAGCGGCTCGCCGGAATGAGTCGCATAAGGGCGGTCCGTCCACATGGATTCGGTACTCCAGAGGCTGATCGCCTGCCACAGCACCCCCGGCGACGAAAACGACGTGCGCGAGGTGCTGGAGACGTGTTGGCGCGCGTGCGGCTGGCAGACTGAACGGCACGGCGACTACGCGGTCACCGCGCGGCTACCGGGAGGCGCTTCCGGCAGGCCGGTTTTGCTGATCTGCGCGCACATGGATTCTCCCGGTTATAGTGTTGACCGGTTGCCCCCCGCGTCTGCCCCTACTTCGCCCTGCGCCAGTTTCGGCGTGACGGAACTGGGCTCCCCCGAGTTTGCCGGCGAGACGGCGGACGGTCTCATCAAGACGCGGCAGGGATGCTTTCGGGGCAGGCTGCGTGCGGTTGCCACGGGGGAGGGCGAGACCGATATCCGGTTCGAGTTGGACGCAGCCGACGCGGCGCGGGCCGAGGTGCGGCAAGGCGACCGGGTCTGTTTCACACCGCAGCTCAGCCGAGCAGCTTACCTTCTTCAAGCCCCTTTTCTCGACAACCGGCTGGGGTGTTGGGCGCTGACGCGGCTGGCCGCCGAAGCCGGCGCGTGGCAGACGCGCTACGAGGTTGTGCTGGGCGCGACGGCCAGCGAAGAGCTGTGCGGGTTCGGCGCGCGTGTGCTGGCGGCGCAGGTGCGTCCCGATCTGGTGGTGGTGCTCGACACGACTTACGAATCCGAAGAGCAAGGCGTGCGGCTCGGTCAGGGGCCGGTGCTGACGCTCAGCGACGCCTCGGTTCTGCTCAGCCCGAAGACGCGGGACCGCGTGCTGGCGATCATGGCGCGGGCGGGTCTGACGGTGCAGACCGAGGTCTATAATTTCAGCGGCACGGACGCGCGGGCCTTTCCCCAGCAGGGGTTGCCCTGTCCGGTGCTGCCGCTGCTGGTGCCGACGCGCGGCAACCATGCGACGCGCGAGACGGCGGATGAGCGCGACCTCGAGGCGTGGCTGTTGGCGATCCGCGCGATTGCCGAGAACTATTAACACAAAGACACGAAGGCACAAAGAAGAGGTGGCCTCTTTTTCGTTTTTTCTTAATGTCTTTGAGTCTTTGTGTTGAACGTATTCACAGTGGTCCGGCCTTGCCGGATGAGGAGCGGGAATGGAAGTCTGTGTGTTAGCGAGCGGGAGCAAGGGCAACTGCATCTACGTGGCCGGCGGCGGCACGGCACTGCTGGTGGATGCCGGGCTGTCCGCCCGCGAGATTGCGTCGCGCATGCAGATGGCCGGCCTCGTTCCCGAGTGCCTTGAAGCCGTGCTGTTCACGCACGATCACGTCGACCACTACGGGGGCATCGAGGTCTTCAGGCGAAAATACCCGGTGCGGCTTTTCGCCAACGAGGGAACTGCGGCGGGCATCGAACTCGGGTGCCCCAAACTGGACAGCGAGTGGGAGATTTTCGAAACCGCTTCGACCTTCGAAATCGGCGGGCTGCGGATCGAGGCCTTCACGGTGCCGCACGATGCGGCCGATCCGGTGGGGTTCGTGTTCGACGACGGGGGGACGCGGTTGTGCGTGGTGACCGACTTGGGGCAGGCCACGCCGCTGATCTGCGCCAAGCTGGCAACCTGCCACGCCGCGATTCTGGAGTGCAACCACGACTACGACATGCTGATGCAGTCGGAGCGGCCGTGGCCGCTGAAGACCCGCATCGCGGGGCGCAGCGGGCATCTCTCCAACGACGATGCGGCGTCACTGATGCGCACGTCGCTCTCCGAGCGGCTGCACACGCTCTTCCTCGCGCACCTGAGCGAAGAGTGCAACACGCCGTCGCTGGCGCTCAACACCATGCGGCAGGCGCTGCGTGCGGCGGGCCGCGAGGACGTGCGGATCGAAGTCATGAGCCAGACGCAGGTGAGCGCGCGGCTCGTGTTTTAGCCCAAACACTGAGTCCCACACTTATGACTGTCGTTGGCCTTGCGCGTGGCATTCGTCCGCCCGCGCGGCCGGGTCCTGACAGTAGTACTGCCTGAATTCATCATACAGGGCGGGATGTTGACGCCGGAGTTCAGCCGGCTTCTCGAAAAAAAGTTCCGTCACAACCGCGAAGAACTCGGCTGGCTTCGTGGCCCCGTAGGAAGAGATCAGCGACGGCGTGCCCGCAGCGACTTCCCGCTGCAGGCGTTGGTATTCCGAGCCCAGCACCTGCGCCCAGTCGCGATACATGGACGCGCGGTCCAGTGCCGGTGCGCCGTTCATGGCATCGTCCAAGAGATCGAGCTGGTGGGCGAACTCGTGGAAGACGACGTTCGCACCGTCGCTCGAATTCCGCGCACCGCGTATCGCGTCAGGCCAAGAAAGCACAACCGCGCCGGTGCTTGAAGAGAGTCCCGACACCGGAAGGTTCGTGACCGTTACAAAGCCGGTCTCGCCCCGTTCTTCCTGTTCGAAATCGAAACTCTGCGGATACACGAGAATGCTGACCAGCCTTTCGAAGTAAACCTCGTGAAGGTTGAGCAGAAGCAGACACGCCTGAGCCGCGATCGTGATTCTGATCTCATCGGTGACGGCCAAGCCGCCACAGCCCTCGAAATGCTTCTCGCTGATGAACACCTTGACCAGGTCTTCCAGCCGCTTCCGCTCGTCCGGATGGAGGCACCGGCAACAGAACACGTTCCTGTCGATGATCTGCGACCACTCGGGCGGGAACGGCTGTTGAACGAGCCTTTCCCTGCGGTGGTCGCGGAACGGATGAAACAGTCCCACTCTTCTCTCCTGTTGTGGTGTGGATCGCCGCCCGGCGGGCGACATTGAATGACGCACAACAATAGCATGCCGAAACTTCTGCCGCAAGTGGCCTTACCCGGGCGAATCTGCGAATCGGTGTCATTTTTGGAGTGCGGTGACAACCAACGGGCGGCACCGCTTTTCGGAGGCCTGCTCGAAAGCGGCGTCGCGCGGGATACCGCTTGCCGCACGCATTCCAAGACCGCAGTCGCACAGGCAGGAGTCGCCGAACTTGATCTGCTCGATGCCGACGGAGTCCAACAGGAACGCTACTTCTTATCAAGCGAATCAATAATCCGGGCCATGTCAAACGTGCGTCGCACCTACGTGCCTTTCCCTTCATTACGGGTCACCGACAGCTCGCCTCGATGGGCAACAGTCCGCGGACGACATTTCTGAGCTGTGCGTGGGTCGTCTTGCAAATCGCCGATATTCGCTTGGCGGTGTCCGCTTGCAGCGATTTTGACTCTGCCAACTTCCTCTCGAGCACTTCCACAAGGTAAACCATGCCAACCAGATGCTGTCCGATGGTATCATGCAGATCTTGGCCCATGCGCTCCCTTTCAAGATTGCTGATCTGGAGAATCTCACGCTCCATGCGCTTGGTCTCGGTGATATTCTCGTGTATCAAAACATAATGTGCAAACTGGCTGATTCGACCACTTAGGGGGAAAATAGTCGCACGCACCCACACCGGCTTGTCCGGAACTTCGGACACAACTTCACGCGCGTTATACTTGATATCAGGAAAATGCGTCACGTTGCCTCTCTTGGCCTTCGCGACCAACTCCTTCAACGCGGGGCGCGTGCCGAGATCGTCGAAAACCGAGTAGTCGGCCGGGGGGGGCCGAGCCAAACAGATCCTGGAACGCGGCGTTCACCCTGACGGTACGTCCATTCTTGTCAAGAATCTGGATGGAAGTCGTGTTGTTTTCAAAAACACCTTGGAACAACTCGCCGGCCAGTTTGCGCTCGGTAATGTCCCGGATAAAAACGGTCTTCCAGACCCGAGGACAGCATGAGCGGCGCCTTGGCGCCGCCGATATAGGCCCGCATGCAGGCCACCATGAAACTTAGGTCTTTCCACTGGTCTTTTTCGCTCTTCCGCAGCCCTTTCGCCGCCATGGTCACCTGATAAAGCGCCCCGTTGCCCTGCACATCGCAGAGCGCGAACTCCTCCAGCGTCTGCGCGGTGTGGTTCTCCAGTTTGTACAGCTTCAGGCGGGCCTTGCCGGGCAAGGTCACGCCGCCAACAGTCACCGGCAGATTTTCCGTCCCCCGGATGATCCACCAGAACTCCGGAGCGTCATCCGCGTCGGGCGAACGCTGCGCCGTCACGCGGACGCCGGTGCCGAAAGGGATGCGGCAGGTGTTATACACGCTGGCGCCTGTCCCCATCTTGCCGATCCGGGCGACGCCCCAGGGCGCGAAGTCGGCCCCAAAGCCGATGCCGTGCCCCAGATAGAGTTCCATGTCGATCGAGGCCGTCGGCTCGCCGTCCACATACACGCGGAGCCGCGTCTTGTCGCAGTTCTTCCAGCCGCCGCCAAACCACATGTGCGTCAGACACCCTTTGCCTTCGTGGCGGAACAACTCCGCCTCCGTGCCGCCCTTCAGCGCGCGGACCTCCTTGCCCATCGTGCCGAACGTTTTCAGTTTCGCGACATCCGCTTCCTGCCCCCGCGCATACCCGGACCATGCGGCCAACAGGACGCTGATGATAACCCGTTGCGTCGTCTTCATCGTTTCCCTTTCGTTTGTGATGTTCCGTCGTAATCCACAATCACACCATCGACCAACAACTTCTTGCCCTCACGACTCTGCTTTCCTCCGGCAGGGGCCAAAACAACCAGCATCGCGCTGTCCGCAGGTAATTCAATCTTTGCCGTTCCCTTCACTTTTCGCGCAACGAATCGCTTGGACACCGCATCGTAAAGATCCACGCGCTTCAAACCGACGTCCAGTTTTATCGTCTTCTTCTCTGCAAACGGATTGTAGTAGAGATAGGTCGGGTAGGCTTTCGTGCGGTAGAAGTCAGTCGCCAGGCAGTCCAGTTGCAATACACCTTCAACCTCCGTGGTCTTAACAATGCTCCCGAACACACCGACCAGAGCCGAGCCGTAAATGCCGAGATCGGTCATGAACGGCCATTTTTCGCGGGTCGGGTCTCCGCCCACAATCGTGCGGTCCCCCTCATCTTTCCACCATTTGTAACGGATGCCCTCGTAAGCGATGACGGCATCAGGGTCGCCTTTCCAGTTCGCGCAACTCTGCCGATCCGCCGGCGTCGCATTCGCATAGAAATAGCGCGCCGCCGACGTCGCATTCACCATCCACTTGCCGACGGCGCGCGCATAGCGGCTGTCATACCGGACCAGCGGCACCAGCGGCCAGGCCATGGCGAACGTGTTCATCGCAAAGGCATACCCTCCGCCTTCCGGCCGCCAAGGCTGACGGTTGACCGACCCGTAAAGTCCGTAGACCTCCATGTCCCCCCAGCGGTCGCAGATCATCGCCATGTCGGGCCGCACAAAGCTGGTCTGGTCGAAGCACCAGTTGATGATTTTGCTGACATCGTATGACCGATCCTGCTCAGCGTTCAGGCGC
>JANYBJ010000098.1 GCA_025360845.1 bacterium
ACAAAGACACCAAGACCACGAAGGACACCAAGAAAAGCCATCGATATTACGCACGCTGGCTTTGTGTTTCTTCGTACACTTCGTGTCTTCGTGGTAAAACACCTTGTTTTTTATTGCTGTTGCTGGTTTGTAAGGCACTAATCTTAATCTTGATCGTAATCCGCTTGCAGTTGCCGACAAGTGGAAGGGAGAAACAGGCATCAGGGATGGAAAGCGACTCGCGTCCTGAGGCCTCGCCGCTAAAGTCGCCCACCCGCCCCTGCGTTGAGCACAACGCAGCACCCCGGCCATCACGCCCTGTCCATTGTATACTTCAGTATCCATGCTGCTCATCCTGCCCAAGCAATTCCGTTGCGCTTCGTGCGCTTTCCATTCAAAAACCCATGCTTCACCCTTGCGCGAACCTTTGCGGTTTTGGCATGATATCTGCGAATCAAATAGAGAATGCAAAGGTTCATCATATCAAAACCGGGTGCTTGCGTCCTTGCGGTCCGTTCTGTCCGCCGGGAAATATCTTCGCAGACATCATGCCAAACGCGCAACCCCGGGCGTGAAGGATTCACCTTGCTTGAGTTGCTGGTGGTGATCGTCATCATCGGGATTCTCGGTTCCGCCCTGGTCGTCTCCGTCCAGTCGGGCTACAAGCAGGCCCGTCAGGCCAACTGCAAGTCCAACCTGCGCCAGTTCGGCGTGGCCCTCACCATCTACCGCGGCGAGCACGACAACGCGACACCGCCTTGGCTCTCAAACCTCTATCCGGAGTATGTCGACGACCGCAGCATGTACGTGTGCCGAGCCGACAAAGCCGGAGGAAGAGGCACACCTCGCCCAACAGATCTCGTCGCCCTAATTAGTGGCAAAAATGATACTGACTCCGCGCCTTTCTGGGACAACGAAATAAACAACTCTGGCACGGGCCGCAACATAGCCATCGAGAGTTGCAGTTATCTATACGAATTTTCAAATGCAAAAACGTCGTGGCGCGTGCCAGATCACCCTGGGACACCCGATTACCGCATGCGGGATTTTAAAATGGACCAAATGACCTATGGCGACAACTCTAGCCTGGTTAACGGACAAATAATGCCCTACAGCGCTTCCCGTATCCCACTTGCCCGCTGTTATCACCACTTTAGGGATCAGAAGATACTAGGCTATGCGGATTCAAATGCCAAAAACGCCAAACGTGCTTCACGACAATTTATCACGATCAACGTGGCCTACGCGGGCAATGTCTTTGTCGGCCCCACCTGGTGGGAGGGTACCATTCACCCCGGAGAATCCCAGCAATAAACCTTGGATAAGTGCGTTAGTGCGCAAGTGCATTAGTGCATGAGTTTGAAGCCTGAACCCAACGAGTACGCTTATGAAAACATTCAACGACCGAAACCCAGTCCTTCAAGCCCCTTTCCCGACTCCTCACTCGTCCTTCCAAACTCCACCTTTTATGAAAAAACAACACACCCTCGCCTCACGTTTCCTGATGGCAACCACGCTGGTCCTCTTGGCCGGCTGCACCAGCCCCAAGGCACCCACACCCGAACCGGTTCCGCCGCCGCAACATGCCCAGGAGGTGATCGAGGCCGAGCGCATCTTCGAAAACGGCAAGATGCAGGACGCCATCATCGCCTGCATCGACATCTCCAAGAAGAACCCCGAGGCGGTGGGGCTCGCCGATCTTCAGCAGCGCATCACCAAGAAGCTCGCCGATGACCGCATGGCCGACGCCGTGAAAAAGTCCGAAGCCACGGAGAAGCTGCTTTCGGCGGATGCCAAGGGGTATTCCGTTTCACCCGAGACCTACCGGCAGAAGAAGCATGTTGTCGGCGAAACCGCCACCTTGAAGACGGTTCCCACGGCCATGCAGAGGGCACTCCAGGAGCCGATCGACCTCACGTTGGAGAACGCGGATGTGAACGCGATCATCGCGGAGATCAAGAAATCGACCAACATCAACTACATCGCCGACAGCGACATCGTCAGCACCAAGAAAGTGACCGCGCGCTTCGAGAAAACCCCGCTCATCGAGATGCTGGACTACTTCGACAAGAACCTCGACATCTCCTTCTCGGTCTGCAGCAACCTCATTTGGATCACGCAGAAGGAGGCGCCTGCCACGGGCGTGCCGCCCATGAAGACGCGCGTCTACCGCCTGCGCAAAGGCATGGTCGGCTCGGAACTCGGCAAATCCGTCTCCGGCATTTCGCTGTTCAAAGGGCCTGAAGAGCGCGGCAGATCCAATAACCAGCAGCAGCCCGATCAGAAAGACAAGAAGAAGGAGGGCAAGGTTGGCCTGCTGGACGCCATCGAGCGCTTTGTCCCGCAGCCCGAAGGCGCGGACTTCCTCTTCAACGACAAGATTCACGCCTTGATCGTCAAGAACTCGGCTGAAAACCTCGCCGTGGTCGAAGACCTCATCACCGCCCTGGATCTGCGCCCGCTTCAGATCCTGATCGAGGCCCGCTTCATGACCACCAGCATCTCTGACCTGCGCGAACTCGGCATCGAATGGCTGTTTAAGAATCCTTCTTCCGGCACGACCATTCCGGGCTCGGCTTCGGCCATCGCCCAACTGGAAGCTCTGCAAAAAGCGGCGACCACGCCCGAAGAGGTGATCAGCATCGGGAAGCAGATCGCGACACTGCAGCCCGTCACCTTTGTAGACAACAGCTACGCCGGCACCGTCGGGAAAAACGGCGCGAACGGCGTGTACCAGCTTCTGCTGGGCGACACCGGCTTGCAGGCCACGCTGCATGCCTTGGAGAAGAACGGGAACAGCCGTACGGTTGTCGTACCGCGCGTGACCACCCTCAACAACCGCGAAGCCTCCTTCCGCGTCGGCGAGGACGTTTCCTACTTCGAGCAGGTTGAAACGAGCATCATGACCAGCGGAGGCGGTTACAACAACAGCGATTCGCGCGACAACGTGACCTATAATTATGACCGCCCCACCATCGTCCAGACGGGATATTCGCTGATCGTCACGCCCAGTGTCGGCGCCGACCTCTCCACCATTAACCTCGTGCTCCGCCCCGAAATCAGCAGTGTCTCGAAATGGGAGGAGTATCCGTTGAGCAGTCTGGCCAACCAAGACCCTAATCAGCCCGCGCCGACCATTAAAATCCCGACGATCGCCCGCCAGTACATCGAAACCGAAGCGGTCGTGCGCAGCGGCGAGACGGTCGTGCTGGGCGGTCTGGCCGACACGCTGAAATCCACGGACACCTCCGGCACGCCTTGGCTTTCAAAGCTGCCGTTGATCGGCTTCCTGTTCAAGACGGAAAACAAAACCGAAAACGTTAAGAACATGCTGATCTTCGTCACCGCCACACTCATCAGCGATGGCGGCGAGGAACTGATCCCGTTGAACGACCTCGAGCGCTACGGTCTCGCGGTTCCCGAAGAGGCGAAAGTTCCCAACGTGCTGAAAGAGGCGGCGACCGCGAAACCCTTACCCGCCGTCGAGGCCGCCCCGGCCGCCGCGCCCGTTGCCGCCATCATTCCTGCGGCGCCCGCCCCTGCCGCAGCGCCCAAGCCTTAAACGCCCAAACGTGTCCGCCATCTCGATTCATCCTTCAGCCTTCAGCCTTCAGCCTTCAGCCTTCATCCTTCAGCCCTTCTAAAACCTATGTCCCGAACAAAACAAATGATCGCCATCGATATCGGCGTCCGCTCCGTGCGCGCGGTGTGGGTGAGTCTCCGCGGCAACGCGCCGGTGGTCACCCGCGTCGAGTCGTTCGCCCTGCCGCTGGACGAGGAAGAGCCCCACAAGCTCATCAGCTCCTGGATCGACAAGCTCGGGCTGGCGAAGCATTTCTGCGCCATCGCCCTGCCGGGGTCCCAAGCGGTTTTCCAAAGCGGACGGATCATGCACAGCGACCCTCGCACGCCCGAGCAGATCGCCGCCATGGACATCGCCCAGTTCAGCGAGATGGCCGGCGACGCCATGCTGCACGACGTCTTCGCTTTCGAGCCGCCTTTCGAGCTGGGCGTGCGCCGCTACATCATGTCGATGGCCCGGCCCGCGGTGCTCAGCAAAGCCGTGCAAGAGGCGGGGCTCAACCACATCCGGCCCGCCGACCTGATCGTCGCCCCGGTCGCCTTGCACAACGTGATGGAAGCCTTCGCGGGCGACCATGACGAGCCGTGGTGCTACGCGAACATCGGCCACACCCAAACCGAGGTCGCGGTCGGCCTGAAAACCGGGCTGCTCTTCGCGCGCTCCATTCCGGTCGGCGGCAAGCTCTTCACCGAAGCCGTGTCGCAAACGACCGGGCTGACGCCGGTCCAGGCCGAGGTTCGCAAGCACGCGGACTGCGGGCTGCGCGAGACCGACGCCTGTTTCGAAAGTCTCCGGGGCGCGGCCGACCGCTGGCTCTCGCAGTTCAACGCCTGCATGGGCGTCTACCGCAGCCAGTTCCAAGACCGGAAGTTCAACACCAACCGGCTGGTGATCACAGGTGCGGGAGCCCAGCTCAAAGGCTTTAAAGAGTATCTGGCCTCGAAGATGGCGATCCCGGTCATGACGTCGGCCGAGCTGCCGAATGTGCCCGAGGCGTTCCGGCCCCACATCGGCGTTTACGATCTCGCTTTCGGCCTCGCACTCACCGCCATGCGTGCCGGCACAACCTATCTCTCGCTGCTGCCCGAGGCGCTTAAAGACGAGGTCGTCTTCCGCGAGAAGAAGCCTTGGTGGATCGTGGCGGCCGTCTTGCTCACCGGCTCGATGGCCCTCTATTCCGCCACGGGCGTCTACCTGCTGCAGCGCGACGGTTCGCAGCTCGAAGAGGAGCGTGACCTGCTCCGCAAGCGCGAGCAGATCGACAAACGCATCCAGGAAATCAAGGGGCTCGGCTCGCAGATGCTGACCAACTCGGTGCCCCTTTCGGGCCTGCTCATGAACGGCCCGCTCGCCCGCGAAGTGCTCTCGCTCGTGGCATCGACGGTCGATCCCAACGACTGGATCACGCTCTTCTGCGACGAGAAGATTTACAACCCGAAAGAGCAGAACGTCGAGACCACGGCCGCGACGCCCGCCGCCGCCGTGCGGAACCCTTTCTCGCTCTTCCGCACCATACGTCCCTCCTCCAAGCCCGCCGCGCCAGCCGCCGACAAAAAAGAGGGGGCCGTCAAGAAAGACATGGTCGATCCGCTCGCGACGGTCTTCATCGTCGAGGGGTACACGTCCAACCCGAGCCTCAAGAGCGTACGCGAGATGATCGAGCGGCTCAAGACCTCGCCCGAGGTCGCCCGCGTGGACTTGCGCAGCGATGACCAGGTCCTCTCCCCGACCGGCATCCCGGAACTCGAAGCGGAAAAAGTTCCCAACTTCAGGCGGTTCGTGATCCAAATCGAGGTGAAGCGCCCATGAAATTCACTTTCCATCTTATGAGAACCGAGCGCATGCAGGTGGTGTTCATCCTGCTTTTCGTGCTGGTCAGTCTTTTCTTGACGATCCGTTTCGTCGTCCTGCCGCAGCGCGAGCTGTCGGACAATAACCGCATGGTTCGCGAGCAGTTGGAGGGCAGCCGCTACGCCAGCCTTTCGATCACAAACATGCAGGCGATCGCCAACCACGAGTCGTCCAGCCTGCGGGTCCTGTCGAACGAATGGGCCCGCATCGCCGAACGCCTCTCGACCTTCCCGAATCAGAAGACGCTGCAGAGCGCCTCGATCAACCGCATCGACTACAAGGTGCAGTTGTACGAGATCCGCCAACGGCTGCAGACCAAGTCCGGCGAGCTGAAAATCCAGCTCATGCCCACTGAACTCGGCCTCGACGAAGCCCTCACCAGCGGCGACGCCATCCGCGTGCGCATGCTGCAGCTTAAAGCGGTTGAAAAGCTTGCCGACCTCACGCTGGACCGCCAGATTCAGCGGCTCGTGGAAATCTACCCGTTGCCGCCCGTCGAGCACAAAGACAAGAAGGGGCGCAAAGTCTTCGAGGAGTATCCGGTACGCCTCGAGTGCGATGTGGACTTCGAGCATCTCTTCACCTTTTTCCAGTCGGTGTTCGAGGAGAACCAGGTCTTCGTTTTCCGCAATCTCCGCATTGAATCCGGCCCGACCTTCGACTCCAAACTGCGGGTGAAGGCGATCCTCTCCGCGCTGCTTTTCGAATAGGTTGATAGGTGTTTAGACTGTTAGGCTATTAGGTTGACATCGATGTGTTACATGCTTAAAAGAAAAACCAAGACGGCGGCTTCTCACACGCTTGTGAAAGCGTTCCCCGACACGGCTAACAGCCTAACCGCCTAACAGTCTATTTACCTTCTTATAGGGACTTACTTATGGACAAACTGTGGAAATGGGTCATGCATCTCAACGCCAAGGCGTTCTGCCTCGTGGCGACGCTCGGCTTCTTTCTGGTTGCGGTCTACTGCGGCTGGAAGATACTGAACCCGCCGCCCCCGCTCAAAGACGGCGGCAACGACACGCGGCCCGAACTCGCGCCGGTCTGGGAACTCGGCACGCTCGACTTCGTTTCCAACCAACTCGCAAACGAATCCCTGACGATTCCCGTCGATCCTTTCCGTCCGACGATCGAGGCGATCTTCACCAACGAGACCGAGCGCGCCGCCTTCCTCAAAGCGCTCAAAGCCGCGCAGAACGCCGCCGCCGGCGTTACGGGCACTCAGACGGCCGGCAACAAGAAAGAGGACCCCTTCGCCCACCTGCGCAAGAAGGACGCCGTGCCCGACGGGCTGACCAGTCCGGACGGGAAGCCGATGGTCGTTCCCAAGCTCTCCTTCATGGGGTTCTTCAAGCGGCCCGACGGCACGCAGGCCGCGATGTTTTACGACTCCGCCGAGAACACCACCTTCTTTTACGAAGCGGGCAAGCAGGTGCACGGGATCGACATCCTGGGCGCCAACGTGCGCGAAGCCGAGATCCGTTTCCCAAACGGCACCACGCGCAAGCTGCCGATCGGCGAGTCGATTGAACTCGCCGCCGAGACATCCAAGGCCCCGCCACCCAAAAAGGCAGCCAAGCCCGACGCGGCGGCAGCAGCCAAACCCGGCGCCAAGCCCGACGCTAAGCCTGGTGCCAAGCCCGACGCTAAACCCGGTGCCAAGCCCGCTGCTAAGCCCGGTCAAGCCCAGCCTCCCAAGAAACCGCAACCGTGAACCCGTAAACCCTTCCCTGACGAGCGAAGAAACACACCGAATTTCATTAGCCGCAAAGAACGCAAGGAACACAAAGATGAAATCCGTTTTTCTCTGCGCTCTCTGTGTTCTCTGCGGTTAAAAAACCTGGTCCAACTTTCGATTGATTTAATCCGTAGAGCAACATGGAAACCGAACACAACATCCGCTATTACAACGAAGAACTGGTCGTCGAACTCACACAGCGGCTCGTCGAGCGCGGCCTCCTGACGCTCGACAAGCTGGGCGAGCTTCAGGGCCGCGCCTCGCTCACGCTTCAAGGGATCGACACGCTGCTCCTTCAGGAAGCCCTTGTTAACGAGGCCGACCTGCTGAAGGCCTTCGCCGAGGTCAGCGGCATCCCGTTCCACAACATCGGCGACTTCAAGATCGAGCCGGAAGCCATCGAGAAGGTCAACGCCAAAGTCGCCCTGCGCCACCGCATCGTTCCCCTCACCTTCCAGAACGGCATCCTGCTGCTGGCCTCCAGCCGCGTGCCCTCCCTCACGACCGTCGACGGTCTGCGCATGGTGCTCGACGCGGGCATCGACTTCGTGATTTGTCCGGAAAGCGACGTCGCCATGTCGCTCACCCACTTCTACGGACTCGGCGCGGAGACCATCGACCAGCTTATTCTCGAAGCCGAAGCCATGCCCCAGCTCGAGGAGAACGAGGACATCAACGTCCACACCCAAGAGACCGGCATGGTGCGCTTCATCAACCTCATCATCGCCGAAGCCATCCGCATGGACGCGACGGACATCCATATCGAGCCGTTCGAGGACGCCCTGCGTCTGCGCTACCGCGTGGACGGCATCCTGCAAGAGATTCCCCTGCCGAAAGGCGTCGAGAAGCTGCGCAAAGCCGTCAGCTCCGCCGTCAAGATCATGGCGGCCATGGACATCGCCGAACACCGCAAGCCACACGACGGACGCATCAAGGTGCGCTGCGGCACCAGCGACTATGACCTGCGCGTCTCCGTGCTGCCCACCGGCTGGGGCGAGACCTGCTGTCTGCGCATCCTGAACCGCGGCACCACCAAGATCGACCTTGACCTGCTCGGCCTCTCCCCCTACCAGTTGCCGAAGATCGCCAAGCTCACCGACCTGCCTCACGGCGTGATCCTCATGACCGGCCCCACCGGCTCGGGCAAGACCACCACGCTCTACGCGCTGCTCTCGCGCCTCAACAAATCCGGCACCAAGATCATCACGGTCGAAGACCCGGTCGAGTACCAGATGTCCGGCATCAACCAGGTGCAGGTCCACAGCAAGATCGGGCTCACCTTCGCCACCATTCTGCGCTCGATCCTGCGTCACGACCCGGACGTGATCCTCATCGGCGAAATCCGCGACTCCGAAACCGCCGACATCGCCGTGCGCTCCTCGCTCACCGGCCACTTGGTGCTCAGCACGCTGCACACCAACGACGCGCCCAGCGCCATTCCGCGCCTCATCGACATGGGCGTGGAGCCCTACCTGATCGCCTCCTGCGTCGAAGGCATCGTGGCCCAGCGCCTCGTGCGCCGCGTCTGCCGCAACTGCCACGAGAAGTATCAGCCGCCCGCCCCGCTCTATAACGAGATGGCCCAATTCTACCCCGACCTCATCGGAGAAGCCGAATTCTTCGTCGGCCACGGCTGCCCCACCTGCGGCTTCACGGGATACCGGGGACGCAACGCCATCAACGAAGTGATGCTGATGAACGACATTATCCGCGGTCTGGTCGTGGCGCGCGAGCCCGCCAACATCATCAAGGATCAGGCCATCCGCGACGGCATGGTGACCCTGCGGCAGGACGGCTGGCTGCGCGTGATCGAAGGCCGCACGTCCGTCGAAGAGGTGCTGCGCGTCGCCGGCCGCATGGAGGAGTGAAATGAACTCCCGCCGCACAATCCCGCTTGTCGCGTTTACCCCGAATGTCGAGGGTCGGGAGTCGTGCGTCGCAATGCCATCACCCTCTTCCCGACATTCGACGCCCGACGCTCGACACTCGGGAAATAAACGTGCGGGCATGACCATGATCGAACTCTGCCTCGTCATGGGGATCGTCACGCTGCTGATGGCCATGGTCGTCGGACTCAACCGCCACGTCAACGAGATCGTCAAGATCCGCCGCGCCCAGGCCGACCTCGGCGAGTGGCACGAAGTGTTCAACCGCTGGTTCGTTCAGTTCGGCGAGTACCCTTACGAGAACCGTGACGCCGCCACGTCCACGCCCCTGCTGGACAAGACGCGCCCGGCCCTCAACCTTTCCAACCTTTTGTCAAACTGCGGGATTCGCCTCGCCTCAACGAACATCTGGTTCCGCAGCTATGTTTTCTCGCACGTCTCGACGACGGACCCCTGGGGCTCGCCGTATATCTACGACTGCGACCCCGGCGGCAAATCCTATCTGCTCTACTCGTGCGGCCCCGACTCGCGTTCGGTGCTGAACGGCCAAGGGATTCCGGACAACAACGACCCGGCCTACACGCGAGACGACGTCTATCTCATACGGTGACCTTATGCATCCAACTCGAAATTCGCTTCATGCCTCTGCGGCTCGTGAGGACACTCGCCCTCCACCACCTGCCACGAACCTGGAGGGCGAACGTCCTCGTGAGCCGAAACGGTTGCTGGCCTGTCTCGCTCTGCGCCTTTCCCCTAACGGCCGCCTTGCGTTTACGCTCATCGAGATGCTGATCGTCATTTCGATCATCAGCGTTCTGCTCGGCCTTCTCTACGGCGCCATCGAGCGCGCCCAGAAGTTCAGCCGCCGCACCATCACCTATACCGAACTCAAGAGCATTGAAGCGGCCTGGAAGCAGTACTACGCTTACTATCACGAGTGGCCAAGCAACGAACTGGTGAATGCCTCCTCGCGCCTGCAGAGTGGCGAAGACCGGGGTTTCATCATCGACGGATCGATCGCCAGCATGTTGCAGGGGGTTCACGACACGAAATCGGAGGTCTGGAAGCTGAACCCTGAATCGATCCCGTTCCTCGAGTTCTCTCGTTACAAGCTCGACAGTCAAAATCAACCCATGCCCGTCAATCCGTTCAAATCCAACAGCAACGACCCACGGGATCTCACACGGAGCTACAAGGTCCTGTTCGACACCAACGGGGACCGGCAAATCGAAGTGCCTCCCGATGCCGCCGCCGCTAACTCGACAAACACAACCGTCATTTCCAGCGTCGTGGTCTGGACCGTCATCCCCGCCACACGCCAAACAACAAGCTCAGGGCAAGCCAAAGAGTCGACCGAGGTCGTGTTCGGGAGCTGGGAATCGTTCAACGTCAAGTGACTTGCGTTAACATGTTTTCAACCCTTTACAGTTTGTTTTGTTTTCGTGATTCCGCACATAAGGCATCGCGTTCCGCTCTCGTTCGTAGTGACGCCGTCAGGCGTTTCTCTGTTCGTAGTGACGCCGTCAGGCGTTTCTCTGTTCGTAGTGACGCCGTCAGGCGTTTCTCGAAAACACCCATAAGAATGCCCTCACGGGCACACTACAAACTGTCATTCTCACGTTCCGCCTTCTCGGTGATTGAGCTGACCATGGTGATCGGCGTGCTCTCGCTGCTACTCGCCATTGTTTTACCGACGATCAAGACCGTTCACGCCTCTGCCTTGCGGAACCGTGCGGCAGCCGAGGCCACCGCGCTGGCGCAGGCCGCGATCCACTATAAAAGCGTGTACGGCTTCTGGCCCGGACAGCTCCAGGCCAATGAAGACGGGACCGTCAAACTCCGCGCGGGATTCCAAGCCGCCACGTTCATTCCCGTGATCATTTCGCGCGCCGGTAACACCACCTTCAAAGTGACCGCCTCGGCGGGTGCCGAACCCGTTTACCTCGACAAGAATGAAGTGTACCGGGCCTTCCGCCGCGTCGGCAGCCTGCAGGGCAGTCTCTTCAAACCCAACCCGCTCAACCCCAAGGGCATCCACTTCATCGACCTCGAGAACGAGAGTGATCCCGAACAAGTGGCCCGGCCTGACCCTTGGGGCCGCGGTTACATTCTCTTTATGGGGCTCAACCCCGAATCCACCTTTACCCATACCGTCACTTTTCAAAATGGTGCCACGCAGGTCACGCCCGTCAACAACACGATCGCCTTCGCCTTCTCGTACGGGCCGAACGGAGAGAACAGCACCAACTTCCTCTACAGCGCGGGGGTCAAATGAAGCAGCCTTCATCCCTCATCCTTCATCACTCATCCTTGCCCCGGCGCGGCTTCACCCTTTTCGAGCTTCTCGGCGTGCTCACGCTCATCGGCGTCGTGCTGGCCGTCTTGCTCGGCGCCTACGGGTCCTGGGGTACCGTCCATGCGGTCGACGGCTCGGTCCGTATTCTCGAAGCCGGCCTGCAGCAGGCACGCACGCTGGCGCGTTCCCGGCGCATGTACGTCGGTTTCGAGTACGGAACCCTCAGCACCAACGACTCCCGGAGCGTCTCCGGCTTCCAACTCTATCTCTGCACGAACGATAACGCGACGGTCGCCGCCATCCTGCAAGAGCATCAGAACAACACGCCGATCACGAATGGCGAACGTGAAGACATGGGCATGTCCCCAGCCGCCCCTCATCAGCGCCTCTCAGGCCACATCCGTCTCGCGAATCAGAGCGAAAGCGGTGCCCGCACCGATGAAAGTTCCCTCTTCTTCAATCCTGACGGCTCGGTCTGGAGTTGGGACGACCAGCACAGCCATGACCTGTATGTCTCGTCGCGGGAGCTTTTCAATAAGGCCCCGCTCGCACGCCTCCTGCGCGTCGAACTCGACACCGGACTCGTCACGGTCATCAAACCGGAGGTGACGCCATGACACGTTCCTGCCAGCGGCCGGCGATCAACGCTCGACGCTCGACGCTCGACGCTCGACGCTCGACGCTCACCTCTAAGCGTGAAACCGTCCGTGGCGGGTTCACGCTGATCGAGACCGCTCTCGCGCTTCTCGCCATCGGCCTCGGGCTGATGGCCATTTTCGGCCTCGGGCGGATCGGGCTCCAAACTTCAAAGGAGGCTGAAAACGACTCGCGCTGCGTGCAGTTGGCCGACGCCGTCTTCGAGACCCTCCGCGAGACCAACACGCGCTACATCTCTTACGCCCAATCGAATCAGACGGCGGATGCCTGGAACACGCTCTGGCAAAACGTTTACAACAGCCGCACGGAAAAGCTGCCCTTCCCTCCCGTCGCGAACATGAGCGCGAGTTCCAACCTGTGGCTGCAGGTCAACACTGAATTTGTCCCGGCTTTTGATAAAGACGCGCTCTCCCTGTCAGACTGGAATCCGCGCTACGAATTGGCGGTCAGTCCCGGCGGGGTCTCCTCTGTGGCAGGGCGGATCAATCTGCTGCGGGTCACCCTGGCGATCTACCCGGACGGCGACACCTACTCCAGCGAGCGGCGCATTTTCCACACGACGCTCACCAATCCGGGAGGCCTGCCATGAACACTTCCCGCATGCTTTTCGCGGATGTCCGGCGTTTGCTCTCTTGGGTAGGGACGGTTCCCCGCAACCGTCCGCCGGTCCATGCCGACACGCCCGGCGGACGCCTCGGGGAGGCGTCCCTACCGGTGGGACAGCCCTCACCCCGCATCCTCAACACCTCACTTCGAAGGCATCGCCTTCGGACAGGCATGACCCTGATCGAACTGGTGGCGGCTCTCTCGCTGTTCGTGATCATCCTCGGCTCGCTGCTGATCATCATGAATTCAGCCACCGCGCTCTGGACTTCGTCGCGCAGCCAACAGCGCGAGTTGCCCGTCGCGCAACACATCATCGAGCTGCTGGCCGAAGATCTCCAGCAAGCCGTCACCGACAACGGATCGGTCAGCAACTCGACCGCCAACACCGCGACGTTTATCCTAGACTCCCGACCGGTGCAACTCGGGCCCAACGAAGTCTCCATCCCCCTTTCGTTTATCCGTCAAGCGGCCACGCCTTCTCGGCCCGACACCGGCACGGGCATTCCCCTGTCGCTCGACGCGGTCTTCTACACCGTGTACGGGAATGCCCTCTTTCGGCATGTCGTACCCCTCTCATACACGTCCTTCACCCGTCCGGAAACGTTGGGCGAACTGCTCGACCAGGCGCAGCAGAAGATCAATGTTCCCGGCCTGCATCAGGCGGTCATGGCCTTTTCAACAAAAGGCACGGTCGACCCAGCGAGTCTGCCCGCATGGTCCTGCACCCTGCTCGCCGAACGCATCGGCAGTTTCAGCCTGATCGCCGCCTTACCCAAGAGTTATGAAAAAAACGACTGGGGCCGGGTCAAAGACGAAACCTCAACAGGTAACGGCCTGACCCAGCCTCCGGATTACGACGCCCTTGAGACACGCGTCTTGCCCGACCGCGTCGATGTCGCCATCGAACTCTTCTCCGAAGAGTCGTGGAACAACCTGCAGCGCGCCTTCGGCAGGAACGACACCTCGGAGGCGGAGAGGATCCAAGACCAGTTCGGCATACGGGTCTCGCAACGCATCACCTTCCCCGCACAAGGAGCCTCGCGATTGCCATGAAAACCTTTCCACCCCCTACCCCGTCTTACTCCGACCCGGCAATTCTCACTAGGACATCGCACGCGATGGAAGAAGGCACTTACGTGTACACTGCAAACGGCTGCCCCAAGGCTTCTTGTGTTCGTAGTGACGCCGTGAGGCGTTTCCCATCCATAGTGAGAATTGCGGCCTCCGACCGCCAAGGAGCGACCTTGCTCGTGACCCTCGGAATCCTCACGGTTCTCAGCGTGATGGCCGTCGCCTTCCTGCTCACTGCCCGCCTCCAGCGGCAGACGTCGGACAGCCGTCAGAACCGCCTCGTCGCCCGCAACTACATGGACGAGGGCCTTTATCAGGCGGTCCGCCAGATCGAAGCCTCCTTGACCGCTCCCAACTACACGGACAGGGCGATTCCCGCAGGCGCCTATCAGACAACACAGCGCATGGTCCCCGTCGGTCCGTGGCTCGCGCGGAACTACGAGCGGGCGCTCGGGCAAGATGAGCAGGTCGCCTTCCAAGCGCCCGACGTGCTGGCCTCTATGACCCTGACCAACGCTCCCACCGTCAACCTGCTCTCGTCCCAAGTCATGCGTTTCGTGCCCAGCAGCCTGACGAACGGCCTGCAGCTCTCCGCCAAGCGCCCGATGCCCTTCCGCAGCGGCTGGATTCCCACTGAATCCTTAACCGACACGGCCTCCGTCGAAACCCAACTGCGGTCGAAGCGCGGCCGCGTCGCTTTCACGATCTTCAACTGCTCCGGCTTCATCGACGCCAACACGTTCGCCAGCGGACCGACCACGCAGAAACTCCAGCGCGTCTGTTTCAACCAGGCCGACGTCACCAACTGGCTGGCCGAGGCCAGAAACACCGCGCGGTTCACAGCGCTCAACCCGATTCTCGGAACGGAAGACTCGCCCTTCTTTCACCTCTCCTACGATCCCGATCCGGACGTCTACCCGCTGCACTACGACTGTTACGAGACCAGCACTTCGGTCGGCCTGAACCGCTTCGGGGCCGGCCCGGTCATCAATCTGAACAGCCCGGGCTACTATCAGGCCCTGGGCGTCCTCAAGGAGAATGCAACGTATTGGAAATTCAACCTCAACGCGTTCAAGAGGCATCTGGACCGCGCAGGGCCGACGAGCGAAACCCCGTGGTACAATGACGCGACTTTCAAACTGGAGTGGCTGGACCCCGTGGTCTTTCTGCTCAACATGATGAAAAACGAGGAGCCCGCCACAACCCGTTACCGCTGGGCCGATTCCACCGCCCTGGCGTGGACGATCGCCAACTTCATGGATGAGGACCGCGTCCCGCAGGTTTCCGATTTCCCCACTGCCGGCGCTCCTGAAAACGTCCTGCCCACGCGCGCCAATTACGCGGTCGAAGACGTGCCTCTCATCAACAAGGTCACCGTCTTTAACATCTATGACAAAGATGAGGTCATTAAGGCCCCAGCACATGTGGACCCTGACTATTACGGTCTCCCCGCAAGCGGCCTCAGCAACACGTATGCCGTGGCCGTCGAGCTCTGGTACCCCTTCACGCCCAAACCGCCGCCGCTTGACAGCGCCTGCTATGTCGGCATCTACACCAACGCGGCGGATGTCACCACAACCACAAACCTTCCCTGGACCCAAAATCAGATGCGCGACTGGTTCAACTGGAACAATGTGGGCAACAGCAATTCCGTGATGCAGGCGCTCTTCTATGCGTGGGCACGCGCCTACACCAACCAGGTCGGCCCCTCGATCTGGAGCCACCCGCTGTGGCAGACCGTCACCGACCAGGGCAACCTCTGGTTCACGCCCGCGATGACCAACCATCCGTCGTGGCCCGTGGCCGACAGCAACGGCACCTTCTCGATCACCAACACGCCCATCTGGCAGGCGTTTTATCCCGCCACCTACGGGGAGCCTGTCACCAACGCGGCCGGAATCGTCACCACCAACGTTTACACGTATCTGGTTGTCACCCATTCATATGTGGACATGGTCTCTGAACCGGACATGCAGACCAACCGCCTGACCCGGCGTCTCGGCACGGTCGCCCCTGAGCCGTATCCCATCCTGCTCTGGTCCAATCTCGTAACAGCCGTCAGCATCACCAATGTCATGGGCGGCTTCGTCGACGGGGACGGGGCTATGGTCGCGTTGATCTCAGCCGCTGACACGAACTCCGTCGAGGCCATCGCGGCCTCGCCTGACGGCGTCGATGTGGTTCTGATGACCGAAAGCTCGCAACTCCTCACCACCAACCGCGCCACCGCTTTTTATCTGGCGGATACGAACAACGTGAGCCAAGTGCTCACGACCAACCTCGTCGTTTCCACGACAGAGCTGACACGGGTCACGCCTCTGCCCATGCCGGAAGACCTCGGTGAATCCCTCGCCACGCTCTTCGCGCTGCTGCCCACCAACTCGCTCTCCGCCCTCAATGACTTCCTCCTGTTGAGGCCCGATCAGTTCACGGACCGCGACTGGGCCCGGCTCTTCGACTCCTTCAGCCAAAACCCAGCGGTTATGAGCCGTCTCTTCCCCTCACACCAGGCGCCGACACTGGGCAGCATGACGGAGGAAGACCGCCATGCCCTGTGGACGGTCCCGGAGCCCGAAATTGTCTTGCTGGACAACACGAAGCTTTCCGCCAACCAGTTCCAGGGCTATTTCTGGACCGTCTACCCGAAGCAGACCGTATCGTTCATGGAGGTCACCGAGGTCAAACCCGTTGAAGGCAGCGGGGGATCAGCCTCTGAGTACCAGACGGTGACCAACTACTATGCCTTGGGCAAAACCATTCCGGGACGTGACAGCCCTAACACCATCTGGCTGCGCCCGGCCGTCACGATCCGCCAGGCCTTCAAGGACACGACATCGGGCGAGACCGCAGTCAACGACGTGATCGTCGACGAAGCCCTTCTGTCATATCCGGGTGACGCCGCAGAGCCGGTCCCGGTCCACGGGTGGCTAACCGTAACCAACCTCTGTATCCCAGAGCCTCGCAACAACGCCTACGCACGCGACTGGCGAGGCTTTAGCGAACGCTGGGAAGCTGTCATCAACACCACCAACCTCAACACCGAGGTGCATGAATTGCCCTTCATCCAGTTCGACACGCTCTTCTCAACCATCGGCGATATCGGCCACATTTACGCCGCTTATGAACATCGAAATGAAACCGAAGAGAACACTCCCGTCTTACGGCAAAGGCAATACGACACGCTGACCTTCTCGACCCGCTCAGGCGCGGCCCTGCTGGACCTCTTCACGATCAGTCCGACCAACGGCCCCAGACGTGGCCTCGTGCAGGCCAACACCCAGCGGCGCCCCGTCGTCCAAACGCTGTTGTCTGACGTGATGATCGGTTGGACAAACGGTATGGATGATGCCGAAAGCTTACAGCCGCTCACAGCCATCGACGGTCAACTGAATGGCTGGGCCGACGTGTACGCGGACGCGCTCACCAATGCCCCGTACAGCATGGGCTGGCGCTCGTTTGCCGACATGATGCCGAATCTCTCCACCAACCGGGTTTTGGTCCAAGAAAACGTCTGGGGCAACACAGCCGGCCTGCACCCCATGCACGACTACACCGAGGATGTGCTGCGCGGGCTCATCGACAAGGTATCCTTCCGGCAGAGCATCTTCGTGATCGTCATCGCCGCCCAGGCGCTCTCGCCCGCCTCGACCGACAAGCACCCGATCGTGCTCGCCGACCAGCGTGCCGCCGTCACCGTCCTCCGCGACGCCTACACCGGCAAATGGCTTGTCCAAAACTGGGTCTGGCTGACGGAGTAGCCCGCGCCCTTGAATGTCCAATAATGAACAAGGAACTCCCAATATCCAACCGAAATGCCTACGATTCAACTGATCATTGGATATTCCTTGTTGGATATTGGTTATTCCCTCTTGAACTGTAAGATTTCGCGCTCCTACTGGGAGTGATGCCCACCGTCGTATCCGCCGCCCCCGTGGCCGCCAGAGTGACCGCCATGTTCGCAACAGCACCCTGTTACGAACGCGGACGACAACACGATCGCGATGAATGACAGAAGTAAACGTTTCATAGCCTTTTTCCTCGTTATGGCCTTTCCGGCCCGACGGCCGTTCCGTGACACGCCCATCGCGTGTACGTCGGCACCGTTATAATGCCAAACCATCCAGCGCGTTTATATGGGGTGTTTCACCCATCGGCTGTTCCGACAGGGTTGGCCTTGCCGCACCCGCCCGGCCATGCTATAGTGAGGCATAATTTATTAACAAGACAACCACTCTTTTGGAGCATCGCATGAAACTTGTTCTTGGCTGTGACCATGGCGGGCTGAGCATCAAAAACGCCGTCAAATCCTTTCTCAGCACCCGCGCCGACGAGGTGTCCGACCTCGGCACAACCACATCCGCTTCCGTCGATTACGCCGACTATGCGGTCAATGCCGCCGAGGCCATCGTGGAGAAAAAGGCGGACGTGGCCGTCCTCGTCTGCACCACGGGCATCGGCATGAGCATCGCGGCCAACCGCTTCTCGGGCGTGAGAGCCGCGCTGTGCGACTCCGTGGACGCCGCGGTCAAGACCCGCGCCCACAACAACGCCAACGTCTTGGTGCTCGCGGGCAGCCTCGACCCCGAGACCGCCGTGGCCATCGCGCGGGCCTTCCTCGACACGCCCTTTTCCAACGAGGCGCGCCACCAGCGCCGCGTCTGCAAGTTCGAGCGTGCGGACCGGCTCTCCGAGATCTCCTGTCTCGCCGAGGCCGACCCCCAGGTCCATGCCGCCATCCGCGGACAACTCGACCAAGAGAACAGCACGATCAACCTGATCGCTTCCGAGAACACCGTCACGCGCGCCGTGCGCGAGGCCTCGGGCAGCGTCCTCACCAACAAATACGCGGAAGGCTATCCGGGCAAGCGCTGGTACGGCGGCTGCATCCCCGTGGACACCGTCGAGTCGTTGGCCATCGAGCGCGCCAAACAGCTCTTCGGCGCGGACCACGCCAACGTCCAGCCGCACTGCGGCAGCTCGGCCAACATGGCGGTCTATTTCGCGGTGCTCAACCCAGGCGACACGATCCTCTCCATGAGCCTCGACCAGGGCGGGCACCTCACCCACGGCAGCCCGGTCAACTTTTCGGGACGCCTCTTCAACATCGTCCCCTACTGCGTCTCGGCCGAGACCGAAGCCCTCGACTACGACGCGATCGAGCAGCTCGCGATGGAGAAGAAACCCAAGCTGATCGTGGCCGGCGCCAGCGCCTACCCGCGCCTCCTCGACTTCCCGCGTTTCCGCGCCATCGCCGACAGGTGCGGCGCGATGCTGATGGTGGACATGGCGCACATCGCAGGCCTCGTGGCCGGCGGCATGCACCCCAGCCCGGTGCCCTACGCGGAGTTCGTCACCACCACCACGCACAAGACCCTGCGCGGGCCGCGCGGCGGTCTGATCCTCTGCCGCGAAGCGTTCGCGAAGGCCATCGACAAGACCGTTTTCCCCGGCCTCCAAGGCGGGCCGCTCGAGAACATCGTCGCCGCCAAGGCGGTCTGTTTCGGCGAGGCGCTCCAGCCCTCGTTCAAGGACTATGCGCGGCAGATCGTGGCCAACAGCCAGGCGCTCGCCGCCACGCTCACCGCACGCGGCTTCCACCTCGTCTCGGGCGGCACGGACAACCACCTGATGCTGGTCAACGTCGCGCGCGCCGGCCTCACCGGCAAGGACGCCGCCGCCGCCCTCGACGCCGCGGGGATCATCTGCAACAAGAACGCCATCCCGTTCGACAAGAACAGCCCGTTCGTCACCTCCGGCATCCGCATCGGCACCGCCTCGGTCACCACGCGCGGCATGAAGGAGCCCGAGATGCGCCAGATCGGCACGTGGATCGCCGACCTCCTCGGCGACCTCGCCAACACCGGCCTGCAAGCCGGCGTGCGGAAACAGGTTGCGGCCTTCACCGCAGCGTTCCAGGTGCCTTGATCCTGGTCAACCGAACGGGCTCATCGTCGTACTCATAATCTTAATCCTAATCCTAATCCTGATCCTGATCGTTCTCTTGAGTCCCCTGAGATTAACATTATGAGCAAGATTACGATTACGAGTCATTTAGAAAATTCATGTCCGTTTTTCGACTGAATTCGTCCGTAAAAAGGGCCGTAATCATGAGCGCGAAAAAGAAAATATACCTGAGCGGGCCGATCATGGACGAGCATCCCGAACTGGCCGCCACCTGGCGAGAGCGCTCCAAGCAACAGCTGCGCGACCACTTCGTGCTGCTCGACCCCATGCGCCGCAACTTCAAGGACCGCGAGGTGGACAGCGCGAACGAGATCGTGGAGTTCGACCTTCAGGACGTGCGCGAGGCCGACATCGTGCTGGTCAACTACAGCAAGACCTCGATCGGCACGGCGATGGAGGTCTTCTACGCGGCCCACGACCTCGGCAAGTTCGTGGTCGCTTTTTCCCCGTTCAGTTTTAAAGACAGTTCGCCGTGGATGGTCCGTTACTGCACCAAGATCCTGCCGTCGCTGGATGACGCGATCGCCTACATCCGCGAGAACTTCATCACCCAGCACATCGACTGAGCAATGCCACTCTCCGTCACAACGCCTTCGGGCACGACTTTCGCCATCGACTGGGCCGTATGGCAGCCGACCGACACGGCCGTGCTCACCTTCATCCGCCGCGACGGCCAACTCCTGCTGATCCTGAAGAAGCGCGGGCTCGGCCATGGCAAGGTCAACGCGCCGGGCGGACGTCTTGAGGCCGGGGAAACGCCCGAGCAGGCCGCCGTGCGCGAGACACAGGAAGAGGTCGGGCTCACACCCCTCGGCCTGCGCGCCGCCGGGCGGCTCGAGTTCGCCTTCACCGACGGGTACTCCCTGCGCTGCCACGTCTTCACCGCCGACGCCTGCGAGGGCACCCTCGCCGAGACCGACGAGGCCGATCCCTTCTGGTGCGCGGAGTCCGACATCCCGTATGAACGCATGTGGGCGGATGACCGGCTCTGGGTCCCGCTGATGCTGCGGGGCCGCACCTTCGAGGCGCAGTTCGTCTTCGACGGCGACCGCATGCTCTGGCACCGGCTTCAGACCGAGCCGGCCTAGTAGTCGCGGGTCTGCCGGCGGAAAGCGGAAAGCGTCATATCGAAATGGGTCCGGAACACCGAGCCGAGGTGGCTGGCGCTGACGAACCCGCACGTGTCCGCGATCGCCTCGATCGTCATCGGCGTCTCGCGCAGCAGCGTCTGGACACGCTCCAGACGCACGCGCATGATCTCGGCGTAAACCGTGCGGCCCATCACCGCCTTGAAGCGCGTCTCCAGCGAGCGCCGCGAGGCGTGCAGGTGCCGCACCAGGTCGTCCACCGTCACCGTGATGCCCGCGTTGATGCGGATGAACTCCAGCGCGCGGGCGACCAGCGCGTCGGCGATCTGAACGGTCTCGGTCGATTGCCGCGTCACCAGATGCGAGAACCCGTAGGTGATGACGGCCTGTTTGAAGAGGCCGTGCCGCTTGCCGCGCATCATGCCGTCGAGGATGCGGGCGGTCTCGAACCCCGTCTGCTCGGTGTTCATCTGGATACTCGACATCTGCGGATTGGTGGTCTCGCAGAGCATCTCGTCGTTATCGACGCCCAGCACGGCCGCCTCCTGCGGCACGGCCACACCGGCTTTCAGGCAGGAGTCGAGCACCTGCCGCCCCCGCACGTCGTTGGCCACAAAGAGCGCGACGGGCTTCGGCAAGGCCTTCAGCCAGTCGCAGAGCGCCCGCTGCTCCACGCCGAAGTCCTTGCGGGCCGCCGAAGAGAGCCGCGGATAGACCCTGCAGGAGAAACCGTCTTGCGCCAAGCGTTCGCAGAACGTGATCCGGCGCTCCACCGACCACATCGCGTCGTTGACCTCCCCGACGAAAGCGAAGTGGCTGAACTTCCGCTCGAGAAAGTACTCGGCCGCGTGCCTGCCGATCGGACGGTTGTCACACACGACTCGGCTCAACCGGGAGAGCGGGTCAGCGGGATCGAGCATTTCATCGGAAGGGTCGGTGATAATCGTCGGCACGTTGGCCGTCAGCAGATACTTGGCGCGGTAGACCTCGCGGTTGACGATGATCCCGGTACAGCCCCACGCTGCGGGGCGCAGCAGTTTCTGCTCGCCCTCGCGTCCCTCGATGATGTGGACGGCCCACGGCCCGTGCAAATGGACAAACTGCAGGATGCCGCGCAGCAGCTCCCTGCAGGTTTTGACCGACGTGGGCAGCAGCAAGGCCACCTGCGGCAAGCGTGTCCGCACCTGACTCATAATGTTTAAAGATATCACAAGGCCGACCGTTCCTGAATCGGATTTTGCGTTTTTTTGATACTTATTTTGCGCGAATCTGACTTCTGCAAAATAGGGCCAAGGTGTAGAGTGGTTGTGATAAGTGGGCTGTGTTGCGACTGGGGGACAAAGAGTCTTTCAGTTGTCTGTCGGTCACACCCGCAGTGCTCATCAATCGTATTCTACCCAAAAGGGTGCAGAAATGAACAAGCCATTCAACAGGTCATTTTGGATTGCCGCGGTTGCGGTAACCGTGTGCGTCGCTGTCGGAGCGCCGTGTGTCATGGCCGTCGACGCGCCGTTTCTGGTCGAAGCGCAACGGAAGGAGACCGTGACAACGACCTGGGATTCGTTGATGGGGACACTGATCAACGCGGGACGGTTCGTCAAGGCGGGGGACGCCCGCCTCACGGTGCAGAACGCCTTTTTGGCGAACGGCACGGAGGAGGTCGCGGCCGGCACGCTGGCGCTCGGCGACGGCGCGGGCGACCTGCCTTCGGCGCTGCGGGACGGCGCGGGCCTGGCGTTCTGGGTGGACGCGAACCGCAACGTCGCGACAGATGAGAGCGGCACGGTGACGAACTGGTACGACGTGCGCGAGTACGAAGGCGGCTCGGCCTACCCGCGGGCGCATCAGTACGGTTCGGAACTTGCGCCGACGCTGGTGACCGGCGGAGACGATGTGGCGGGGCTCAAGCTGGTGGATTTCGGGTTCTTTTCCAGCGGCAAGTGGCTGCAGTGGCAGGACGCGTCCGGCAACCAGTACAGGATCGGCAACATCCGCGCGGTCTTCCTGGCCGTCTCCTGCACGAACGGCACAGGCTTCCTGCTGGGCGATACCGAGGGTAACCCCGGCGGCCACTACTGCTTCCACGTGGGCAACAGCGGCGCCGACGGCCTTGCCACGACGTGGTGGCAGCCGGGCGGCGACACGGGCGACGACAGCCGCGTGAAGTTCGGGCGGACCTTCGTCAACGGCGTTCTCACCGACGGGCGGACACGGCCCGTCTCCCACTTCGCCGAGGTGATGTCCGTGCAGACGGTCTGGGACGCCTGGGCCTCGAACTTCTGCAACGACCGGAATCTAACAGAAGGTAACGCGTGGGGCGTGACGCCCAGCCGCCTGGGAGGCGGGCGGATCGGCGAGGCGCTGATCTATACGACAGATCTGACAGAAGGCCAGCGCAAGCAGGTCGAAGCCTACCTGATGAAGAAGTGGCTGCGCAAGAGCCTTGGGACCGTCCGTGTGAACCCAGGCGCGACGCTGGCTGCCACGGCCACGAACACACTGGATCTCGCGGGTGTGACGGGCGCGGGCACGCTCGAACTTACCGGCGCGGGCCGCGCGACGCTGCCGGACGTCTCGAACATCGCCCTCCCCACCATCCGCCTCGCCGCGGGAGCATCCGCCGCGGGCACCCTCTGTTCAAGGCCGGGCCAGCCGGTCATGTTGGAGGGCGGCGCCGCCTTTGAGACCGCCAACGGCGTCTGCACGCGGACGACGCAGGCGGACGCGACGATGGCCACTAAAACCGGCGGCGGCGTGCTGACCGTCCCGACGATTCCCGCCGAGGTCACGCGCGTCAGCGTCGCGGAAGGAACCCTGCGCATATCGCCCCCGCTCCCGGGCAAGCCGGGCACGCTGGCAGGCGCTCTGGAGAACGGGGGGTTCGAAAGTCATGATCCCAGCCGGTTGCCGGATGGGAATGGGCTCATCTACATGTATACTCCGGGCGACCCCACCCCCGTCACCGATAACGGATGGACTTACTCCTTCGTCCAAGGCAGCTCAGGGAACTGCGGCCTCGCCCGAACAGCCTCTGCTTTTTGCCCCAGGCAGCCGTCGGACGGCGATTGGGTCATGTTCCTTTGTAACGATTGCTCGGTGTCACAAAGCTTTACGGTTTCCACCAAGGGACGGTACGAGGTCTCCTTCAAAACGGCTGCGGCGGGAGCTCCGAACTGGCCGTGGCACGTCTACCAGGTGCTGGTGGATGAAGCCACCGTCATCGGCAGCATCAGGACGTCGGAAGGGGCACTTCAGAGCGTCACCTGCCGGACGCCCTCTTTGGAGGCAGGGACACATACGCTCCGCTTCCTTGGCATTAAGGAGCCGGACCAGAACCGGGTCTCCATTGTCGACAACGTCGAGATCCGACCCTGCATCGAGGCGGACGAGGTGGAGGTTCCCAACGGCGGGTTCGAGGTACCCACGCTGCTCACGATGAGTTCGAGCGGCGAGCGGCCGTACGCCTATTTCCAGTCGCAGCCGGCCGGCGCGGGCTGGACCTTCAGCGGCACGTACACCGGCACCACCGAGGGGTACGGCACCTTCTGGCACTGGGGCATGGATGAGGGCGGCCACGCGGCCATCCTGAACAACTACAACGGCGGGTCGATGTCGGTGCCGATCATCTTCCCGACCGGCGGCGTCTACCGCATCACGCTGCGCGCCGGGCGCCGCACCGCCCGCCACCAGGTCTTTTACAACACGTGGGAGGGCGGCGGCAGCGTCTACGACAACACCTTCAGCATCTCGCTCGGGGGCGTGGAGGCCGCGCGGGTGAACCCGACGACCGGGTACTTCGCGGAATACACCTTCACCCTGCCGCCGGTCACGGACGACGCGCTGACGCAGACGCTGACCTTACAAACCGTTTCCGGCTCCTATTTCGCCACGGCGGTCATCGACGACGTGCGCATCTTCAAGATGCCGCCGCTCAAGAACCCCGGCTTCGAGGACGTGTCCGAGGCTGGCATCGCCTGGACGCTCGATAACGGGGGTGGCGTCGTGACCGGCATTACAACGCCGGGCAACTACTATTGGAACGGCGAGATCCCCGAGGGAGCGCGCTGCCTCGTGATGGCGAACGACGGCAGCGCCCGCCAGAACGTCACCTTCGAGACCTCCGGGACGTACGAGGTCTCCTTCCTCGCGTCGCAGAGCTACAGGACGGCGCCGGGACACCAGTTCGCGGTGACCTTCGGCGGCATGCAGGTCGGCTCCGTGCAGACTATGGACACGACCTTCCGGCGCTACGCCTTCCGTCTGCCGCACGTGGTGGCGGGCCAGTCCTACGCGCTCGTCCTCCAGGGCCTCACACCGCCTGGCACGTGGTACGCCTCCCTCATCGATTCGGTCATCCTCCGGAAGATCGTGCCGGAGCCGACGGCCCTCGACGGCAAACTCCTCGAAAAAACCAAGTTCGCCCTGGCATCGGGCGCGACGCTGGAACTGGACTATCCTGGCGTCATCGAACTCGGCGAATTCTCGTACGGCGGGATTCCGCGCACAGGCACGCTGAACGCGGCCACCACCCCGTACATCCGGGGCTCGGGCAGCTTCCTCGTGAAGCCGAAAGGCGCGGTGCTCCTGCTGCGGTAGCGTTAAACGCGAAGGGCTGTTGAGCCGTGGGAATAGCGGGCCGGGAGTCTTGCAAAAATCAATGAAAAAGAGGAGCATATGTTCATGAAAAGCATTCACACGATGTTGTTTAGGGCGGCTGTCGCCGGCCTGGCGATCGCGGTCGCCGGGAGCACCGAGGCAGGCGCGGCCAAGACTCCGGCGCAGGCCAACTACGCCCGACCTTTCGAGACGCCGACGAGGCAGGCTCTAATCCCCCTGCCGCCCGGCGCAGTGGAACCCGAGGGCTGGCTGCGCGACTGGTGCCTGGCCGCGAAGGACGGCTACACCGGTCACATGGACGACTACGCCGACGAGTTCAAGCAAGCCTGGGCCGCCGATCACAAGATGAAGGGCGAAAATCTCTTTTGGTACAAGGGCGCCTGGCCTTACGAAGGGGGCGGGTACTGGTTTGACGGCCTGGTCCGCCTGGGATACGCCCTGCACGATGACGCGCTGATCCAGCAGGCGAAAAGGCGGCTGGACGTGGTCGCGAACAACATGAACACCAACAGCCTGCTCTTCCTGTGGTGGCTCGACAAGAACAATCCCGACGACCGCAAAGCGGTCATCGCCGCCTTGGACGGCTGGCCCCTCTGGACGTGTGGCCTGCTGGGGCGCGCCATGACCGGCTACTACGCGGCCTCCGGCGACAGGCAGATCCTGAAGACCCTTGAAATGGCCTACAGCGGAGACCGCGACGGCTTACGCTGGGTTCCCGGCAACATATCGAATCTCTGGCCCGCTTACGACACGTACAGGTGGACAGGCAACAAGGCCATCGCCGAATCGCTCGACGTCATGTTCAAAGAAGAGGGCGCGGGGCTTCTGCCGAATGTGAACCGTTACCGCAAGGCTCCGGACCTGACGCCCGGCACCGTCGTGACCAACGCCCATGTGGTCGAGTTCGTCGAATGCACAACGCCGTGGGCCGTGGGCTATCTGTGGACCGGCAACACGAATTACCTGCAGGCGGCCTTGGGCTGGCACGACGTGATCGACCGCGTCGCCATGCAGCCCTACGGCGTGCCCGTCTCCGACGAGTGGTACGTGCCGACGGGCGCCTTCAGGGGCAGCGAGACCTGCGATGTCGCCAATTACATCTGGAGCCAGACCGCCCTGCTCGCGGTCACCGGCGAGGGCCGCATGGCGGACCGGGCCGAGCGGGCCTTCTTCAACGCGGGCGCGGCCGCGGTGTCGCGCGATTTCAAAACGCACGTCTATTTCCAGAGCCCCAACCGCTTCGCCAGCGGATCGCCGAATTACCCGCACGGGCCCATGGCCGGAGGCGGGGTGTACCAGCCGAAGCACGGGCCGCTCTGCTGCACGGCCGCGCTCAACCGCATCGTGCCCTACTATGTCACGCACATGTGGATGGCCACGTACGACAACGGGCTGGCGGCGACCTGCTACGGCCCGTGCAAGGTCACCGCGCTCGCGGCCGACCGCGTGCCGGTCGAGATCACCTGCAAGACCGACTATCCTTTCAACGAGGTCATCGATCTGACCGTGAAACCGGCGAAAAAGGCCACCTTCCCGCTCCTCTTCCACATCCCGGGCTGGTGCGCGAAGCCCGAGCTGAGCGTGAACGGTTCCGCAGTCAAAATCAAAGCGGACACCAAGGGCTTCGCGTGCGTCAGCCGGACCTGGAAACCGGGCGACACCGTGCGCCTGCGTTTCCCGATGACGGCGGTCGTGCAAACGGGGCGCGACAACGCGCCGGACACCCCCCCTTACACGGGCGAGCACAAGCCCACGCTGGTGACTATCCCCGGGAACGACCGCGCGACGCGGGGCTTGCCGTACGCTTCGGTCTCTTACGGACCCCTCCTCTTCTCGCTGGCGATTCCGGACACCGCGGACGCGAACACGCCCGACCCGGCCGCCCGCTGGAAATTCGCGCTGGACGTGCAGAAGCCCGAAATCACCGTGGAGCGTCAGGCCATGCCGGCCAAATGGAACTGGCCGCTGGAGTCGCCTCTGAAGGTGAAGGTCAACGCCGTCGCGATCGACTGGAACCCCGCCACCGCCATGCCCAAGCTGCCGAGTCTGCCCATTGTTAGCCAGAAGCCTTCCGAGCAGCTCACGCTCGTCCCGTACGGCTGCACGAAGTTCCGCATCTCCATGTTCCCGGTCACCGCAGAAGCCGAGGTCAACGCCAAAGCTGTCCGCAAGATTCTGTTCTTGGGCAACAGCATCACGCTGCACCCGCCCGCCGAGAGCATCGGCTGGACCAACAACTTTGGCATGGCGGCCAGCGCAGAGGAGAAGGATTACGTCCATCTCGTGACGGCCGCCCTTGCCCAGCACACCGGAGCCAAGCAAGAGATCAGGGTCAGGAACATCGCGGACTTCGAACGGAACTACGCGACTTACGACGTGGACAAGGAGTTGCAGGACCTGTTCGCGTTCGGCCCCGACCTGGTGGTCCTGGCGGTCGGCGAGAACACGCCGGGGCTCGGCTCCGATGAGGCCAAGGCGCAGTTCAAGGCCGGCGTGATCAGAATCCTGAAGGGCGCCCTTGCGAAGCGGCACCCGCTGATCGTGGTGCGGAGCTGTTTCTGGGCGGATGCGGCGAAGGACCAGATGCTCCGCGAAGCCTGCCAGGAGGCGAACGCCATTTTCGTCGACGCGGGACCGATCGGCGGTGACCCGGCCAACGCGGCCCGTTCGGAGCGCCCCTACAAGCACGAGAGCGTCGCAGGGCATCCGGGCGACAAAGGCATGCAGGCGCTGGCCGACGCCATCGTCCAGGCGATCCTCAAGCGCTGAGTAAATCAGGTGCCGGGCGACACGCGCTCGCGGGGACGCTCGCCTCCATTAGGACAGGTTTCTCGTGTAGCATCTCTCAAATACCCGGACCTCTTATTGCCGCAAAGAACGCAGAGAACACAAAGAATGATGCGATAAACATGCTGCCTTGACTCCTATCATCTTTGCGGTCCTTGCGTTCTTTGCGGCCAATCAATCTACGGTCCTTCGTTATACCCGCTGAATTAAGGGTAGTCATTTATTAAGAACGGAACTATCCCTATATCCATAGTACCATCCCCTATACCCTTGCGTTGAAGAAAAATCGCGTTCCGAGTCGGCCACAAGAACATTTGCACTCGTGTCAACAAATGGCACCGCAGCGACGCGGAAGCCCATATTGACGTATTTGTAAGATTGGACATTTGAGCCTTCACGTGCCGCAGAACGACAGTTCCATGCGTAACAATCAAAGCTCCCGCCACGTAGCAATCGGAATGACCCCGATGCCACACCGGTCGGATTAGTCACACTTCCCGAAAGCATCCCATACCAGTCCAGACACCACTCCCAAACGTTGCCATGCATATCGTAAAGTCCCCAGCTATTCGGCAGATACGAGCCCACTTTCGCCGTTCCTACACTGGTGTTCCCGTTTTGCGTCCAACTACTCCCGCCGTTGTAAGCGTACCGACCGACCTCAGCCATGCGAGGATCACTGCCCGTGCTCGTCAGGTTGTAGCCCGAACTCAACGCCGTTCCTGTGCCCGCGCGGCAGGCGTACTCCCACTGCGCTTCGGTCGGCAGGTCGAAGGTGCTCAGCCCCGTCTTAGCCCGCAACTTGCCCATGAACGATGTGGCGTTGACCGCACTGTTCGCCGGCCAGTTCACCGCCAAATCTCATCGGCGTTGGTCGGATTCTCACGGATTTCGTAGTAACTGATCTCTTCCACCGGACGCGTCGAATAATAGGAAGTGTTATTGAAGTAACTGGGTTTGTTGCCCATCACCAGTTCCCACTGCCGCTGCGTCACCTCGAAGACGCCGATGTAGAAATCCTTCGTCAGCGTCACCGTATGCTGGATTTCGTAGCTGTCGCGGCCCAGCTCGCTCGAAGGGCTGCCCATGATGAAGGTCCCGGCCGGAATCCTGCGCAGCACCAGCCTGGTGGTCTTGTAGGTATCGGTCCACCCGCCGGAGGGCACCGCCGTCAGATACGTCACGGGATAGCTCGAAGCGCCGGTCCCGCCGGAAAGGTCGACGACCCTGTACTCTTCCGCCAGGCACTTTGCAACTCCCAGTAGTGCTGACACGATGACAAAACCCGTCTTCACCATTCTCATATGATTTCCTTATCTGGGGAAACTGATTTCACGACACGATCAACCTACAGGGCAAACCGGAGAATTCCGGCTCTGATGATTGGCATATATATTGCGGGGGCAAAAACATGTCAATCACTATTTTCATGAATCGGCCACAACTTAAGTACGCGCGGACGTCCCGGACACGCGAAGGGTGGTCCGCGATCTAGCGCGGCAGAGGCGACCTCATCGATTCCGTCCCACATCACCCCCCATACACCTCGCCCGTTTCGGCGACGCGCGTGATGTCCTTCGCCTGGCAAACCGCCGGCGAGAAACCCAGTTTCCTGGCCGTTTCCGCCGAGTCTCTCAGCCGTTTGCGCACTGCCGCTCCGATGTCAAGGCCGGCGACATCCCGTGCGCACGCCGCCTTCCACTCGCGCACCTCGCTGAGTGCTTTTGACTCACCGAACTCACTCATCGTCCACCACCTCTTCCGGCGACACAAGCCGCAACGGATAAACATACCCGCAACTTTCATTGATTGCCATGATGCGCCGTTCGCGATTGACATTTGCCAAATGCCTGAAGTTCCAACTCGCCAGCACGTCAACCGAATTCACTGTGCAAAGGGCGACATGCGTGGCGTCATCGATCTGCTCCAAGCGGAAGAGGCCACGCGTCATATATGCCTGTACCAGAAGTTCGACCTCCTCCTCCATTTCGTCCGGAAGCATGCGCAGACCTCGCTCGGCAACCGCGCTCAGGAGTACCCCGCGTTTGCGTGCGTCGTGGGTTCTGGATATCTCGTCGATGACCACCTGCGAGATGAACAACGGAAGTCCCTGCCGCTTCGCGCGGTCAAAGAACGCCCAAGTCGCGTCCCGCTTTTCCGGAGCGTCCTCAGCGAACAGGAAGTTGATCACCGACGTGTCCAGATAGACGCGGAGCTGCCTCATACAACGTCCCTTTCCGTATCGTTTTCCGAAATCGCCCCGGCGCGACGTTCGCTCACGATACTGACCGCCCGAAGGCTGACCTGTTCAGTCCCGACTGCGTAGGATACGGAAGGCTCCGGATGGGCTCCTGCCTGTCCTTGCGGCACGCGGCCCCACGCCGCCAACCGGTTCTCCGGCGACGCGATCCGTGCCCAAAGCTGTCCGTAAAAAACGACCTGCCGTTTCCTCTGCGTCTCCGCGCCTCCACGTGACCTCTCCTTCCACACGCAGCCCCGTCTGGTTCACGCGGAGACGCTAAGATTCGGCTCTCTGAGACGGCCAGCCCGCGCCCGTCCAGCACACCTGCTGAACTGGGAAAACACGGCACATACTTACCGTATGGCATCCAGTATGCGGGGGGGGGTGAAAAGTGTCAACCCCGGGTCACAATTATTTCTCACCCGCCATTTTTTGACAACCAATCATGTTAATGATGTAATCCTGTCAATTAAAGAAATGTCACTACTTTCGAAAATAATGAGAAGCGCATTGTTTGAGGACGCAGTATGATGTGAACCATTAATCGGTTCCGTGGTTCCATGCAGAAACCAACAGGGAATGCAGACGCTGGCCGCCGCCATCGTCCAGGCGACCCGTGCGCGAAGGCGAGGCCAGAAAATGTGCAAAGTATTTGGATCGTTGTTGATTGATGCGCTTGCAAAGACCCTGTCGCGTGGGACGTGCTCGGAGAGCCTGCGCCACCCAAGCGGGCCGCGACCTCCGGGCGTGGCAGTCATCGCCATTGCATCGATTATCTATTGCATGGCGTTTATGCCGACGACACAAGCGGCCCAGTACGCGCGGCCCTGTGAGCCCGCGACACATCCGGCGTTTCTGGCCCTGCCGCCGGGCGCGGTGGAGCCCAAGGGCTGGCTGCGCGACTGGTGTCTGGTGGCGAAAGACGGCTACACCGGCCACATGAATGACTTTGACGTGGCCTTCAAACAGGCGTGGGCCGCCGACTACAAGATGACCGGAGCGCACCTCACTTGGCCGAACGGCGCCTGGCCTTACGAAGGCGGCGGCTACTGGTTCGACGGCCTGATCCGCCTGGGCTATGCCCTGCACGACGACGCCTTGATCCAGCAGGCGGCCAACCGGCTGAACGTGGTCGTGCAAAACATGAGCACCAACAGCATCCTCTTTCTCTGGTGGCTGAACCGCAACACGCCCGCAGACCGCAGCGCGATCGAGATCGATTCGGCTTGGCCGATGTGGGCGAGCGGCTTGCTGGGACGCTCCCTCTCGGGCTATTACGCGGCCTCGGGCGACTCGAAGGTCCTGCAAACCCTGCAGGCCGCCTTCGACACCCACCCCGACCTGCTCAGGCTCGCTTGGGGCATGTCCACCACCTGGCCCGCCTACGACACCTATACCTGGACCGGAAACCCGACGATCTCGAACAACCTGGCGACGGTGTTCGCAAGCGGCGGCCTCGACGCGGGAGGTGCGACATGGAACCGTTACAAGACGATGCCCAATCCGACGCCCGGAGCGGAAAGCAACGACCATGTGGTCCATTTCCTGGAAAGCACGACCCCGTGGCTGCTGGGCTACCTGTGGACCGGTGACACCGCCTATCGGGATGCGGTGCTCGGCTGGCACAGCGTGTTGGAAAAGAGCTGCATGCAGCCCTCCGGCGTGCCGGTCGCGGATGAGTTCTATGGGCCGACCGGCGCTTTCCGCGCAACTGAAACTTGCGATGTGGCGGCCTACATCTGGAGTCAGATCATGCTGCTCGGCGTGACGGGTGACGGCCAGCGTGCCGACCGGATCGAACGCGCGTTCTTCAACGCGGGCCCTGCCACGGTGTCGCGCGATTACAAGACACACGTTTACTTCCAGTGTCCGAATCGGTTTTCCGGGACGACAGCGGGCAACCGCCTCTCGAATCACGGCTCCGGAGAGGTTTTCCAAAAAGTGCATTCGCCGCTCTGTTGCACGGCCGCACTCAACCGCGTGTTGCCTTGGTATGTGACGCACATGTGGATGGCCACTTATGACAACGGGCTGGCCGCGACCTGCTACGGGCCCTGCAAGGTGACGGCGCGGGTGGCTGACCGCGTGTCGGTCGAGATCACCTGCACGACCGACTACCCGTTCAACGAGAGCGTCGAAGTGTCCGTCACTCCGGCACAAGCGGCCGAATTCCCGCTCTCCTTCCACATTCCGGGCTGGTGCAAAACGCCCTCGGTAAACATAAACGGCAAAGCCCTTACATTCCATTCGGATACCAACGGGTTCGTGCGAGTCAGCCGGGTCTGGAAAGCGGGCGACACCGTCAGCCTCTCCTTTCCGATGCAGGCCCGCGTGGAGACGGGACGCGACTTCAATGCGCGCCGCGCGCCGTATGCGGCCGTCTCCTACGGGCCGCTCCTGTTCGCGCTGCCGATCCCCGACACCGCAGACGCGAACACGCCCGATCCCGCCGCCAAATGGAAATACGCGCTGAACGTTCAGAACCCCGGCCTCACCGTGGTGCGGCAGGCCATGCCGCCGGCATGGAACTGGCCGCTGAACGCGCCGCTCAAGGTGAAGGCCAACGCGGTTGAAATCACCTGGGACCCGTCCTTCGAATCGCCTCAGCTGCCCGCGAAAGCCATCGTTAAACAGGAGCCGGTTGAGCAACTCACGCTGATCCCGTTCGGCTGCACAAAAATGCGGATCTCGATGTTCCCCGTGACCGCCGCGCCAGCCACCAGCAAAGCAACCTCTTTGCAGACAAGCGCTCCGCCGCTCTACGCAGTGATTGACCTGTCGGAAGGCGCCGGCGCCTCGCGCTATCCCGTGAAATACTACGACAGTCTTGCGGCCTTGCCAGACGGCGGGCTGGCCAATCCGCTGAACAAGACTTCGCGCCTGGTGATGCGGCGGATCAGAACGCGCGAGGCGGCTCCTGAGAACGGCGTGTTCACCATGGGTTCGCCCGCCGAAGAGGTCGGTCGCGGCGCGATCGACTGGCTGTTGCCAGAGACCCGACACACGGTCACCTTGACGCAAGACTACTATGCCGGGGTCTTTGAGGTAACGCAGGGGCAGTGGCTCAAGGTGATGGGCACGGCGGCAGGGGCTTTCACGAATGCGGCAACCCGGCTGTCGCGGCCGCTGGAATCCGTCTGCTACAACTCCTTCCGCGGGGGCAATTGGCCGATGACCGAGCCGGCGGAAGGCTCCTTCCTGTGGCGCCTCCAGAAAAAGACAGGGCTCGCAGGCTTTGACCTGCCGACCGAGGCGCAGTGGGAGTACGCCTGCCGCGCGGGGACCGCGGCGCCCCTGTACTCGGGCGCGTCGCTGACCGTGGCCAAAAATGCGGCCGATGCGAATCTAAATCAGATGGGGCGCTACAAGTACAACGGCGGCTGTTATAATATCAGCGGCACCTGGCACGAGCCCGGCAGAGGCGGCACGTCGCTGGATTGTCCGCCCACGGAGGGAACCGCCGCCGTGGGCTCCTATCTGCCGAACGCCTGGGGCCTCTACGACATGCTTGGAAACGTCCTCGAGGTCTGTTTGGATTGGGCGATACCGGATCTGGGCACGTCTGCGGACACGGATCCTGAAGGGGCGACCTCTGGAGGGGGCCGCATCATGCGCGGCGGAGCATATGGGGATGAGCCGTTCAGCCTGCGCGCGGGCATGCGCCGCGGGTGGGACCCCGGTGACAGCCACCAGGCAGTCGGGTTCCGCATCGTGATGAATCTGGCAACCGACAATACGCCAACCTTGGTAAAGTAAGGAATCGATGATAAAACATCTGCTCAAGTACGGAGCGCTCTCCCTCTCCATGGCCGTTGCGACGGCCTTCGCCCAAGGCGGACAGACCGCAACCGCGGTCCTGTCGCTCGACGGGACCTGGTCGCTGGCCACGGACCCGACGAACGTCGGCCGCGAACAGAAGTGGTTTGAGAAGGCGCAGCTCGAAGGCGCCAAGACGGCCAAGGTGCCGTGGATCATCCAAGAGGCTTTCCCGGAGTACCACGGCGTCGTCTGGTACACGCGCGAGTTCGACGCGCCGAATAATCCGCACGCCGGCGGACGCACCCTCTTGCGCTTCTGGCAGGTGGACTATCTGGCCGACGTCTGGCTCAACGGCACGAAAGTGGGCGGCCACGAGGGCGGCGAAACGCCGTTCGTCATCGACGTGACGGACGCGCTCAAGCCGGGCGCGAAAAACCTGCTGACCGTCCGCGTGCTGAACCCCACGCAAGCGCCGATCGACGGCATCGCGCTGGCTCAGACGGCCCGGCGCTGCAAGGTCCCGGTTTTCAATGCGGGCTCCTCGTTCAATCACGGCGGCATCACCGATTCGGTGGAGCTGCTCTGCGTGCCCGAGGTCTATCCGTCCGACCTCTTCGCCGCTGCCGTTTACGACTCTAAGGAGGGCGTGATCCGCATCCAGACCGAGGTGCGCAACGCCGCGGCCGCAGCAAAGAAAGGCAGCTTCGACATCACCGTGTCCTCGGCCCGGAGCGGGGAGACAACCGCCACGCTGCATCTGGATCGCGATCTCCCGCCCGGCGTCTCGCAGGTCAAGACCGAGCTGGCTGTCGGCACGCCTCACGTCTGGAACCTGAACGACCCCTACCTCTACCGCGTCACGGTCCGGCTCGGCACGTCAGGCTCCACTTCTTTCGCGGAGCAGTCGGTGCGCTGCGGGTTCCGCGACTTCCGTTTCACGGACGGCTTTTTCCGCTTCAACGGAAAACGGATGTATCTGAAGAGCACCCACACCTGTAACCATTTTCCCATCGGCCAACAGTTTCCCCGCGACCCCGATATGCTGCGGCGCGACCTGCTCAACCTGAAGGTGATGGGCTTCAACGGCGTCCGCTTCATCTGGGGCGGTGCCACGCGGATGCAGCTCGACCTGTGCGACGAGATCGGGCTTCTGGTCTACGAAGAGTCCTACGCCTCCTTCCCCATCGAATTCTCTCCGAAAATGCCCGAGCGGTTTGATGCCGGCGTAAGCGAACTGGTCCGGCGCGACCGCAACCATCCGAGCGTCGTGATCTGGGGGCTGCTGAACGAGACGCGGGATGATCCGGTCTTTCAGCACGCCGTCGCCATGCTGCCGCTGGTGCGCTCGCTCGACCCGGACCGGATGGTGCTGCTGAACAGCGGGCGCTGGGACATCTACCTCTGCCCCTCCTTGCGCGGCACGATCGGCGACGCCGCCTGTTTCAGCATGTGGTCGATCAGGGCGGCGGCAGAGCCCTGGGTGTCGGTCAACACCTCGGCCAACACCGTCCGCACGCTGGGCATCACCTGGCCGGCCGGACATCTGGCGCTCCACCCCGGCCCCGCAAACGAGTTCAGCGCGATCCGCTGGACCGCCCCCGAGGCCGGTGAGGTTGAAGTCGCCGGCAAGTTCATCGGCTTGTCCGAAAAAGCCACGACCGATGTCCACCTCCTGCACAACGGGCAGCCGCTGTTCGACGGGCTCCTGAACCTGAACGGCTCGCCGAACGAGGCCCCCTTCTCCAAAAAGGTCACCGTCGCGCAGGGCGACACCATCGACGGCGTCGTCGGCGCGGGCAACGGCAGCTACGGCGCCGACACGACGGGACTGACCCTCACGCTGAAGACCGCCAAGAAAACCTACGACGCCACCGCCGACTTCTCCGACAAGGCCAACCCCAACGGCGTGTGGAGTTACGGCTGGATGCCCGTGGCCGCCGCACCTGCCGCAGCGGCGTTCACACGCTACACCGATGACAAAAACCCCGACGCAAACAGCACAGCCCTGGCGGCGGGCACACTGTCGAATCCCGGCTCCGCGGTCTGGGAGAATTCCGTGGGCGACTACCACTGCTACCCGCGCGTCCCCCACTCGCCGGGAGACATCCAGTCGCTGCGGACGCGCGACGGCGGCGGCGGCAAGCCCCTCTTCCTCTCGGAGTACGGCATCGGCAGCGCGGTCGATCTGTGGCGCGCCGCACGCCACTACGAGCAGGAGGGCGCGGAGAAGCTCGAAGACGCCAGGTACCTCAAGGACAAGCTCGACCGCTTCATGAACGACTGGCAGCAGTGGCGCATGGACGAGCTGTTCGCCCGGCCAGAGGACTTCTTCATGGAGAGCCTCAAGAAGATGGCCGGCCAGCGCACGCTCGGGCTCAACGCGATCCGCTCCAACCCCCGCATCGTGGCCTACAGCCTGACGGGCGGGACCGACCACGTGTTCTGCGGCGAGGGCCTCACCACGCTCTTCCGCGAGCTGAAGCCCGGCACGATCGACGCGATGTTCGACGCGTGGTATCCGCTGCGCTGGTGCCTGTTCGCCGAGCCGGCGCACCTGGCCCGCGGGGGCAAGGTCCACCTGGAGGCCGCGCTGACCGACGAGGACACGCTCGCGCCCGGCGAGTATCCCGCGCGTCTGCAGGTGATCGGCCCCGGCCTGGCCCGCGTCATGGACAAAACGATCACGGTCACGATCCCCAAGCGCGACCCCGCGTCCGCCGAGCCGCCGTTCGCCAAGCTCTGGTTCTCCGAGGATGTCGTGATCGACGGCCCCGCCGGCGAATACCGCTTCCTCGCCACGTTCGAGCGCGGCGCGGCGGCCGCAGGCGGCCAGACGGCGTTCTGCGTGAGCGACCCGGCCGAACTGCCGCCTGTCGCAACCGAAGTCGTCCTGTGGGGCGACGATCCGGTGCTGGCGCAGTGGCTGACCGGCCACGGCGTCCGCACGCGCCCCTTCGCGCCCGACGCCGCAGGCAAGCGCGAGGTCATCCTCGCCTCCTCCAAGCCGGCGGTCCCCGGCGGCGCGGCGGCGTTCCGCGAACTGGCGAAGCGGCTCGCGGCCGGCTCCACCGCCGTCTTCCTTTCGCCCGACGTGTTCGCGCGGGCGGAGCAGCCGACAGCCTGGCTGCCACTGGCCAAAAAAGGAACCCTGGCCAGGATATGGAGTTGGCTCTACCTCAAGGACGATTGGGCCAAGTCGCATCCGATTTTCGAGGGACTCCAGTCCGGCGGACTCATGGATTACACCTTCTACGGCGACCTCATCCCCGACGCGCTTTACGCCGGCCAGGAGCCGCCCGCTGAAGCGGTCGCGGGCTCCAATAAAGCTTCGCAAGGCTATGAATCTGGGCTGCTGGTGTCCGTGTACCCGTTGGGTCAGGGCCGGTTCATCCTGAACACGCTGCGCATCCGCGAAACCTTGGCGACCAACCCCGTCGCCGGGCGGCTCCTGCTCAACCTGCTGCGCTACGCGGGCAAAGACGTCTCCCAGCCGGCCGCCCCGCTCCCCGCCGACTTCGAGCAGCAGCTTGATGCCCTGGGGTACAAGTGATGCACGTTGAGAGTTCAAACGTTCAACGACGCGGCAGAGGGGTCGTAGCTAAAAATTCAACAATTTAGATTGCTTCGGACGGGCATTTCTGCTAACGTAAACATATGCTAAGACCATTACGACATCACAGGCCCGGCGGATGGTACCACATCACGGCCCGGGGGCTTGGGAGGCGGGCGATTTTCCATACGGACCGCGACCGGGAGCATTTTGTCGAACTGCTGGAAGGTCTGGTCAGTCGCTACCGCATCATCCTCCATGCGTATGTGCTGACGGGGAACCATTACCACCTGTGCTGATCGAAGCGCCTGAAGGGAATGTCAGCCGTGCGCTGCAGTGGCTGAACACCAGCTACGGTGTCTGGCACAACATCAAGCATGGCTGCGCGGGGGCGCTTTTCCTGTCCCGCTTCAAAAGCGTCCCGATCGACAACGAAGGGTCCTGGGCTGTGGAGTGCTCGCTGTATGTCCACTTGTGGAAGGAGCTTTCGCCAAACTCTCAACTGCGGTGGCCGTCGGCAGTGCTGAATTCATCGCTAAACTGCGCAAGCAGGTCCTGACATGCATGGGTGAGAACACGAACGAGAGGGACTGGAGGAGGCTGCTGCCATTCCCGGAGGTGACGGCAGCAGTCGCCAGCGTCCGGGGCGAACACTGGGAAGACTTTGTCAACCGCTATGGTGACTGGGGACGGGACCTGGCACTTTACATCGGACGGGTGCGCTGCGGCCTGACGCTGAAGGACTGGGCGGATATACTGATATTAGCTCGGCCTCGGTCTCCCAGGCTGCGATACGCATCCGGAAGATGCTGACAGAGGATAAAGCGCTCGCCAAGGCGTACCGCAAGACGCTCCGAATCCTTGGAGAAAAGAAGCAATGACCTCAATTATTGAATTTTTAGCTACGACCCCTCTGCCTTCTCATGGGGTTGTTTCGACGGCGAATTCCTGCCAGGCGGTGTTTTCCGCCGGAGCCTCGTTGACGGTGTCGGATTCCCAGACTATCCAGCGGAAGGAGCCGAGCGATTTTCCAAGCTGGGCATGCAAGGACGTGGCAAGGAAATCCGCGGCGGAAACCGAAGCCGTGTCGAGGGTACCGAGCGGGGTGAAGCGGGACTTGTCCGCCGTGCCCCACCCGGGATCTGTGGCGGAGCTGCTGCCGTAAAGCGTGACGACCTGCCGCCCGCGGTTGCCGTTCTGGTTGAACGACCAGGACGTGATGGCTGCAACCGGTTTGACCGACCCGAGATCCATTTTGTAGGCCCCGTTGCGGATGCCGTTGCTGAAGACCGGGCCATAAGCCCTGGCGAGGTTGCCATCGGTCAGGACGCTCACCGGATCATTCTGGGTCTGCTGATTGGCCGTGACCACGCCGGTTGCTTGTTTCGGGAGGGCGAGCTTGGTGAATTCGCCAGCCGCTGCCGCGGATTCGGTGGCGATGAACGGCACGGGAGGCAGGCTAAGCTCAGACGGCTGCTGGTTGCGAACCACCCGGACTTTGAGGGGAGCATCGCCGGCCTCGTTGAGGGCGGCAAACATCTGGCCCGTTCCGGAAACCTGGCGGCCATTGACGCCCTGGATCAGGTCGTTCGACTTCAACCCGGCCCGCGCGGCAGATGAACCGGTGGGCACCTCGACAAGCTGCACGCCTCCATCCGCCCTACTGACGCCGAAGGCGGAAAACTCCTCGCCCGTCAACCCGTGCAGCGGAGCGCCGAGCCAGAAAAGTTTCCGGGGGCTTGACGAAGGGATCACGGCGACCTTCGCATCAATTGCCGCCGTGGGAATGACCGGTGTTTTCGCAAGCGCCTTGAGCGACGGTTTCTTCACGCCGAACTGATCCATCGGGAAATTCTCGAAGCCGAGCTTCAGCGCCGGGGAGCCGTCCTTGACGCGGAAATCACCCTTGGCGGGGTCCACGAACAGCGGGTCGCCTGCCAGCGACCGGACATCACAACCAGAGCTTCTGGCTTTGGCCAGATCCGCGGCGGAGGCGAACAGGTTGCCGTCCACGCACTTTCCCCATCCGCCGGACATGCCGATGTCAGCATGGGCCGCCATCACGATGTTGGAGTGGAACGAATCGCCGCTGTCATCGAACCAAACGTGGGGATGGAAGCCGCAGTTGACCATGACGTTGTTGTAGGCCTTGCGCCCGTAGCCCTCACGGAACTTGAGCCCTCCGTGGAGTAAAAGGTTGTTATATATCTCGTAGTTCGACGAACCGTCATCGAGATCAATGTCCCAGCCATGGTCGCAACGCCAGCGGCTGTCACGGATTACGGTTGTCTTCATCGCATCGAGGAACGGCAGCTTCGGGTCTTTCTTCACCTCGGGCATGGAGACGCCGCGGTGGTTGCTCGCCCAGTAGCGGTCGCGCCCCCAAGAGTTGAAGCAGCCGTGGTCGCCCGTCTCGAGCACGGTACCGAAGATGTCGCAGCGCTCAATCAGATGCCCGCCCCAGGTGCCCTCGTTGATGTTGATGCCGGCACGCGCACAGTCGTAGATCGAACAGTCGCGCACAGTGATCCCCATGGACATGGAGATCTGCACGCCCGCCGGCTGGCGCTCGACGCGCCCGATGCCGTGGATGAGGCAGTCTTCCACCGCGCAGTCGGCCGGGTGGTTGTCGGTCTGCGGGCCGGGGGTGCGGTCGATCTTGGCGAGGTCCTGCGTCTGACCGTACTCGAAAAGCGGGTTGCGCACGGCCTTGGGGTCGCCGACGAAACAGACGCCGCTGGCGCCGGCGTCGTGGATGTGGCAGCCCTTGATAAAAGCCCTGCGGTTGTAATGGTTGACGAACACCGCGTTGCCGCCGGGCTGGTCGAACTCGCCGTCGAGGATGCGCACGTCCTCCGTGCCGGTGAGCAGCACCGCGCCGCCACGGTAGATCGTCCAGTCAGAGCGCAGCAGCGGCTCCCGGTTGTCCATGAAGGTGCGGGCCGCGTGACGGAAGGCAAACCCCTTCAATGTGATGAAGCGCACGGGAGCTTCTGCCGTACCCCGGAACTCAACGAGGTGGCGCAGCCGGACCACCTCCACTGCAACGGAGGCGAGATCGGCGCCCGGCTCCGGCATGAAATAGAGCGTGCCTGTCTTGGCATTGTGGAACCATTCGCCGGGCGCGTCGAGCTCCTCGAAAATGTTCTCCACCATGCGGAATTCCGGATGCATCCCCATCTGCCGGTTGTTCTGCCAGCCGCCTTCGTACACCACGCTGCCGTCGGCATTCTTGCCGGTGATGCGGTAATGGTAGCCGCCCCAGAGGTGGGCGTGCATGGCGTGGATGTAGCCGCCGGCAGGATCGGCCCAACGGGCGGCGCGCTCCTTGGAAAAGGCGTCCGCGGCAAAACCCTGGTATGCGGCGGTCGTCTTGGCGGCGTCGAAGTTCGGATAGCGCGCCATGCGCTGGCAGGCGCCGTTGACGAACATCTGGTCAATCGCCAGCCCGGCGGGCGTCGCCGCCTGGAAGATGCCGTCGCGGTACGGCGTCCACTTCAGGCTGAGTTTGAGTCCGCCGCTGATGGCCGCGCCGCCCTCCCTCACCGCTTCATACGTCACCGGATGCATCGCCGTGCCCGAATCAGCGGGAGAGAAAACCAGGGTTTCCGGCAGGTAGTACACGCCATCGGCGACATGGACGGTCACCGTCTCCTTGCCGGCCACCTTGCGGGCGGCGTCGCGGGCAGCGCCTAGCGTCTGGAACGGTGACGCCACCGTGCCGGGATTCGAGTCCTTCCCCACAGGCGAAACAAACAGGTCGGCGGCCAGCGCGGGTAATCCGCAAAGCCAGACCAAGAACGAGAGGTGTATACATTTATTCAGCATAAGGTGCCCCTTTTCAAAAAACAACGGATCCTCTCGCTGCAAACGTCGCGTCCAATTCCGTCAGCGGAAGAACCGTGATTTTATCCGAAAGCGGATAGGACCTTTCGCCAGGGTAAACAACCCACAGGTGTTTCAGCTCCAGATCGTGAATGGCGCTGGCCATGGAGGGGGTCAGACGCGGCGCATCCGCATACTTGACTTCGATCGCAAGATTGCTGCCCCGCGCCTGCCACAAGAGGTCGACTTCGGCCCCCGCATGGGTGGCCCAGAAAGATAGCTCCTCGTTTCTTTTTCCAAGACAGCGGCTCGCGCATTCCACGGCAAACCCCTCCCATGAGGCGCCCAGCTTGCTGTGCGTGCTCAACTCCTGTTCCGAAGTCACGGACAGCAGCGTATGCAGCAGACCGGAATCGCGCAGATAGACCTTGGGCCGCTTCACCAGGCGCTTTCCAGCATTTGAATGCCAAGGCTGCAGCAGCCTGACCATGAACGTTCCCTCCAGAATCTCCAAATACCTGCGGATGGTCATGTCCGACACGCCGAAGGACCGCGAGAACTCCGCATAGTTGATGACCTGTCCGTGATAGTGGCACAGCATCAGCCAAAAACGGCGCAGCGTCGCAGCAGGAATGGTAATCCCCAGTTGCGGAATATCACGCTCCAGAAACGTCGCAACATACTGTTCGCGCCAGAGCCGGCTGTCGGCATCCGTCGCGGCAGCATAGGCGCGCGGCAGACCCCCTCGCAGCCAAAGCGAACGCCAATGCTCCGCGCCGACATCCGTCAGCCGGAAGCCGCCAAGCTCATGATACGCGATGCGTCCGGCAAGCGACTCCGAGGATTGCCGGATGAGGTCGCGGGACGCGCTGCCAAGAATCAGGAACCGCAAATCCTTTCGCGAGTCAACCACATGCCTGATAACGGGGAAAAGTTCCGGAACCCGCTGGACTTCATCGATGACAACTAACCCCGAAAGCCTGTCCAAAGCGAGCATCGGCTCCGAAAAGAACGCCAGATCTCTTGGGTTCTCGAAGTCGAAAGAGTGGTTGGCCTTGAACTCGCGGGCCAGCGTCGTTTTTCCGGACTGCCGGGGACCCAAGATCGCCGTGACCGGAAAACTCCGCAGGAGACGCTCAATTCGCGCCAAATCACTCTTTCTTTTGAAGTACATGGCAAGAGCCTAGAATAAAATCATAGAAAAGTCAATTCTTAGCGATGATATTTCTATGATAAATAAGACCTATCCCGCATGGCTCGCTATTTACCATTGGTAAAGCCACACGTAGGTCGTATAGCGGGCGGCAGGCGGATCATGGAAGACCTTGTCGCCGATTTTCTCGCCGCACCGGCAGGTCAGGCGCAGACCCTTTTCAAAGAACACCGGATCGTCCTCGTGAAAGCGATAGGCAGAGAACTCGTTTTCCGCAACGTTAAAGTGCGTCAGGCCCGCAACAGGCGAGGCGTAGCGGCCTTTGTTGAAGTAGTACGTGCCGAGAAAATAATCCTCCAAACCCGAGGACAGCATGAGCGGCGTCTTGGCGCCGCCGATATAGGCCCGCATGCAGGCCTCCATGAAACTAAGGTCTTTCCACTGGTCTTTTTCGCTCTTCCGCAACCCTTTCGCCGCCATGGTCACCTGATAAAGCGCCCCGTTGCCCTGCACATCGCAGAGCGCGAACTCCTCCAGCGGCTGCGCGGTGTGGTTCTCCAATTTGTACAGCTTCAGGCGGGCCTTGCCGGGCAAGGTCACGCCGCCAACAGTCACCGGCAGATTTTCCGTTCCCCGGATGATCCACCAGAACTCCGGCGCGTCATCCGCGTCGGGCGAACGCTGCGCCGTCACGCGGACGCCGGTGCCGAAAGGGATGCGGTAGGTGTTATAAACGCTGGTGCCTGTCCCCATCTTGCCGATCCGCGCGACGCCCCAGGGCGCGAAGTCGTCCCCAAAGCCGATGCCGTGCCCCATATAGAGTTCCATGTCGATCGAGGCCTTGGGCTCGCCGTCCACATACACGCGGAGCCGCGTCTTGTCGCAGTTCTTCCAGCCGCCTCCAAACCACATGTGCGTCAGACAGCCTTTGCCTTCGTGGCGGAACAACTCCGCCTCCGTGTCGCCCTTCAGCGCGCGGACCTCCTTGCCCATCGTGCCGAACGTTTTCAGTTTCGCGACATCCGCTTCCTGCCCCCGCGCATACCCGGACCATGCTGCCAACAAGACGCTGATGATAACCCGTTGTGTTGTCTTCATCGTTTTCCTTTCGTTTGTGATTTTGGTCGCGCTTGATTACTTTAGGTCTTCTCTGTTAACCCATCTGTGTAACACCGCGTGATCTCATCCGCGCACGCCTTCGTGGCTGACGCGATCACGGGAAGTTCTCTCTTCATGTCAATCCGGTTGTCGGGCCCGGTCACCGTCACCGAGGCGATCGGGCGCCTCTCCCGGTTAAAGACGGGAGCGGCGGCGCAAAGCATGCCGTTGACCTCTTCGTGCAGGTCAAAGGCATACCCCCGTTTACGAATGGCTTGAAGTTCCTTTTCAAAGGCGGTACGCGTCGTGATCGTGTGCTCGGTGTATTTCTTGAAGATGTAGCCTTCCAAAGCCCGCTTTTGCTCCGCCTCGGGAAGAAACGCGATGATCGCCTTGGGCGAGGCAGACACGTGCAGGGTCGGCCGGTGACCGTAATCGCAAACGAAACGGAACGTGTTATGCGACTGGACCTGCTCGACGATCACCGACGAGGTCCTGTCCCAGACTGCCAGCAAAACCGTCTCTGACACCTTATCGCGCAAGTCGCGCATCGGCCCCAAAGCGCATGTGATCAGATGACGATCATCCGCCATCTTACCGGCGAGCGTCACCACTTTACGTGTCGGCAGATAATGCAAAGAATCCGGATCACGCTCAACGTACCCGTGCTCGGCGAGCGTCCCCAGGATGCGGATCATCGTGTTGTCCGGCACACCCAGCGCCTCCGCCACCGTGCGGATGCGTGCTCCGCCGCTGTGGCTGCAAAGATACTCCAGCGTCGCCAGCCCACGGGAGAGGCCGGGAACGCCGCCTTCGCTACCGGGTTTTACTCGCATACCAATACTCCACTTGTAGAATTAGATTCTATATGTAGCATTTATGCCGCGCATCGTCAACAGATCAGTTGTCAAAATCAGCAATTCTAAATTTGGCAAGGAAGCGACTCACGGCGCCACTACGAACGCAAGAGATCTCGGGGAAATCCGTTTGTAGTGTGCCCGTAAGGGCATTCTTTCATGGCGGCCCAAGCCAAATGTAGAATTGCTGTGTCAAAATGGTCCGTTCGGCAGCGCGAGCGAAGCGGACATCCGGGCGGTGTTGCAGTCTGCGTCCGCCTCCCTTTGGAAGCACTGGCCGAACGCGCGCCGGGAGGTTCCCGGCTTGTTCATCCGCCACAGCACCGACTGCCCGAGCAGCCTCAACGATCACCGTCCCGACGGAAGGATTGCCGTGGGAAAGACATCCAGCCGCTTCACCGGCGCATCGATCTCGAGACGCACGGCGCGGGCGCATACCGGCGCGAACCGCTTGGCGTAGATTGAGCCGAAGACGTTGCCCTGATGGGCCACCCGCCACGTTCCGTCTGACGACTGCGCGTGAAGCTTGAACGCCTTGCCCCGTCCACGGCGGTGCCCCGGATTCTCGATGGTGAACTCCACGCGGTCAAACGTCGCTTCGGCGGCGAAGGCGATCACGCCGTTCTCCGCCAGCCGGCCTGCAGTCAGCGATCCGGCCGAAGGCGCGGACAGCAGCAGCGCGTCGAGCGGCTGGTCGTACAACAGCTTATGGATCGCGACCGGCTCGCCCTTGGCCAGAACCGCGCGCGTCACGAGTTTCGCCGGCACCGGCGGCGCGGGCGGCTCGCGGCCGTCGAACCCGAAGGCGTAGACGGTGGCGCCCTTGACCAGGCAGTTGGTCCATGGTCCCGGGCGCGTGCCGTCCAGGCATTCGCCGTACTGCTTCAGCCACGCGGCTGTGGCCGGCCCCGGCTTCGGCTGGGCGTCGAGCATCGGCGGAAGACTGAAGAGGTAGTTGCGGTCGGCACAGGCGACGCTGACCAGCGTGCGGATGCGGGCCTCGGGAGTCGACAGGTCTACGATGTCAGCCGTGCGCGATTTCGGCGTCACCTTCAGCGACTGCACCTTGCCGTCGCGGTATTCGCACTCGACGGCGGTGTTGCCGGGTGCGCACAGCTTGAACGACACGTCCCAGTCCTCGGGCCAGGCGGGCAGCAGCAGGATCTTCTTGCCGTCGCTCTGAAGGAGCATGCTCTGCAACGCGTTGACGGAGTTCGCGCCGTGGTCGTTGTCCGGCGTGCCGTCCATCTTGCACTCCCAGAAGGCCGGGAAGCGGGCGCGCGGGCGGCTCGGGAACGGGGCGTTCGGGTCGACGTTCTCGCACCACTTGATGAACGTGTCGTTGAAGTTGATGCTGGCTAAACGAGCCGCCTCGCGCGGCAGGCCGAGGTAGGCAGCCTGCACCGGGGCGGACTGCCAGCCGCCGGTTTCCACCGGCTGCTGATCGTCCGTGCCGTCGAGGCTGACGTTGCGGACATGGAAAGACTGCCGGGCCAGCGCGAGTTTCGCCGGTGTCCCGAGCCACGCCTGGCGGAACGGATAGACCGAATACAGCTCCGGGGTCTCGCAGTCGGTGCGGCCGGGTTCGTACACGTCGCCCACGGCGAGCAGGTCCATGCCGCAGATCCGGCGCACCGGCACGTCCGGCATCGCGGCCAGCAGCTGGCTCCACCGGTTGCGGCGGGCCGCGTCAATCTCGAAGGAGAGCAGCTTGCCCAGCAGGAACTTCAGGCAGCCGATCTCGGTGCAAGGATTGGTCACGCCCTGGTAGGTCTCGGCACAGCCGACCCCTTCCATGAGCATCTTGCCGTTGGCGTCGCGCTTCGGAAAGCGGTTCGCGTAGTAGGCGATGAAGTCGTCGGCGCACGGCAGCAGGACCTCGTCCAGAAACTTCCGCTCCCGAGTGTGTTCGTAGTACTCGCACATGATCGCCGGCGTCTCGATGGTGGCGAGCTGGTGGTAGCGCAGGTGTCCAGGCATGCCGTCCCAATTGAAGACGCCGACATTATGCCACCAGCTCGCCTCCATGATGAAGGCCCCGTCGAAACCGAAAATCTTTTTGCAGCGGTCGCGGCAGAGCTCCAGCCCGTCGCGCACAAACTGCATGCCGGGGCGAAGCGTGTCGTAGTCGCCGCGCGTCGCCATCGACCAGTAGGGATGCCGGGTGTTCTGCCACATGAAAGAAAGGTTGGCCCAGTCGCGGCCGTCGGGCGAAACCGGGCTCCCCTTGGGCGCGTCGAACCCCATCACGCCGGCCGGCATGTCCATGGTGAAGATCGAGCCGTTGTAAGGCGGCGGCACGGCGCCGCGGCTGGCGGCAGCCTCGCAGAACCGCTCCAGCGCATACCGCTGGCTGAGCTGGAAGGCGTTGAAGGCGGCATCGATCTGTTTATGCCCCTCATAGGCTTTCGAGCCTTGTGGAAATTGGGTGAAGCGGCACTGATCAAGATGATACGGGCCCGCGCCACACCGGCTGACGAAGATGTGGCTGCGCTCCCAAAACGCCTTCCACCAAGCCTGATGCGCGCTCCAGTCCGACCGCACCGGCTGATCGAGTTCCGCGAACCATTCCGGCAGGGTCGCGGTCTGGCTGGAGAGCACGCGCACCGACAGGTCCAGCTTCCGTGTGCCGCCGCACCTCAGAGCCCGCTTGCCGTCGCGGGCGAAGCCCTCTCCGCTCAGGCGGCAGCCGGAGGTGCGGTTCAGGATCGGGTCTTTGACCTTTGCGGAAAACTCAGGCGTGTTCTGCGCGCGGACGCGTCCCATCCAGTCAGACGCGGTGTTGCGGTAGCCCCAAGCCAAACGGGCGGCCTGATCATCCTGCTCCGCACAGTCGCGCAGCGTCTCGAAGCTCACCACCGCATCCACGGGCGAAGCGCTCGAGCCGGTTACGCGGATCACGGGGCTGTTCGCGTCGACCCAGACATGCAGATCGACGCCTCCGGCCTTGACCACGACAGCGCCGTCGCGCAAGGTCAGGGCCAGCTGAAAATCGTCAACCGACAACGCCGGATTCAACCGCAGCCTTACGCGTCCGAGTTTCGGCAGCAGGTGTCCGGAGTCGAACGCATCCACCTTGCTGACGTAGAACACGATGTCGCCGCTCTCCTCGACCCAGACGTTAACGCCGACGTCGCCGTTGCCCAGCGGCATCGAGCCGAAGGAGTCCTCGCTCGGGCTGTCCCATACGACGTTGCAGTCTTCAAGCGTTCCAACGACCTTGAACTCCTGAGTCGCCTTGGCTGCCTCGACCGCCTGTGCCGGCGGCGTGCCGGGCGAAAGGTCGGACAGCACAAACGCGTTGAGCTGGCTGCTGAACCAGTTCCGCCCGTTGAAAAATCCGGCGGCCGGCGTCAGCACGAGCGTCTGCTTCTTCGCATCCGCCGTGAACGTGCCGATGACGAACTGCGCCGTGTTGCCCGACGGTCCGCCCTGCCACTTCAGTGTGGGCACGTTCACGTCATCCGCTGAACCGCGCACCGTCTGGGCCCCAGAGGCAAACGGCGGGTTCAGCCCCTGCCAGGTCCTGTTGTCGGCCACCCAAAGCTGGATCTGGTACTTGCGCCCAGGCGTCAGTCCCTTCAGCGTCAGCCGCTGCGGCGTGGCCGCATCGAGATGCGCCGTGTCCTGCATGCCGCCCGTCAACATCTGGTTGTACGCCTGTGAAAATGACGGATGGGTGTAGTAGCCGGCAAACCCCTGGCCAAGCGACTGGGTTTCGCCGAACGGGTGAAAAGCCACGCCGTTGACCACCGGGCTGTTGCCCGTGGCGAAGGTGCAGGCCCTGACAACCGTCCCGTTGGTGGCGACATCGGTGTCGCCGGCCACATCGCGGACCGGCTGCCACGCGATCGGCGCGGCCTGAAGCCAACCGGCGGCAGCAATCACACGTCCGGTGAGCCAAAACGCGGGAGCCATTTGACTCCATTTATTCGCCATCCGCTTTATTCCTTACATGAAACAACCGTGACACGTTCTCGGCCAGTAACCGCTTTCTACCATTGGTAAAGCCACACGCAGGTCGTATAGCGGGCGGCAGGCGGATCATGGAAGACCTTGTCGCCGATCTTCTCACCGCACCGGCCGGTCAGACGTAGCCCCTTCGTAATCCACAATCACACCATCGACCAAGAACTTCTTACCATCACGACTCTGCTTGCCTCCGGCAGGCGCCAAAACAAGCAGCATCGCACTGTCCGCCGGCAATTTAACCTTTGCCGTTCCCTTCACTTTTCTCGCGATGAATTGCTTGGACACCGCATCGTAAAGATCCACGCGCTTCAAACCGACGTCCAGTTTTATCGTCTTCTTCTCAGCAAACGGATTGTAGTAGAGATAGGTCGGATAGGCTTTCGCGCGGTAGAAGTCCGTCGCCAGGCAGTCCAGTTGCAAAACACCTTGAATTTCCGTGGTCTTCACAATGCTCCCGAACACGCCGACCAGGGCCGAGCCGTAAATGCCGAAATCGGTCATGAACGGCCATTTTTCGCGGGTCGGGTCTCCGCCCACAATGACACGATCCCCTTCGTCGTTCCACCATTTGTAACGGATGCCCTCATACGCGATGACGGCATCAGGGTCGCCTTTCCACCCTGCGCAACTCTGCCGGTCCGCCGACGTCGCATTCGCATAGAAATAGCGCGCCGCCGACGTCGCATTCACCATCCACTTGCCGATAGCGCGCGCATAGCGGCTGTCATATCGGACCAGCGGCACCAGCGGCCAGGCCATGGCGAACGTGTTCATCGCAAAGGCATACCCTCCGCCTTCCGGCCGCCAAGGCTGACGGTTGACCGATCCGTAAAGTCCGTAGACCTCCATGTCCCCCCAGCGGTCGCAGATCATCGCCATGTCGGGCCGCACAAAGCTGGTCTGGTCGAAGCACCAGTTGATGATTTTGCTGACATCGTATGACCGATCCTGCTCAGCGTTCAGGCGC
>JANYBJ010000109.1 GCA_025360845.1 bacterium
CCGGGTTGTGGGCAGAGCCCACGTTAGAAACAGCCTTGCCGATCACAAGGCGTTTCGCTTCGCAGGATGTCCAAAATGTGTTCATCTGCGGCATGATGGTGGGCCGCACCCCGGAATACTTGGGCCGGAAAGTGGAGACCCGCGAGATGAAACTGGCCCTTCTGGCGCTCCTGGTTCATCCGCTCTTCATTCTGGGCGGGACGGCCCTGTTCGCCGCGACCCCGTGGGGCGCCGCGACCGTCCATAACCCCGGAGCGCATGGGTTTTCGGAGATCCTTTACGAGTTCAGTTCAGCCGCGGCGAATAACGGATCTGAGTTCTCGGGTCTGGGAGGCAACACCGTCCCGTGGAATGTGGCGACGGGCATCGTCATGCTGTTCGCCCGTTTTATTCCGATTCTGCTCCCGTTGGCGATCGCAGGCTCTCTGGCCGCCAAGAAGCCCACTCCTGAAACGGTCGGCACGCTGCGCACGGACACGCCCCTGTTCGGCTGGGTTATTCTGGGAAGCGTCATCCTGATTGGCGCGCTGCTGTTTCTGCCGGTCGCGGTTCTTGGCCCGATCTCGGGAGCATTTGGAAGCGCGCCTGTCCGCGCAGGGAAGGTAGACGATGCGGCGGCTCACGGGGACGTTCGCCCTCCACGTCCGAACACGAGGTGGAGGGCGAGTGGTCCTCACGCGCCGCCAAGGCACTTGCCCATGGTTTGGAAGCGAGCGAAAGAAGGTTTCAGCGATGAACAATAGCGACCTATACAGTGATAACACGCTGGCGAAACTTGAGCGGAGACATGCCCGCCGCGCCTCGCTTTTTGACAAGACCCTGGTGCGGGTCGCCGCGAAACAGTCCGTGGTCATGCTCAAGCCTTGGCTCATGGCGCGAAACCCCGTCATGTTTGTCACCGAGGTCGGTGCGGCGCTGACGGCCCTCGTGTGCGTCCAGGATTATGTCGAACATCGTGGCGCCTTGCTTTATTCATTGTCCGTGGCAGTGATCCTGTGGGTGACCGTCCTGTTCGCCAACTTTTCTGAAGCCCTGGCCGAGGCTCGCGGCAAGGCGCAGGCGGACACGCTGAAGCGAACCCGGCGTGCGACGTTGGCCCGCCGGGCGCTCGCCGGAGGTGAAGAGCTTGTCAACTCGGATGAGTTGCGCGAGGGCGATATCGTCCACGTGAAAGCGGGTGAGATTATCCCGAGCGACGGTGAAGTGGTCGAGGGCGCCGCGTCTGTCGACGAGTCGGCGATCACCGGGGAGTCCGCGCCCGTTGTCCGTGAGGCGGGCGGCGACCGTTCGGGCGTCACGGGCGGTACGCGCGTGCTTTCGGATCAGATCAACGTTCGCATCACCGCCGGCGTCGGCGAATCGTTTCTCGACCGCATGATCGCGCTCGTCGAGGGCGCTGTCCGGCAAAAGACGCCCAACGAACTCGCTCTGACCGTGACCTTGGCGGGACTGACGCTCGCGTTCCTCATGGTGACCGGCGCACTTTGGCCGATCGGCCGCTACTTCGGAGTGGACCTGCCGATCCCGACCTTGATTGCCCTGCTGGTCTGTCTGATCCCGACAACCATTGGCGCTTTGCTCGCGGCTATCGGTCTTGCCGGGATGGACCGGGCCCTCTCGGCCAATGTTCTGGCGAAAAGCGGCAAGGCGGTCGAACTGGCGGGCGACATCGACACCTTGCTTCTGGACAAGACGGGCACGATCACCATGGGTGACCGCCAGGCGACTGAAAGTCACGCTTTGCCCGGTGTAGGCGCGGAGCAGCTCGCAGAGGCGGCCATGTGCGCATCGTTCGGGGATCTGACGCCTGAGGGGAAATCCATCGTGAAACTCGGGGAGCGGATGCTTGGTGCGAAAGCGCCCCGCGAAACGCCGGGCGCCCTGGTCATTCCATTTACGGCGCAGTCGAGGTTGAGCGGTGTCGACTACCCCGACGGCAGTTCCTTCCGCAAAGGGGCCTCGGACGCGATGCTGGCCTATGTCCGGGCGCGGACAGCCTGCTCAAGCGGAATCTGCTCATTTACGGCATGGGTGGCATCATCGCACCTTTTGTCGGAATCAAACTGATCGACTTAGCTTTGGTTATGGCCGGCGTGCGTTAGAAGTAGAGGTGTTTGCACTTGCTGTTGTCGGGGCACAGCCGCGGGCGCCCCGCGCCGGGGTCGAACGCCGCCCGGAATGTCCGGCACGACTCCGTGCAGGACCACACGCCGACCAGCCCGGACGCCACTCCCTTCTCGCGCATCCTCGCGTGGGCCAGTTCCTCCTTGCGCTCGCGCAGCGAGGGGATGTGCGTGATGCCCACTCCGGTCTGCTCCAGCGCGATCCTCTCGCAGGCGGCGACCAGCGCCGCCGACTGCGCCCGCATCCACGCCTTGTAGTCCTTGTTCAGCACGCCGCGTCGCGCGAGGAACCTCGCCGCCCCCTCCGCGTACGACAGATGCCGCAGGCACCCCTTGAAGACGATCCGGTCGAACCCCGTGAGTACGCCCTTGATCTTTGAGCCGAACTGCTGAAAAAACGTTTCCATGCGCCGTCCCTTTGTGGTGTTGTTGTAAGAGCCTTCAGCATAAAGGATCAACGGCGCGTCTGCGAAGCTCAAATTAGGTGGCGAACAGGAGACCGCCTCCGTCGCCCGCTTACCTGGCCTCACCCCACAGTCCTCTGCTTCCTTGCTTAACGCGCCTAACCCGCTTCCCTCGCTTACCCATTTTACGGATTGTTCAGTTGACAAGTGGGGTGCCTTTTTAATATATTTCACACGTTTTTCAGACACAAGGGGGATTAGCTCAGTTGGTTAGAGCACTTGCTTGACATGCAAGGGGTCGGTGGTTCGAGTCCACTATCTCCCACCAGTTTTTTAGATGAAAAAGCCTCGAAAACGCCAATGTTTTCGGGGTTTTTTGCTTTGATCGGCCTGTTTGCGTCTTTCCCGTTACGATGTGGTACGGTACGTGTTTCGGCGTTACATTTGCCGAAACATTGCCGAAACATTTGCCGAAACGCCGAAACAGCCACACCGCCGATAGGGCACCCATCAAAGACCTTGCCAGCGGAAAAAATTTAAGTCGCATCAGACATTGGGGCAAGCAGGTCCGTCTTTGCGCGTTCCTACCGTTCAATTTTGATGCAGGACGAACGGCAAGGCAGTCGCACGCAGTCGGGCACGCATCGGAAGCGGCCGCAACCGGCGCGATTGAGCGCGTCTGACAGGCATTCGTCCGTCCATCGATCCGCGAACCGCACACCAGACCCCCGCCGAGCGCGTTTGGAGTCCCGCTCGTTCCACCGCCCCGGCGAAAATATACCGGGGGTCTAGTCGGTACTTTTCGCTACAGGACCGGTGCGGACAGAAAGAGCTGTCACCGCAGCATAATCCGGACTCGCCATTTTTTTCACCACCGCAACTTTGGGGTAAGGGCTTTGACCGGACGGCGAAGCCCTTTGCATTGAACGCCACAAGCGCCCCCAGTGTGGACGCCTCCGCCGCTTTGTCGGCCACCTTGGTCACACAGGATTGCCGAGGGTCATGCGGGGGATGGCGAGGTGGCGGGCAGACTCGCCATGCATCAGCGTGCCGTAACGCTCGGGCGCGGCGTCGCGGGAGTGATAGGGCTTCAGGCTGCGGTCGAGCAGGGCGGCGGGGGCTACCGCGTGCTGGCCGTAGCGGGCGTTGATCCGGTCGACGGCGGCGTCGAGCCTGCCGTAGTCGTGGCGGGCCGGGGTTTCCTCGAACAGGTCGAGCTGGCGGTTGCGCTCGGAAACGAGTCCGCCGAACCAGACCAGGGTGGAGCGGTAAAGCTGGCCGGGGGTGAACAGGGCGTCGAAGAGCGCCCGCAGGAACGGTGCGGCCTCGCAGTCGTGGCCGGTGGGTGCCGGGAGCGGGGCGCAAGCGGTCTGTGCGGTATAGTCCTTGAGGCGCAGGGAAAGGCCGATCTCCCTCGCGAGATGGGCGTGGCGCCGCAGCTTGGCTATGGCGTTGGTCATGTTGCGCAGGGCCTCGGAGAAGACGAGGCGCGGGTCGTCGCTCGGCGGGGAGAAGGTGTGGCCCTTCATCATGCTGTCGTAGCTCCGCTTGCCCTCCAGGTCCAGGGGGAAGACGCGGCGGCCTTGGAGTTCGCGCCAGGTCTCGTGGCCGGGCTTGTGCAAGAGGCGCAGGACGGCGGCTTCGTCCATGCGGGTGAAGTCGAGGGCCGTCGCAATGCCCTTGGCTTGGAGTTTAGCGGCGCTGGCCGGGCCGATGCCCCAGACCTTGGCGACGGGAGTCCGCTTCAGCATGAGGGGAACGTGTTCGCGGCGGAGGACGGTCTGGCCGTTGGGCTTGCGGAACTTCGAGCAGAGTTTGGAAAGCGTTTTGGTGAGGCTGATCCCGACGGAAACCGTGAGCCCCATTTCGCTTGAGACGGTGTTGCGGAGCCGCTCCGCGACCGTTTCCAGCGGACAGGCGAGCACGTCGCCGCAGCCGGAGAGGTCGGCGAAGGCCTCGTCGATGGAGTATTCCTCGACCAGCGGGGTGAAGCGGCGGAGGATATCGAGCATGCGCAGGGAGTAGAGGCTGTAGGCCTCGTAGTCCGAGGGAAGGATCACGAGGTCGGGGCAGAGAGCCTTGGCCTCATGCAGCTGGAGCCCGCGCTTGATGCCGAGGGCCTTGGCCTCGTAGCTGGCGGCGGCGATGATGCCGCGCTCCGCGCCGGTGACCACGGGGCGGCCGCGCAGGGCGGGGTTGAGGGCCTGCTCTACACCGGCGAAAAAGCCGTCGGCGTCCACATGCAGGAGGGTGCAGTCTTGGTAGGTATCCATGGGGAGAATGTCCAATATCGAACAAGGAATGTCCAACTTCGAAGGGGGGCGGGAAGGGGAGAGTGAAGACAGAGGACGGAGTAGGGAGAAGCACGTTAGGCCGGATAAGCGCGTCAAGCGGGGATGGGGAACGGGGGACAGAGAACGGAGGATGGAGCAGGGGAAAGCGGGTTAAGCGCGTAAGGCGCGATAAGCTGGGACTGGACACGGAGAACACGATAGCGGATTCCGGTTGCGGGATATAGTACAAAAGTTCTATACTGTGCGCATGTCACCACAATCCAAGTTAGCCGAGCGCATTCCGGTCCTCAACGAGTACATCCGGCGCACCGGGCGGGCTCCGACGCTGGATGAGCTGCGCACGCTGTTCAACGTGCGCTCCAAGAACACGGCGTCCATCATGGCCAAGAAGTTCATCGGTGCCGGGGTGCTGGAGCGCACGGACACCGGCAGGCTGGTGGCGCCGCGCCGCCGCGAGGTGTGTCCGCTGCGGCTGCTGGGCAGCGTGGCGGCGGGGTTCCCGTCGCCGGCCGAGGAGTCGCTGCTGGACACCATGAGCCTGGACGAGTATCTGATCACGAGGCCCGAGGCGACCTTCATGTTGAAGGTGGAGGGCGATTCGATGATCGACGCGGGGATACTGCCGGGGGACACGGTGCTGGTCGAGCGGGGGCG
>JANYBJ010000242.1 GCA_025360845.1 bacterium
TTTCGAAACGCGTGCGTCAGCTCAATATGGGAGAGAGACCGTACGTGAAGCCGCTGTCGGCAGACGAGGACAAGTGCGACATCGCGCTGCGCGAAATCGCCGACGGTCTGCTGATCTCCGAGGTCGACTTCGGCGCGATCGCGCGGGCCGAGGCGGCGCACTCGCGCTGGTCCGAATAATTTGGTGTTTGCGCGGCAGGCGCAGTGTGCGGGAGTCATGAGCGGGGAGAATAAAAAACGAAACGGCGGCAATCTGACGGTCAACCGCAGGGCGTTGCACGACTATTTTGTTCTCGAGAAGGTTGAGGCGGGGATCGAGCTGGTTGGGACCGAGGTGAAGGTGGTGCGGAACGGCGAGGCCGGGCTGACCGGTTCTTACGCCCAGGTGAAGGACGGGCAGCTCTTTCTGAATCAGGTGATGATCCCGCCTTACGCGTTCGGCAACCGCTTCAACCACGACTCGCTGCGGACGCGGCGGCTGCTGATGCACACGCGTGAGATCCGTAAGCTACAGGCGCAGTCAGAGCAGAAGGGGCTGTCGCTGATACCGTTGAGGATGTACCTGACTCCAAAAGGTCTGGTGAAAGTGGAGATCGGCGTCTGCCGGGGTAAGGCCCAGGAAGACAAGCGCGAGACGATCAAGCGGCGGGACGCAGACCTTGAGGCCCGCCGGGCGATCTCGAGTCACTATAAAGGGTGAGTATTTAAGAAGAGGAGGAACGTATGACGATGCCAATCGGTTTCTTGGGAATGAATATCGGACCAACTGAGCTGTTGGTCGTTCTGGCGATTATTCTGGTGTTGTTCGGCGGCAAGAAACTGCCGGATCTGGCCCGTTCGCTCGGCCGCAGCTTGGGCGAGTTCAAGAAGGGTAAAGAAGAAGGCGAGCAATTGGCCAACGACAAGGTCAAGAGTATCGTCGACGACATCAAGAAGGATGAGCCGACCAAGGTCGAAGGCCCGAAGGCGTAAGCCTGCTCAGCCGGGATCTGTGAATGCGAAGGACGGGCGCGTGCCCGTCCTTTTTTTTTGTTGCGGAGCAGCAGTAAGCGTGGCGGCTCACTCCAGGTCAGAACATCTGTTGGAGGGCGAGTGTCCCCACGAGCCGCCGCTGTTCTGCCCATTCAGGAAACAGTCGGATACTGCCACGCGCCGCGGTAGGGGCGGCGCAGGAGCTTGTCGGCCTCGGCGTCGCCGGTGCTCTCCTTGAGGCCGTCCCAGACCACGCTGCGGCCGAGCTTCATCGAGAGGTTTCCCAGCAGGCTCATGGTGGTGGCGCGGTGCGCGCCCTCGATGTCGCAGAGCGGCTTGGCTCCCGTGCGGATGGCGTTCAGGAAGTCCGCGAAGAGTTCCTTGATGTTCTGGCCGTCGGGCTGATTGAGCTTGGCCTCTTCGTGGAGCACGGGGTCGTTGCCGTTGGCGGGATAGAAGGTCCAGCCCTGCTGCCAGCCGAGGTGGAAGACGCCCTTCTCGCCGTGGAAGTAGACGCCGACATTCTCGCCCTTCTCGTGCGGGTTGCCGGCGAAGAGCCGGTGCTCCCACGCGACGGTGGGCCCGTCCGCAAAGGTCCAGGTCGCGACCTGGCAGTCCGGCGCGTCGGTGGTCTGCTCCGCCGCGGTGAGGACCGCGGGGCCGCGGATCAGGCGGCTGCCGGTGGAGTGGCACGAGGCGGGGTGCTTGAGGCCCGTGATCCAGAGCACCTGGTCGAACCAGTGGATGCCCCAGTCGCCGATCTGGCCGTTGGCGTAGTCCATGAAGTTGCGGAAGCCGCGCGGGTGGATGCCGCCGTTCCAGACGTTCTCGAGGTCGCCGCAGAAGGGCCGCAGCGGCGCGGGGCCGCACCAGAAATCCCAGTCCAGACCTTTCGGCGGCTCCGTGTTGCGCTTCGGCGCCTCGGCGCCGCCGCCGTAGGTGATGAAGCACTTGATAAAGCCGATCTTGCCGGCCTTGCCGGAGCGGATGAACTCGCGCGCGCTGATGTTGTGCGGCGAGGCGCGGCGGTGGGTGCCGACCTGCACCACGCGGCCGTACTTCGCGGCGGCGCTGACCATGGCGCGGCCTTCGAGGATGGTGTGGCCGATGGGCTTCTCGACGTAGACGTGCGCGCCCTGCTTGCACGCCTCGATCATGATGAGCGCGTGCCAGTGGTCGGGCGTGCCGACGATCGCGATGTCCGGTTTTTCCGTGGCGAGGCACTCGCGGAAATCCTTGTAGAGCTTGGGCTTGGCCACGCCCCGCTTGTCGAGCGCCTCGCAGGCCTTCGCGAACATGCGCTCGTCGACGTCGCATAGCGCCGCGAGGGTACATGCGCCCGTGTCGAGCGCGCAGTTCAGAATGTTCATGCCCCACCAGCCGGAGCCGATCAGCACGACGCGGAACTTCTTCGCGTCCTGGGCGCGGGCGATGAACGGGGAGCTTTGCGTGGCGAGGATCGCGGCCAGCGAGGCGCGCGAGAAATCACGGCGTGTGAGGTGCATGTGGGCTTCCTTTCGGTGAACTATAAATTCAGGGCGAGGCGCAGACCGTCGTCGATCAGACACAGCGTATGCGTGTCGAGCGTTTTGACGCGCTCAGTCAAGAAAACCTTGTCGAGTGTTGTCAGTTGAGAAACATTCACGACCGAAGGCTTAGACAGACCTGATTCTCGAGTTCCTATGCGGACGTTTCCTGGGGCGGCGGACAGTCCCACATTGGAGGTGATGGCGGCGCAGACAACGGTCTTAATGGCGCTCTTGTTGAACGCCTCTGCCTGTACGACCACAACCGGACGACGGTGTCCCGGCTCCGAGCCGGCCGGATCAGGAAGCGTGGCCCACCAGATTTCACCCCGCTTCATTACCACTCCTCCTTGGGCAATGACAGGGACTGGAGTTTGGCAACCACCGGATCAAGCGAAGAGTCCTGCTTCGCGTAGACCGCGTTCAACTTCTGCGTCACGTCCTCTTTACGATGGCGTTGAATATACTCGTCAACGGCTACGGTGAAAAGGGCGCTCCGGGTCATCTTCCGGCTTGCCGCAAACTGGTTCGCCAACGAAAAAACGGTGTCTGGCATGGAGATGGCTGTTTTCATGGCACGATGGTATAACCGATATCATACCGCTGTCAATGGCGTTTTCATGGCGCTCCGCATTTCGTGCAGAGGCGAGCCTGATAATGCAGGACGTGCCTTCCACCTGCACGACAAAGCACTACTTCATCGCGCTCAGCAACGTGTTAACGTCACCGAGATCAAACTTGTCCGGATCGAAGGAACCGCCGATCCATCCCGACAAGAGCTCAAACTCTCTGTGATTCGGGTTGCGCATGACGTTCAGAAAATGACCGTAACCGCCGAGTCCGCCGACGTCCTCCGGCGGACAGGCGCGTTTGCCGTCGAGGCAGACGGGGTAGTGCTTGCCGGGTTCCTCGTCCAGGATCTTCTCGACCAAGATCTCGTGATCCCATCCGTCGCCAAAGTCGTATTCATAGCGAAATACCAACCGCGGGGCAGGCACGAGTTGTGACAGTCTTAAGCGCCGATAATCGGTCTCACCCATATCTTCCCAGTCCGTGTCGGGTATAGGAGCCGAATAGTAAACGCCATCTATCAAAAAGTGGTGCAAGTGGCAGTCACGCCAGCCCATCGCAATTTGAAGAACCCGGTGCAGCTTGCTCATCGTTATAGTGGCCGGCACAAGCACGCGCCGCCAAATGCTGGGGGTAGATCCCGGAAGCTTGATTTTAAGCTGATAGATCTGCTTTGGCACAACGGACAACTGGTCCCTCGATTTGTTCATACCGGCACATTAGGCCTTTTCGCCGGGAGCGTCAAACGGAAAGCGGCGCAGAGGTATGCTCGCGTTCGTTATGTGCCGGGCATTCCTTAAAACATGATTACACGATTATCAAGTATGTAAAATAATAATAGCCTTTTTGGTTGATATTGCCACACCGATAAGATAAACTTAAGAGATCGATTGGAAAAATAGCATCCTGTTGGATGATGGAGGATATGACGCAGCTTCATTCCATAGCCGAAATTCGGATGGGTGTGACCATGAGGGGACGCGATGCGACGCGTGCGGTTGAGGCGGGGTCATGCAGACTCGTCAGGATCAGCGACGTGTCTCAGGACGGCACATGGCTCAATGACGCGTTTGCCCGTATCGAGCCGGCTGAGCGTATTCGTGAGGAGCAATTCTTGCGGTCAGGAGACGTGCTCTTCCCGAACCGGGGAACGCGCACGACGGCGATCGTTTATCGGTTGGAGGAGCCTCGCGCTCTTGCAGGCGCACAGTTCTTCATGCTTCGGCCGGACAGCTCGAAAGTTCTGCCGGAGTATCTCGCCTGGTTCCTGCGCGCCGACGAGTCTGTGCGCCATTTCGAGGAGCGGCGCAAGGGAACGCACGTCCAGACCCTTCAGCGAAGCGATCTCGCCGATATGCAGATGCCCCTGCCGCCGCTGGAGGTGCAGCATCAGATTGTGGACGTCGCCGCTTTGGCGATCGAGGAACGCCGCATGGCAGATCGGCTCGCGGCTCTGAGGGCGCAGCTGATCAACGGTCAGCTTGCGGAAGCCGCCAACAGAGAAGACCACACGGACGGGAACCACACGGACAAACAAGGACGGACAAGGACAAGGTTATGAGCAAGATTGACCAGAGCCAGATCAACGACATCGCGTGGCGGGCGTGCGACACCTTCCGGGGTGTGCTCGATCCGGCCGACTACAAGAACTACATCCTCGTGATGGTCTTCCTGAAATACATTTCGGACGTCTGGCGCGATCACCGCGATCAGTACCTCAAGGAGTATCGGGGTGACGTGGTGCGCGTCAACCGCCGTCTGGCGCGCGAGCGCTTCCAGCTTCCCGAGGGGTGCGATTTCGCCAGCCTCTACGAACTCCGCAACAAGGCGGACATCGGCGAGCGGATCGACGTGGCGCTGGGCGAGATCGAAGAGGCGAACAAGGAGAAGCTGGAGGGCGTCTTCCGCGAGGTCAGCTTCAACTCCGAGAACAAGCTGGGCCAGACCCGCGAGCGTAACGCCCGCCTCAAGCACCTGCTGGAGGACTTTGGCGACGAGCGCCTCGACCTGCGGCCCTCGGTGGTCGGCGACGAGGATGTGATCGGCAACGTTTACGAGTACCTGCTGGAGCGCTTCGCCTCGGACGCGGGCAAGAAAGCTGGCGAATTCTACACGCCGGGTCAGGTCTCGACCCT
>JANYBJ010000258.1 GCA_025360845.1 bacterium
CGGGTCGCCCCTCTTCTTGCCGAAATGGAAGCGCGACTCGGTGCCCGCGCGGAGCCGGGCGATGTTGGAGCGGTGTTTCCAGATCGCCAGCAGCGCGAGGAGGGAGAGGACGCTCGGGAACCAGAGGCCGTGATCCGCAAGGTACAGCGGCCACACCGCCACGGCCAGCACGGCGGCGGCGGCGATGGAGGCCAGCGAGACATAGCGCGAGGCGAGGAACGTGGCCAGCCAGGCGGCGAAGGCGAGGCCCACGCCCGCCGGGGAGAGCCCGAGCAGCAGGCCCGCGCTGGTGGCCACGCCTTTGCCGCCTTTGAAGCCGAGAAAACAGGTCCAGTTGTGGCCGACCACGGTCATCGCGCCGCAGAAGACCGGCAAGTACATGTGCTCGTAGCGGACGCCGGTGAGGGCGGAGGCGAGGGCCGGGACAAGCTGGACGCCGCAGAACCCCTTGAGGAAATCGAGCGCGAACGTGAGGATACCCAGCGGCTTGCTGACGGAGCGGAAGACGTTGGTGGCGCCGATGTTGCCGCTGCCGAGCGTGCGGATGTCCTTGCCGCAGGCCTTCGCGATCAGAAAACCGAACGGCAGGGAGCCCAGCAGGTAGGCGGCCGCTCCGCCGGTCAGCCATAGAAGCGTGATGATCATGGCGCCAGTGTAACAAAAGCGGTCATTTATTGCACCCGCCTCTTCGCAAGAAAATGCGAATTCGTGCTAGACGGAAGGTCATCTTTTTAGGTATAAAGTTTCTATATGGAGAAACGCGGGTGCGTTTTTCTTGGGGAAGACAAAACGTTCGGAAAGAGAAGCAGCATGAAAAAACTGTTGTGGTTGGGATTCTGTGCCGGTCTGACGCTTCCTGTCTGTGCCGAAGAGGCGAAGCCAGCGGCCGCCGTTGATGCGGCGAAGCCGGTTGCTGTCGTCGAAGGGGAAAAGCCCAGCGCGAAGCAATTGAATTGGAACGGCGGGGCGGATTTGCGGATACGGCAAGAGGTCTTAGGCAACATGCAGCAGCGCGGCGGTGCGGAACAGGTGACACAGAATTACATTCGGTTCCGTCCGAGGGTGTGGGGCGAGGTTAAGAATGAGGATTTCAAGCTCTACATGCGCGTGACCGACGAAATGCGCGATTACATCACTCCGGACAGCCCCAACTACCGGTGGCCGGACGAGGCGTTCATCGACAACCTGTATCTGGATCTCAACAATCTTTTCGACGGCTTGGTCGACATCCGCGCAGGGCGTCAGGATTTCTTCGGTGCGAACGGACCGGTCTATGGTTCGGGACGCGTCATCGCCGACGGCACCCCGGCTGACGGCTCGCGCACGGTCTACATGGATGCGATCAAGACGACGGTCAAGTTCGACGAGAAAAACGCCCTCGACGTGCTGGCGATCTACAACAGTCCGGACAACCAGTTCAACGTGGGCGATTCGGACGGCATTCCGCCTTTGGCCGACGAACGTCCGCTCACGTCGATCGCGCCGGGAAGCACGGACCTGACGGAGTGGGGCGGCGGGCTCTACTTCCGGTCGAAGGAGTTTGCCGAGGTCCCGTTCGAACTCTACTACCTCTATAAGCGCGAGACCAAATGCACATCGGCCAAGGGGGCGCCGCTGGACGGGCGCAACACGCACACCCTGGGCTCGCGCGTGGTGCCTAAGCTCACCGAGACGCTGTCGGCGGAGTTCGAAGGCGCGGTGCAGTCCGGCGAAAAAGACAGCGGCCCAACCACGTCGGGCTATATGGGCTATGCCGGGCTGACCTATAAACCGGCGGTCGATAACAGCGCGAAGCCCTACTTCACGGGCTCACTCTATTATCTGTCGGGGGACAAGAACAACGGCCGCAACGGTAGCGGCAGCGATACGGGCTGGGATCCGCTTTGGTCGCGCTGGCCGCAGTTCAGCGAGCTGTATGCGTACAACTCCATCTATGGTTTGGGCTACTGGTCGAACCTGGTTTACCCGAGTGTCGCGGCGGGCGTCGATATCGCTCCGGGCCACAAGGTGAGCTCGAGCCTGGGTCCGATGTATACGGCCGTTCAGGACGATTTGGGCGGCGGAGACGGAAGTCTGCGCGGCTGGCTGGGCATGGTCCGCTACGACTTCCCGCTGTTCAAAAACATCTTCGGCCTGAACAGCAAGCGCGGCGAGCTGTACGGCCATGTGACGGCCGAGGTGCTTGAGCCGGGCGATTATTACGCCGGGAACGAGATGATCTACTTCCTGCGCTGGGAGATCAACGCCAGGTTCTAGGCGAAAGAGTAACGGCTCGACAGAGTCTCGCCCTCCAGATGCAGGTACACCCGATGGAGGGCGAGCGTCCTCGCGAGCCGAACAACGAAGGGCCGGGATGCTCACGCGTCCCGGCTCTTGCGCTTTTTGGCGTGACGCGCCGCGCGGGTGTCGGTATGCTTTGACGCTCAACCGATGAATGAAGGAATGGGGTCCGAGTTATGAGCGAGACGGTGAATACGTGCGAGGCGCAACTGGCGCACTGGCTGCAAGAGGCTTTTCAGGCGGCTTTCGGCGACGGGCTGCAGGGCGGGGTGACCGTCCGCGTGCAGCCGGCGACCGATACGCGCTTCGGCGATTTCCAATGCAACGACGCCATGCAGCTGGGCAAGGTCCTGCGCAGGCCGCCGCGCGCGGTCGCCGAGGCCGCGGTCAAGGCGCTGCCGCTGCCGCCGATGCTCACCCGGGTGGAGGTCGCGGGGCCGGGGTTCATCAATCTCACCGTGAGCCCGGCGTGGCTCGCGGAGCAGGCCGCAACCCTTTCCGCCGCACCGCGCTTCGGTCTGCCGGACGCGGGGCAGGGCAAGACGGTCATCCTCGACTACTCGAGCCCGAACGTGGCCAAGCCCATGCACATCGGGCACATCCGCTCCACCGTGATCGGCAACGCCATCGACCGCATGTACCGCGCGCTGGGCTACCGCGTGATCGCCGACAACCATCTGGGCGACTGGGGCACGCAGTTCGGCATCCTGCTTCTGGGATACCGCACCTGCCTGACGGACGAGGAGCGTGCGGCGCTCACGGTCGAGCTGCTGGAGCGGGTTTACGTGCAGAGCTACACCCGCACCAAAGAGGAGCCCGCATGGCTCGACGCCTGCAAGGCGGAGCTGGTGAAACTGCAGCAGGGCGACCTCGAGGTCCGCGCGGTGTGGGAGCGGTTCATCGCGATCAGCCTCGACGAGTTCAGTCGGGTCTACAAGCGGCTGGGCGTGGGTTTCGATCTCTACCGCGGCGAGAGCTTCTACAACGGCACGCTGGCCGAGACGGTGCAGCTCTTGCAGGACAAGGGGCTGGCGACCGAAAGCGAAGGCGCGCTGGTCGTAAAGCTCGAAGAGGAGGGCATGCCGGTCTGCATCGTGCGCAAGAGCGACGGCGGCTTCAACTACGCCACGACCGACATCGCCACGGTGCGCAGCCGCGTGGCGGAGTTCAATCCGGAGCGGATCGTCTACGTCACCGACGAGCGGCAGCAGTTGCACTTTAAGCAGTTCTTTACCGTATGCACCAAGCTGGGCTGCACGACGCGCCTGGAGCATGTGTGGTTCGGCCTGATGCGGCTGCCCGAGGGAACCTTCTCCACGCGCCAGGGCAACGTCATCAAATTGGAGGCCCTGCTGGACGAGGCCGAGCGCCGCGCCCTGGAAATCATCAAAGCGTCCAACGCTGAGATGCCCGAGGCCGAGCAGAAGGAGCTGGCGGCGGCTATCGGCATCGGCGCGATCAAGTACGCCGACCTGAGCCACGACCCGCAGACGCTGATCGTTTTCACCTGGGAGAAGGCGCTGGCGCTGGACGGCAACTCCGGCCCCTACCTGCAATATGCCTATGCGCGCGTGTGCAGCCTGCTCGACAAATATGCGGCGCAGGTGCCGGGCGCCGACCCGTTGCGCCAGACGCTGGCGCTGGCCGACCCCATCGAAAAGGCGCTGGTTTTGCAGCTCCTGCAGTTCCCGACCGCGGTGGTGCGCGCGGCGGAGGCCTACAAGCCCAGCATTTTGGCGGATTACCTTTTCGGGCTGTCGCAGACCTACAGCAGTTTCTATCAGCGTTCGCCGGTGCTGAAGGCTGAGCCGGAGGTGCGCGACAGCCGCATCCGGCTGTGCGCGATGACGGCGCAGGTGCTGGCCGAAGGGCTGGGGCTCTTGGGCATGCGCACGCCGCGCAGGATCTAAGAGAGGCTTTTAGGTGTTTAGACTGTTAGACTGTTAGGTGCCTTACGAACCAACAAGCACAATAAAAAACAAGTTGTTTGCACCCTTGCCCTCTGGGAGAGGGCCGGGGTGAGGGTTGTGGGCTTGCCCACATTGGGGAATATGAGAAGGCGGTCAGGGATACAGGCGAAGTTGGCCGAACAGTCTTGTCGGTAACTTCAAACGGATTAAGAGCGCGATTACGATTAGGAGAAGATTAAGCCGTTCGTAATCGTAATCCTAATCGTAATCTTAATCTTAATCGCTCAAGAAAGGTACCTTCCTCGTTCATTCCCGCTCCGCCGCGCGGCGAGCTAACAGTCTAAACCGCTAACAGCCTAGAACTGCGTCAGCAACCTGTCGGCGACGCCACGGGCGACCTCGTCGCCCGCGAGTTGCTGCACGAGGACCAGCGCGAAGAGCATGGAGGTGCCCGGGCCTTGGCTGGTGATGATGTTGCCGTCCGCGATGACGGGAGCCTCGTCGTAGGACTTGCCAAGCTGCGCGGAGACGCTCGGATAGCAGGTGGCCTTGCGGTTCTTGAGGAGGCCGGCCGCGGCGAGCACGGTCGGGGCGGCACAGATGGCGGCCACGAATTTGCCGGCCTCGTCGAAGGCCTGCACGGCTTCGATGACGCGCGGGTCGTTGAGCAGGTTGTCGGTCCCCTTGCCGCCGCCCGGCAACGCGATGGCGTCGAAGGCTTCGATATCCACGGAGTCCCACGGCTCATCGGCGAGCATCTTGACGCCGTGCGAGCCTTCGACGGTCAAGGTTGGGCCGAGGGCGGCAGAGGTGACGTCGACACCGCCACGGCGCAGGACGTCGATGAGGGTGACGGCTTCGATTTCTTCCACGCCGTCGGCGAGAGGGATGAGCACGCGCATAAGTGAGGTCCTTTCTTTGAGGACAGAATAGCGAAAAAATGAGAAACTGAAAACTCGAAATTCGGTTTTCAAGGTTTCGTCGGCTTGACGGCCTGGTTTCAAGACGAGGTGCCTGTCTGAGTGTTCGTGTTCCAACCTAACAGCCTAACAGTCTAAACCCCTAACACCCTTTTTCTCCATGATCAGTCCGGAAACAGTCGAGAGAATCAAAGCGCGCATGGCGCTGGCCAGCGTCTTCGAGGAGGATATCGAGGAGTCGTTTATACTCGGCTCCGGCTCGGGCGGGCAAAAGGTCAACAAGACCTCCTCCACGGTGCGGTTGTCGCATGCGCCCAGCGGGCTCACGGTCAAATGCGGCGAGAGCCGGTCGCGCGAGACGAACCGCTGGATGGCGCGGCGCGACCTGGCCGAAAAGATTCTGGAGAAAGCGCATTCGGCGCTCTCGGCCCGCCGCCAGGAGGAGGAGCGGGTCAAGCGGCAGAAACGGCGGCGGTCACGCCGGCAGAAGGCCAAGATGCTGGACGACAAGCGTCACCAAGGCGACAAAAAAGCGGCCCGCGGGCGGGTCGCGGGCGAAGACTAGGGTCCGGAGACAGGGGGTGTTGTCCGTAGTGCCGTTGCGACTCGCAACGGCAGCCTACGCTGCCGGGGTGCGGCGCGGGTCGCGCCTACACCACAGACGAAGCGACCATTTTTCTTTCCGACCGCGCTTGACCTGATTGGAATATGGTGGCACAATAAAAGACATCAAATGAAGAAAGACAGTCCGATATCCGGTCTGCATTAAGGAGAATCTAATGACATCTGCAAAGAATCAAGGTTTTACGCTCGTCGAGCTGCTCGTCGTGATCGGTATTTTGGGCATTCTTGCCGCCGCTCTGTTCCCGGCCATTTCCAACGCCGTGATGCAGGCCAACATGACCGCCGTCGGCACGCGCGGACGCGACATTTTCGTGGCGATCACCGGTGCCAACACCGAGCGCGAGCCGTTGGGTCTGGGCAGCGTGTGGCCGAAGACGGTGGCCCCCCAGGGCTCCGGAGGCGGGGCAGGCGATATCGATATCGGCGACAAGGCGTTCGGTTCTGCCGAGGAGTACTTCCAGTTTCTGTATGACGGCACGAAGATCGGGCAGCCTGACTGGAGCCCCTATGTGGCGGGCTTCGACTACGGCAAGCTGGCTGGCGCGGGCGTTTCGGCTCAGCCCGGCGGCTCTTCTTCCTTGACCAAAGACTACGTGATGTGGTGCATCGGCGCCAACATACGCGACGAGATGGAAGACGTCATCCCGGTTATCGTGACACGCAACGTGGATTGCGCGGGACTCGCGTTGAAGTATGATGGAACAAAGGCGACGAAAGTGTCTCTCGGCAAAACGTTCGCCACGCCCTTCTCGAACAAGGCGTTCGTGATGATCCGCAAAGGCGGCGCGATCTTCAAGGCCCGCGACAAATACTCCAATCTGAAGATCATTTACCAGGGTCAGCAGTTTGACCTGAATCCGACCTCCGGCGGCGGCGGCGGAACTATCACGCCGTTTAGCTATCTGATTCCCGGTGGCACGGCGACCCCGCAGGGTTAATGGGTCTTGTCCGGCGAGAACGGTTTTCAATTAAGGGAGCGGCTTGCCGCTCCCTTCGTTTTTGAAACAGGTGAGCGCGCATGATCGTCCGCGTGGCAACAGAGATTTCCGCCGACCGGCTGTTCGACTATGCGGTTCCGGCAGCGCTTGCCCCGCGCATCCGCGTGGGACAGCGGGTGACGGTGCCTTTCGGCGGCCGCACCGTCGACGCGTATGTGGTGGAGGTGGCGCCACAGCCTGAAGCGGAGGTCGGGACGCCTCCCCGCGGCGGCCGCGGCGCCGTGCAGCAGAGAACGGAGACCGGCGGACGGTTCGGGGAACCGTCCCTACCCGGTGTCGCGCCTGTGCAACCCGACCTCTTCTCCCAAACGGACCTCCGACCTCCGACCTCCGACCTCCGACGCCTTCGCACCGTCCTTGCGCTTGAGGACGAGGTCCCCTATCTCTCGCCGCCGCTGATCGCCCTGGCCCGCTGGATGGCCGACTACTACTGCGCGCCGTTCGAGCTGACCCTGCGCTGCGCGCTGCCTGCGTCCGTGCGCAACAGCGACATGAAGGCCAAGGAGCAGTTGTTCGTCGCGCCGGTCGAGGGGGCCTTCGACCTCACCAAGCGCCAGGCCGAGTTGCTTGACGGGCTGAGGCGCGTGAACGGAGGCTGGCTGCACGCGCTGACGCGCGAGTTCGCCTGCACGCCGCAGATCTACAAGACGTTGGCCGAGAAGGGCGCGGCCACCATCGAGAAGCGCCGGATGCGGCGCGACCCGCTCGCCAACCGCAAGATCCTGCCGTCGAAGCCCCTGGCTCTGATGGACGAGCAGGCTGTGGCGCTGAAACAGCTCTTCGCGCTGATGGGGTCGCCCAGCAACCCGCCTGAGGTCTGTGGTGCGGGCGCGACTCGCGCCGCACCTGCTGCCGCCGGCGCGAGTCGCACCGGCGCTACAGACATTGCCCCCAAACCTCTTCTCCTTTTCGGCGTGACCGGTTCAGGCAAGACCGAGGTCTATCTGCAGGCCATCGCAAGGATGTTGGAACAGGGCCGGGGCGCAATCGTGCTGGTGCCCGAGATCGCGCTGACGCCCCAGACCGTGCAGCGCTTCGCGTCGCGTTTCGGCAACCGCATCGCGGTGCTGCACAGCGCGCTGGGGGAAGGCGAGCGGTTCGACGAGTGGCACCGCATCCGCACGGGCGAGGCGGTCGTGGTGGTCGGGCCGCGCTCGGCGGTCTTCGCGCCGGTCAAGAACCTCGGCTTGATCGTGGTGGACGAGGAGCACGAGCCGAGCTACAAGCAGGACGAGACGCCGCGTTACAACGCCCGCGACGTGGCGGTGATGCGCGGGCATTTTGAAACCTGCGCCGTGGTGCTGGGCACGGCCACGCCCGCGATGGAGACGTGGCTGAACGTCGAGAAGGGCAAATACGGGGTCGCGCGGCTGACCAAGCGCGTGTCGGACCGGCCCATGCCGCGGGTGCATGTGGTGGACATGCGGCTGGAGGCGATGCGTTCGGGACATGTGCAGATCTTCTCCGCGGTATTGCTGGAGGCCCTGAAACTGCGGCTGGAGCGCGGCGAGCAGTCGATCCTCTTTCTCAACCGGCGCGGCTACGCCAACTCGCTGGTTTGCCCCACATGCGGAGCGGCGGCGGCGTGCGGCGAGTGCAGCGTCTCCTATACGTATCACCAAGCCGACACCTGCCTGCGCTGCCACATCTGCGGCGGCTGGAAGCCCGTGCCGGAGGCGTGTCCGGAATGCGGCGATCCGGCTTTCAAATACGCGGGGTTCGGCACGCAGCGCGTGGAGTCGGCCTTGCAGAGGTGCTTCCCGCAGGCCAAGGTGCTGCGCATGGACGCGGATGTGACCGCGCGCAAACACAGCCACGACGAGTTGCTCGGGATCTTCAAGAGCGGGCGGGCGGACATCCTGATCGGCACGCAGATGATCGCCAAGGGGCTGGACTTCCCGAATGTGACGCTGGTCGGGGTGCTCTCGGCGGACATGAGTCTGCATATGCCGGATTTCCGCGCGGCCGAGCGCACCTACCAGTTGCTGGCGCAGGTTTCGGGCCGCGCCGGCCGCGCCGAGCTGCCGGGTGAGGTGTATGTGCAGACCTACTCGCCCGAGCATCCGGCGGTGTGCGCGGCGGCGGCGGACGAAGGCTTCGAGCCCTTCGCGCGGCAGGAGCTGAGCGAGCGCAAGGCGGGCGGGTATCCGCCGTATACGCATCTGACCTGCCTGACCTTTAAGGGCGAATCAGAGGAGAAGGTGCGTTTCGGCGCGGAAGCGTATGCGCGCGAACTGGGGGCGACCCGCCGGTCGCCCGTACAGGTCTCCGAGGCGTGTCCCGCGCCGCTGTCCAAGGCCAAAGGTTTTTACCGGTATCAGGTGCTGCTGCGGTCCGCATCGACAAGCGCCATGACCCGCCCGCTGCGCGCGTTGCTCCTTCAAAAGCTCTTGCCGCCGGGCGTAACCCTGTCGGTGGACGTGGACGCGCTGAGCATTATGTGAGCCGCCCGCATGCGGACGGCTCACAGGTGTTTAGCGGTTTAGGCTGTTAGACTGTTAGGGGAGGGGGAACGGACGACCTCGCTTCCGACAGACTCTGACTGTATTGTCTGCCTAAAAGCCTAACAGTCTAAACACCTAACAGCCTTCCTCTCACCCCTTGAAGATCACGAACTTGCGCATGGCGTAGTTGATCAGCAAGGCGCAGACGATGTTCGCGCCGAAGGCCAGCGTGGTCTGCATGCCCTGGTGCGTGATCAGGACGGTCTGGATGACCGTGCCGATGACCAGGCTGACACCCGAGGCCGCGAAGAAGAGCAGGAACTCGAGAACCCAAGGGTGCCTTCCCGGCCTGAAAACAAAGAGCCGGTTCAGGAGGTAACACAGCGTGTTGGAGACCAGGAAGGCCGCCGCGTTGCTGGCTCCCGCGTGCCAGGCGCGCACGGACTCCGAAATCGCGGGCGCGGTGAACCCGAGCAGCCGCACGAGAATGTCGTCCTGAGTGAGACAGGGCAGGAGGAACCAGCCGCAGAGGAAAAAGGCGGTGATGTGCGTGGCGGTCGCCATGCCGCCGGCGATGCCGTATTTGATGAACTGCACCAGCGGGTGCGCGTCGTGGCTCAGGTGTTTTTTTAAATGTGCGATCATCGTGCTTCCCGATTTGGGCATTCGCGAAAGGATACTAAGCAGGACGGACGTCCGCAACCCAAAAGGATGGACCCAAAGATAGGTTCTCTCGTGCCCTGTCTTGAAAAATCCTCCCGTTTCGGCAATACTACCCGCGCATGTTCAAATTCGACCTCCATATCCACTCGTGCCTCTCGCCGTGCGGCGACCTTTCGAGTTCGCCCGCGGCGATCGTGAAGGCGGCGAAGGCGGCGGGGTTGGACGGCATCATGATCTCCGATCACAATTCGTCGCGCAACAGTCCTGCGTTGGCCGAGGTGTGCCGCCGCGAGGCGTTCAAATGCCTCTTCGGTATGGAAGTGACGACTTCGGAAGAGGTCCACTGCCTCGCGGTGTTCGACACGCTGGAGCAGGCGGCGGCGATGACCCAGAACATCTACGCCGCTTTGCCGAAGCGGGTGAACGTGCCCGAGGTGTTCGGCTATCAGGCGGTGGTCGACGCCGACGAGGAGGTCGAAGAGCTGGAGTGGCGGCTGCTCAGCGCGCCGACGCGGCTGTCGATCCGCGAAGTGGGAATCCGGGTCCACGGGCTGGGCGGGCTCTTCATCGCCGCGCACATGGACCGCGCGGTGTTCAGCGTGACCTCGCAATTGGGCGGGCTGGCGGGCGACGAAGGGTTCGACGCGGTTGAGCTTAGCCGGCACGCGGACGTGGCGGTCTGGCGGGAGAAAACGCTGGGGCTGCCCTTCATCCGTTCCTCCGACGCGCACTACCTTGACAGCATCGGCTCGATCTGGAGCGAGGCGGAGCTGCCGGAGTTTTCGACGGCCGCGCTCAAGGCGGCTTTTGCGGCACATGCCGTGAGCTGGAACACGCGGCGTTTAACGACATAAATGAAGGGTGCCTGACAAAATGGTTTGTGACGGTGGCCTGATTTCATTGAGCCGACAAGAACGTCCGTTACTTTTTCAGCGGCCTCAGACAAAAATATCTTCTCTTCCATAACTTCAATTTGGATTAAGATTAGGATCAAGATTAGGACTAAGATAAATCGGGAACCTTCGTAATCTTAATCTTAATCTTAATCATACTCCTGCCCATGCTCTTAGCTCTTTGACATTATTGGCACATTACCTGCTGACCCCTTATCAGCAAAAGTGTGCGGCATGCGACACGAATGGCGAGATCTGGGAAAAGCCTTGCCGCCAACAGCGGGTGCCGAATGGTGCGAAGTAAAGGGAAACAGTATGCTGATCAAACCACCGAGCCGGATGTCGTTAGCGGGTATGCTGGTGTTGGCGGGACTCTGTGCGCTGCCGGTCTGGGCGGGTGATCCGCCCTCCGTGACCGAGGTGGCCAAAACCTCCGACACGTTGTTCATCCTGATCGGCGCGGTGATGATTCTCGCGATGCACGGGGGCTTCGCGTTTCTTGAGGTCGGCTCGGTGCGCCACAAGAATCAGGTGAACGCGCTGAACAAGATCATCTGCGAGTGGGCGTTCTCGACCCTGATCTATTTTCTGATCGGCTATCCGCTCGCCCGCGGCGTTTCCTTCCTGGTGCCGATCGAGACGCTGTCCGCGGATCACGGCGTCGCCTACGTCAAATTCTTTCTTCTGTTAGGTTTTGCGGCCTGCATTCCCGCCATTATCTCCGGCGGCGTCGCCGAGCGCGCGAAGTTCTGGACGAACGCCGTGGCCGGCATGATCTTCGTCGGGCTGGTCTACCCGCTCATCGAAGGCTCCTTGTGGGGCCGCATGAGCGGCGCGCTGGCCGGCGCGGACGGCTGGCTGGCATGTACGGCGGGAGCCCCCTTTCACGATTACGCGGGCTCGGTCGTGGTCCATGCGGTCGGCGGCTGGCTGGCGCTGCCCGCCATCATGCTCTTGGGCGCGCGGATGAAGCGCTACGAGACCGATTCGATCAAGGTCAGCAGCATCCCGTTCCTGGCGCTGGGAAGCTGGACGCTGATTGTGGGTTGGTTCGGCTTCAATGTCATGAGCGCGGGCTCGCTGGGCAACATCTCCGGCGTTGTGGCCATCAACTCGCTGATGGCGATGGTGGGCGGCACCTTGTCGGCGCTGTTCATTACCCGTAACGACGCGGGGTTCGTACATAACGGCGCGCTGGCCGGACTGGTGGCCGTGTGTGCGGGGTCGGATCTCTACCACCCCGTCAGTGCGCTGATGGTGGGCGGTGTTGCGGGAGCACTGTTCGTGTTTCTTTTCCAGGCCGAGACCAGCCGCTGGCGCATCGACGATGTGCTGGGCGTCTGGCCTCTGCACGGCGCGTGCGGCGCGTGGGGCGGCATCGCCTGCGGCATCTTCGGACAGAAGGCGCTGGGCGGCCTCGGCGGTGTCTCCTTCTTCTCGCAACTGCTCGTGACGGGTGGCGTCGTGGTGGTTTGCCTGTGCGCGAGCACCCTGGTGTACGGTTTGCTCAAGCGCACGGTCGGCATCCGCCTGAGCGCGCATGAGGAACTGGTCGGCGCGGATCTCGCGGTTCACATGATCGAGTCCCAACCCGAGGAAGCGCTGTAAGCCGCGTGCTCAACCTTCTCCGAACCGAAAGGAAGCCAAGCTCATGAAGATGATCGTCGCCATTATCCAGCCCGAGCGCCTCGACACCGTGAAAGAGGCGCTCTTCAACGCCGAGGTCCACAAGATGACCGTCAGCCGCGTGCGCGGGTGCGGCAAGCAGATGGGGTTCTCCGAAAGTTACCGCGGCCAGATCCGCAAGGTGAACCTGCTGGAGAAGGTCCGCCTCGAGATCGCGGTCAACGATGATTTTGTGAAGATCACGGTGGACGCCATCATCAAGGCGGCGCAGAGCGGACACATCGGCGACGGCAAGATTTTCATTATGCCGATGGAGGAGTGCATCCGCATCCGCACGCGCGAAACCGGCTCTGCGGCGATCGGCTAGACGGACCGCGGCCTTCCTGCTATTCTGGAACGCACAGGAGGGCTTCATGCGCGTGCTGTACATTTTGCCGGGATCAGGCGGGTCGTTCTACTGCCAGAACTGTCTGCGCGACATGGCGCTGGCCGACGCGCTGCGGCGGCGCGGACAGGAGGTCACGCTGATGCCGCTCTACCTGCCTGCCACCGCCTGGATGCCCGCGCCGTCCGAAGTGCCGGTCTTTTACGGCGCGGTCACGCTCTACCTGCGGCACAAGTATGCGTTTCTCCGCCGGCTGCCGCGCGCGTGGTTCGCGCCGCTGGACAGTTGGCCGGTCCTGCGTTTCGTGGCGCGCTTTGCGGATTCCACTTCGGCCGCAGGCTTGGAAGATCTGACCCTCTCGATGCTGCGCGGGGAGGACGGGAGGCAGGCCGGTGAACTCCGGCTGGTGGCGGAGTGGATCGAGGGGCTGCCGGCGGCTTCGAAGCCCGACGTGATCGTGCTCTCCAACGCGCTCCTGGCGGGGCTCGCCAAGGCGCTGAAGCAGGCGGCGCGGTGTCCGGTCGTCTGCTGGCTGCAGGACGAGCATGTTTGGACCGACGCCATGGCGCCCGATCTGCGGCATGTGGTGCGTCGCGTGATGGCGTCGGACGCGCGGGAGGTGGACCGCTTCGTGTCCGTGAGCACCGCGTATGCCGAGCGCATGAGCGAGCTGCTGGACCTCGACCCGCAGCGCATGAGCGTCGTCTTTCCCGGAATCGACCCTGCGGCCTACCGGCCGGCCGATGTGGCGCGGCTGCCGCGGGTGGTCGGCTTTTTGTCGCGCCTCTCGGCGGAAGAGGGTTTTGACCGTTTCGTAGAGGCCTTCATCCTGCTGCGCCGAGACCCGCGTTTCGCGGAGGTGCGCCTCTCCGCGACCGGAGGCCCTGCTGCGGAGAAAGGGTTCCTGAAACGGCAGCTCAGAAAACTGGCGGACGCCGGGCTCTCGCAAGCGGCCGCCGTCTCACCCGCCCGGTTCGCGGACGACCGCTTCGGCTTCCTGTCGGAGCTGACGCTGCTCTCGGTGCCGGGAGGCAAGCCCGAGGCCTTCGGCTACTATGCGATCGAGGCCATGGCGGCGGGCGTGCCGGTGGTGCTGCCGGCTCAGGGCGCTTTTCCGGAAATCGCCGCCGCCGCGGGCTGCGGCCTGTTGACGGCCGACACAAAGCCCGAGACCTTGGCCCTCGCGTGGGCCGAGCTACTCGGTGACCCCAGCCGTCTCCGTCGCGAGTCCGAACGCGGCCGCGCCGCCGCAAACGGCATCTTCTCGCAAGCTTCTGCCGGCGCCGCGTTGGAGCGGGTGCTGGCTACTCTCTGCCGTGTATGAACCAGTGCAGGAGAATCATCGTGACCTTGTCTTGCATCGGCGCCTGTCCCGTGCGGGATTCCGCAAGCGCGCGGAAACGGTCGCCTGCCGTTTTGAGATAAACGTGCAGCTGCGTCAGACAGCTTTCGCAGGCGTCGGCAGCGGCCGGCACCGAGACCTGCCCCCTGATTTCCTGGCTGGCAAGTTCGGCCACCAGCGCGGCCTGTGCGGCGTTCGCATAGCTTTTCTGCACGGTCGTCGCCCCCTGCCTGAAGTTGACAGAGGCCGAGTCGAAGAGGTCTTGCGCACCGACCGCAGCGGCCTTGCCGTCTGGAATTTCGACCGGCACCCTTCCGAAGAAGTTCGTTTTAATCCACTCCTGAACAGGCCAGCCCTTCTCTTTGTCCGTAAGCGAGCCCCAGATGCTGGCGGCCAAATCGGGCGGCCCGATCTGCTCACGGTTATTGCCTGAGCGGTTCTCACCCGACTGGATGTCCTGTGTGCGCAGGTAGCGGTAGTACTCCGCCGTTTGCTGGTAGAGTTCTCCGAGCATGACGCGCCGTTGCCGGACATCGGCAATGCCGATCATTTCCAATACAGCATCGTCAAGGTCACGACGGTCTTGTTGCTGCAATTCACGAGACAGCTCAGCAGGCGTTTTCAGTATCTCTCGCATCCACTCTGAAGAGTGACATTGCAGCATCCTCTCTTCGACAAGATGCGTCACATCGCGCTGACACATACGACTGAAAGCCCCGCGGATTTTATTCGCAACAACCTCACTAATACCTCTTGGACTTGGTATGTCCATAAGCATGCAATCGATGACCTCCGTATCGAGGGTACCCTCCGTCCCAGCGTAACGCCCGTAAAAATGTTTGATCAAAGCGACAAATGTTGAATTGAGTATGGCTGGAAGAACGTCCGCTTCGTTTTCGCTTAGGTCACGAGGGTTAACGTAAAAAAGGCGGTGATTGCCCAACAAATTCTGTGGATTGGCAGGAACAATATGCCGATACTTCTGAGTCATCGGCCAGAACGCAATACCCCGAGTCTTACTTGTTAAGTCATACCAAGTTGGGCGCGATGCACAGGTTGACCGCTCTGGCACACGCACCGCTTTCGACTTCTTTGAGGTGAACGTCTGCTTGGAACCCCAGCGGACATATTTTGCCGCATAGGTTCCGGCTATCTCACTGAATTTCTTATCAATCCAGAGTACGACACGGGGGCATTCGTCTGCGAGAATCACAGGCCGACTCACCTGCATCAGCGTATGGACTTCGGGACGAATGAATTCATTCTCGATGGGGTGAAGCGTATTGTCGCCCGCGCGAATGATATGAACGTTGCCCGACTGAACCTCTTTCAATTTGCAGGTCGTCATGAGGCCTACGTTCAGCCACGACAAGCCGTCTGCCACACGCTTCAGCACTTCTTCGGTGACGTCATGCGGCATGAAGAACGCGTCACAACCGCTCTTAATCCCAAACTTGACCTCTGCGACCTCTCCAAGGCGTACGAATTGATCAGCGTGGTCGTGCATCAACTGGAAATAGATGTCCGGAGCGCGAAGGAACCGGCCCCATTTACCGGCGGCATAATCCGGAAGGGAAGCCGAATAGTTGACGGTCGCCTCGAAAACCCGCGCGCCCTCTTCCTCGTCGGCATCCGCACCTGCGATGTCCTGCTTTTGCAGGAGTTCCCAGGCCTTGACGCCCTCCTTCCAGAGACCGGACTGGCGCACGGTGACGATGCGCATGGTTTCGTCCGACCACTGCGTCATGGGCTCATCCGCTTCGGGCGGACGGGTAGCCAAGATGCGTTTGCGCAGCTCTTCTGCGGCGTGCTGCCGCGCGTTCTCGTCGCGGGGCGGACGTTCACCGAGAATGACGCTGACCGGTTTGAAGAACCGCACGAACCGCACGGCGTTGTCCGCGCGAGCCGCATCGTCACTGCACCGTTCGAGAAGGGTGATGGCGGTTTTGACGCGCGCGTCTTGGAACCAAGGTTCATCCAGACTCTCAGCGATGGCGATGATTTTGAAATTCTTGAGAATCCACCGTTGAAGCGCGAAGCCGTATTCGACGTCGAGCCAACTGGAGGAGGTCAGAAAACCGAAATGCCCGCCTTCATTGAGCGCGCTGGCGGCAACCGGCCAGAAGTAGCAGTGCAAGTCGCTGCGGCCCGTGAGTCTGATGTCCGGCCACAGACGGTTGCAGAGTTCCTGAATGTGCTCCTTGGTGTTCTTGCGCCGCGCTTCAAACGCGGCTTTGGACTCATCGGGGCGTTTCTTGAGTTCGGAGCGCTTGTCGATGCCCTCCTGCCGCACATACGGGGGATTGCCGATCACCGCATCGACCGCGGGCAGAGGCACGGGCATGGCCTTACGGGAACCGTCCTTTTCCCGCAGGCCTCCGGGAACGCGGCAGAACGCCTCTCGGTTCTCGACCACCTCAAAGAAATTGCCGCGCGCGATGTAGGGGTAGTTCTCCTCATCGTTGATCTGCCGCGCGGCCAGATTGAGCGTGGCCAGATGCGCCGCGAACAACGCGATATCGCACCCGTAGATGCCGCGCAGAATCTCCTGATGGGGCAGGTGCGCGTCACGGTTGCGAGTCTGGACGCCTCTTCTTTCCGAAAGCCACGCCTTGCGGTGATACGCGCGGACAAGAAAACTTCCGGAGCCGCAGGCCGGGTCGATGACGACATCGGCGGCCCTGCGGATACAAAAGGCGTTCATGATGTCGACGATATCCTCGTTCGTGTAGAACTGGCCGAACTTCTGGCGCTCCTCGGGCGCGATGAGACGCTGGAAAATGCCGCCCAGAACATCAGACGGGATGTCCTTGAAATTGTATTGGCCGAGACTGGTGAACACGCCGAGCCAACCCTGACAGGCCTTGGGTGAGGCAAACACGAGGGCACCCGCCCAGTCGGCGACGGCGGGATAAAAAATAGGCTCGTAATCGCCTGTCTCGTTGATCGCCTGCTGAAACTGCGTGCGAAAGTTTTGGTAGATTCCTTCGTATCCCTGCTGGCTTTTTCCCGGCAAGGCCAGCGGCCTGAGCGCGTCCGGGAAACGGGCGCGGATGGCGTCATAGAAGATCGCGCGGTTGCAGAACACATAGACCAGGGTACGGGCGGCACGGTCCAGTGTTTTGAACCAGTCGTCGGGGTTGTCGGGGTCGAACGTCCAGCCCATTTCACCGGCCATCCACGACTGCAGTTTGGCTTTAAACACCGAGTCTGTCCGGCAAGTCTCGGCCATGAAGTCAGAGGTGTTGACCACGGGCCAGTCGAGATGGCTTTCGAGTGAATGGATGAACACCACGTCAGGAGGAGCGCCCCAGTCTGTTCGGCGCTCAGTGAGAATCGCCGCAAACAACTCGAAAAACTCCGGCAAGAACCGCTCGCGAACAGCCGACTGCGCGTCCGGCCTGCGGCAGGCGGAGGGCGAGTTCAAGCGCAACTCCAAGTTCCAATCGCGCATGCGGCGGTCGATCATCGGCACGTGCCACTTGCTGCGATCGAACAGAACGAACGCATTCACATTCCACGTGAAGAAAAAAGGGCTTTGGATATTGTCGGCTTTGTTGAAGGCGTCCTGCATCAAGGCCGGGTCATAGGGCGAGCGGCCTTCCAACGTGCCCGGCATTTTCACTTCGCCGCAAAGAACCGGCGTCTGACTGTCTTTGCAGTAGATGCGAAGATCTTGCCTTTTGAAGTTTCCGCGTCCGTACTGTTCGATCTTGGCGTGACTGAACGGCCATTCCGGATGGGCCGCGAAAAGCGCATCGCACCACGATTTCACGTCACCGCAGAACTCGAGTTCGTGCATGCGTATTTGACTCGTATCCGACATAGTGAACCGCAATGTAGACCAAACCGCGTTTACCGGCAAGTGTATTCATTCAGGCACGATCTTGCTCTCGACGCATCCTCCGGCATCAGCGATTACGGCGCGGGTTTCGGCGTGTTGCTGGCGGCGGCGTCGCGGAAGGCCCACATGCGGCGCACGATGGGGTCGCCGGGCAAACCGGACTTGAGGATCTCGTTGCGGATCTCGATCTGACGCGCCGGGTTCGCCATCGTGTACTCGTCGTTCAGACGCAGCAGCAGCGTGCGCAGACGCTTCAGCTCGGCGGCCACCCATTCTTCGGGGCGCATGTTCTTGAGCTGCGCCTGTCCCGGCTGCGTGGCGAGACGGGCGACGATGCCGCCCGCGATCAGGCCGGCACAGCCGGAGTCGGATTCCGCCTTGGTGACCATCACTTTGACCAGGTTGGCGCGCCGGGCCAGAATGGCGTCGAGGCGCAGCATCTGCTGCTTGATCTTGCTGTCCGCCAGCCACTGGTTGTCCGGCTGACGCACGAACGCCTGGAAGGTCTCGATTTTCAGAAGAGCCTCGCGGGACTGGCTCAGCGCAGAGACGAACGGCAGGTCTGAGACCATGGCAGGGTCGACCGGATCGGGGAAGGCGCTCAGGTAGATGTAGAACTCCTCGACCCCCAATAGCTGGTCATACGCGCCGACGGGGTCTTTGCGGCTGCGCTTCGGCAGCGGCTTCTCCAAGGTGTCGCAGCCCAGCGCCCGCAGCAGCACGTCGGGGTCGCCGAAAGGACGGAGACACTCGGGGAAATCGCCCTCGCGCCCGATCCGCTTCTCGACTTCGGCGAACAGCGCCGCGAGCTGTCCGGCCTTGACCCGGATGTTTCCGTAGGCCTTCTCGAGCGTCTGCCGCGCTTGCGAAACGCGCGGGTCCAATGAGCACTCGTCGGCGGAGGGCAAATTCAGGTTGCAGGCGAGCGCCTTGATAAACTCCATTTCACGCACCAGCCGGACGGCGTCCAGCAGGACGGTAAAACTTTGGGCCAGATCGCGGACCGGTTTTTCAAGCACGAGCGCCCGGCGCTTCAACGCGCCCTCTTTGCTGTCCCGCGCCTGCTCGATCATCTGGACGATTTCCGGATAGGGCGGAGTCTCGTCTTTGAGCCGGTCGAGCGCCTGCTCCAGCTTCTGGCACTCGCCGAGCAGCCCCGCCTGCCGCGCCTCCATCTTTTCCAGTTCGGTCTTGAGCAAACCCAAATAGGGAGGCGTTTTCTCCTTCAGCCCCGCCAGCGCCTTCTCGACGCCGGCGTGATCGTCGGTCAGCTCGGCGAAACCGATGTCTTCCCTGCCAATGGAGGCCTCGGCCCGCAGCAGGGCGTCGAGCATCAGTTTGGCCTGGATCGCATTCTCCTTTTCCGCGGCGGCTTTCTCGTTCCACTCCCATGCGTCTTTTTTGCTGGCCTGCAACATGCCGAGGTCGCGCGACACGGGGGTCCACTTGCCCTTCTCCAACGCCTGCTGCGAACGCTGCCAGAGCATGATGGTGTTCTCCCAGACGCTCAGCAGCCGCCGCAGCTCCTCGATGGCGACCTGATTGGAAGCGGCGTGCCGCGCGTTGGCCGCTTTGTCGACCGCCTCGGCCGCCTCGCTGAACTGCTCCTTTGCCGCCAGCTTACGCGCATCCCGGATGAACGATTCCGCCGAGGGGCGCAGGTGCTGGTAGACCCAGTAGAGGCTCAGCCCGGCCATGAGCGTGGCCGCGAGAATGCCGATCCGCAGCCACACCTGCTTGTTGGACCGTTTGACCGCGCCGTCGTGAAATTCGATTTCGAGATGGGAGAAGGCGATGCGGTCGCCGTCCTTGAGCAAGCGCTCCTTGTCGTCCCGCAGCGGCATGCCGTTGACCGAGGTCCCGTTCTTGCTGCCCAGGTCGCGGATCCAGCAGCTCGCGTCCTCCTTGACGGAGATCTCCGCATGATGCCGCGAGACCAGCAGATCCAAAAATACGAGAGATGATGTGGGGTCGGAGCCAATGGTGAAAACCGGCGGCTTCAATTGCTTTTTCTGGCCGCGCCCCTTCCCGCTTAAGACCTGCACTTCCGAGAAGGTCTTGCTGTCGCCGCCCCTGTCGGCCTCGACGCACAGCACACAGTTGCCGACGCCGATCTTGTCGCCCACCGACAGCTTCATCTTGGTGATCTTCTTGCCGTTGCAGAAGGTGCCGTTGGTGCTCTCGAGGTCTTTCAGCCAGACCGCCCGGCCCTTCAGGAAAAGCGCGGCGTGGCGCGAGCTGGCGACCGAGTCCTCCTTGGGCACGGGCCAGGTGCAGGAGTGACTGCGCCCGATGACGATCTCGTCGGAGACCGCGGTCGAGCTGATCTCGTGAACAATCCGGCCGTTGTGTTCAAGTCGAATCAACATGGGCTTAATACTCCGCTTTCCATTTCCGCACGGTGAAATATCGCTGGTCTTCCACGTTCGAGAAGGCCGCCTTCGTGAACTCGGCGATCTTCAAGGCCTTTTCGACATTGCCCCGGCTCAACGCGTCATCGAAAGCCAACTGCTGGCTGTTGAACCACAGGGCCTGCCGCCCGCGCAGAGCAACCAGAAGCTGCAGCGCCTTCTCCTCGTTCTCTTTGTGTCCCGCCTGCACCGCCTTGGTCAGCAGGCCGGTCAGCAGATTTTCTAGGGCCACCCACGTGGCGGGCGCCGTGCGCTCCAAACCCTTGCTCACCTGCGAGAGCGCGTCTTCCTCCGCGAGCGTGGCGGCTACCGGATTGTACTCCCAGTGAGCATACTCGAACTCTTCCGAGACGCGCAGCAGCTTCGTCGACAGCAAGTTTTCCGCCCGGACCCGCTCGACGGCCGGAACCTCGGCCCTGACAACGATCCGCCGGCACCCGTGACGCACGATGCTGGCCGTGCCGAACCAGGAGCCGTTGCCATCGCGCAGATAGGTCACGCGCGTAAAGGGCACGCCGTTCTTCTTGCCGAAAAAGGCGGCCGCCGGAGAAGGCTTGTCGAAGTTCCAACGTCCGCCGCTGGCGCTGATCTGCTGCATCCAGTCGTCGACCATTTCCGGCCGGCCCATGGCGGCCAAACGCGGCTCGTTCTCCTCTTGCAAGAGAATGCGCATCGGCACATCGAGGTTGCGCCCGGCCCAGCCTTCAAGAACG
>JANYBJ010000033.1 GCA_025360845.1 bacterium
GCGGAGCAGGGGAAAGAGATGCTGGTGCGTATTGTCTCGATGCTGGCGGGCTTGATACGCAGCACGTCCGCTGAGCGTATTCATGAGGAACCGGCCGAATATGAGGCCGGCAACCGGCGGTTAGCGGATTAGGATTACGATCAAAAAGGGTATCCACCAACAGAACTGCCATGCGCCCGAGTGCGGTTTGCGCTTGCCGTTTGCCCTGACCCGCGCTAACGTTACGGCATGTTGCACGGGTATGCCATCCTGCTCGCCACAGCCGCCGCCGGAATCGTCGCCGGAGCGGACACACATACCTTTGCGGCCGCCTCGGTGGCGGCAGCCATGGCCACGTGGCTGACACGCCGCACAAGCACGCCGGTTCAGGACCTCTACGCCAACCTCGATCCCGACAACCCCGACGGCGCCCATCTGTTGGACGCGTTCCGGGAAGCCCTCGCTCTCATCAGCCGCACCCGCCGCCCCGTCCGTCTGCGCATCGCCGCCTTCACGCGCAACGCCCGTCCCGTTTTCCGGCTGGACCTCAACCGTGCGTCCGATCTCGAACTGGCCCGTGACTCCCGCCGCACAGCGCTCAAGCACCCCGGCGTCTGGCTTCCAGACCACCCTCTTCCACTCACCTTGCCGCATGACCGCAGCGTCACCCTGCTGCTCGAACCCTGCGGGACCGGGCGCGTCCGCGCCTCGCTTGCCCGAGCCGCCTTCCGGACACCCGGCCACTGGGGACCTCCCCTGCTGCTCGCGGCCGCGGCCTGCGCCTTGGACATCGACTGGCTGCTAGCCGCCGCCCTCGGGTTCACGTTTCAGTCCTATCTGCTTGAGCATCAACCCGAGCGTGCGGGCGACGATCCGAAGATCCCGTGCGGCTGAGCGGTTACACAGGTAGTACATGTCCAACACGCACATCTCGTCGAACGTCCGCGCGTTGCGCCCCGCCACTTGCCACAGCCCCGTGATACCCGGCATGCCTGTGAGCCGCACCGCGTGGCAGGGCTGAGTGTAATGACCCTGATCGCTCGCGGGCAGCGGACGGGGCCCGACGAAACGCATCTCTCCCCTCGCTACATTGACCAGTTGCGGCAGTTCATCTAAAAAGGTGCGTCTCAAAAATCCGCCGACACGGGTCACACGCGGGTCTCGCTCCAGCTTGAAGAGGTGTCCCTTGGTTCCCCGCTCGCGTTGCAGTTGCTCCTGCAGATGCTCGGACCTGCGCACCATGGTGCGGAACTTAAACAGGATGAAAGGCGCGCCATCCCGGCCGTACCGCTCCTGACGGAACAGCACCGGTACGCCTTCGAACACATAAATAAGTACAGCCGTCACGGCCAGCACCGGGGCCAATACGACTAACAGCCCCACGGCTGCCGCCCGTTCGAACACGCCGCATCCCTGCCGCATGCCGCTTGGCGGACGAAAAACAAAACATCCCGCCGCCGCGCCGCGCCGCAACGGTTTGCAACCCGCGTGCCGCGTCAAGACCGGAAGACTCGACGCCGACACAACGGCATCACTCCCCTCTTTGATCGCAGCACCGATGAACGCGAGGACCTCCCCCGCCGTCGCGTTCCCCGAATCTTTGAATGTTTGCGTCATCCCTATTCGCAGACATTATCCCCTTTCCTCTCCCTTGCATCAAGCCCCGAAACCGGTCGGGCGAAACCCGTCTTTACATCTCCCCTCCCGAGCGCCTACAATCGTGCCATGTTGACACCCGAGTTCCACGCCTATTTCATGCGACTCGCCCTGCGTGAAGCCGCCAAGGCCGCAGAGGCCGGCGAGGTTCCCACCGGTTGCGTGATCGTGCGGAAACCGCAGACCCTCGACCAGCCGCTCGCCGCCGTCAAGGTGCTCGCCCGCTCACATAACCAGACCGAACTGCTGAAGGACGCCACCGCCCACGCGGAGATGATCGCCCTGACGCAGGCCTCGGCCGCGCTCGGCGACTGGCGGCTCACCGACACGATCCTCTACGTCACCAAAGAGCCCTGCCCGATGTGCGCCGGGGCCATCGTCCTGGCCCGCGTTCCGCTCGTGGTCTGGGGGCTCTCCGATCCCAAGCGAGGCGGTCACTCGGTCTTCTCGATACTCAATCATCCCGGCCTCAACCACCGGCCCGAACTTCTCACCGGCATCGAGGAGGCGGCCTGCCAAGCGGTGCTGCAAGACTTCTTCCGAGCCCGCCGCGAAGCGCCCGACCTCTCACAGACTCCTAACTCCTAATTTCTCACTCCTCCATTTCTCATGCAAACCTCATCCGACACCATCGATCTTGACCACATCCGTACGGCCTTGGATCAGGGGCGCCGCGTGGCGCTCTTCATCCGCCACTCCGAGCGCCCCGAAATCCGCTCGGACGACAAAGAGTTCGGCAGGCACCTCGGCCTGACACCGCGCGGCGTCGAACTGGCGCGCGAAGCGGGCCGCCGTCTCGCCGGGTTCAGTGACGTTCGCTTTTCCGCCAGCCCGATGACCCGTTGCCGGCTGACCGCGCAACACTTTGCCGAGGGCATGGGCTTCGAGGCCCCCGTTGTGGAGGACGCTGACCCGCTGGGCGTGCGCGGCTTTTATTACGACGATCCTTATGCGGTCCAAGACCTGATGCGCCGACAAGGCTACATGGCTTACATGTTGGACTATCTCCGTAACGGCGTCGCACCCTATTCGCGCCCGATCGGCCCCGCCACCGAGCAGACCGCCGAATGGCTGAAAAGCCAAACGACCGCACAGCTCGGCGTATACGTGAGCCACGACATCTTCATCGCCGCATTTCTCACCGGACTCAAGATCAAAACCTTCAGCGCGGAGAACTGGGTCGGGTTCCTGCACGGCGCCGCGCTGATCCACACGCCCGCTTCCGGCTGGCTCTGCCACCCTTGCGTGCCGGATCTCGCCGAACTTCGCAATCCTCCACACTTCGTCCACTGAGTTCCGGTTCGCCGCCCCTCGGTGTACAAGGCCGTGGAGGGCGAGCGTCCTCGCGAGCCGCAGGGTCAAAGTCGGTGTCCGCGACTTCCCCGATCCTTTTCCCTTTCAAGAATCACTCTTCCCTTGACGAACTCCTTTTTCTATGCGACGGTAATGACGTAAATGGAGGTTGTTATGTCTAAGAAAAACAAGCAGGACAAGCACGAGAATCCCAAGGAAAAGCTGGACAACGAGACCTACACCCGGGAACTCGAGAAGCTTCAGATCGAACTGGTCAAGCTTCAAGAGTGGGTCAAACAGAAGGGCCTGAAGGTTGTGGTGCTGTTCGAGGGACGTGACGCCGCCGGCAAAGGCGGCGTGATCAAGCGGATCACGGAGAGCCTGAACCCGCGCATCTGCCGGGTGGTGGCTTTAGCCGCCCCCACCGAGCGTGAGAAAACCCAGTGGTACTTCCAGCGCTACGTGAAGCACCTGCCGGCCGCGGGAGAGATCGTGCTGTTCGACCGGAGCTGGTACAACCGCGCCGGCGTTGAGCGGGTCATGGGCTTCTGCACAGAGGCGGAGGTCCAAGAGTTCTTCAACGCCTGTCCCGAATTCGAGCGCATGCTGATCCGCTCCGACATCATCCTGATCAAATACTGGTTCTCGGTGAGCGATGAGGAACAGGAGAAACGTTTCCAGGCGCGGATCGAAGACCCCACCAAGCGGTGGAAGCTCAGCCCAATGGATCTCGAGTCGCGCCGCAAATGGGTCGATTACTCCAAGGCCAAGGACGACATGTTTGCCCACACGGACACCAAGCAGGCACCTTGGTACGTGGTCGATGCGAACGATAAAGAGCGTGCGCGGCTGAACTGCATCCACCATCTTCTGAGCCTGATCCCCTATAAGGACCTGACCCCGCCGCGCATCAAGCTTCCGCCGCGCGACGACAGCAAGCGCTACGTCCGTCCGCCGATCACCGACCAGACTTTTGTGCCGCATGTGTATTAGCCGTGAAGAGCCGATCATAATCTGATTATCCTCCCAATTCGGGGCTTGCTTCCGAAAGCCTTAAAAAGCCATAATACGCGCGTTTTTCGGGCGGTTATCTCAGTTGGTTAGAGAGTCTGGTTTACACCCAGAATGTCGGGGGTTCGAGTCCCTCACCGCCCACCAGCCTTTTGACCCCGTTTTTATTGATAAAGCCCAATAAAACGGGGGTTTTTCGTTTATGTGCCCGGGCCACACTTTCACCCTGCTACAATTTGCAACAGGTTGAAATCCGGGGGTCATTTACACAAATTTACACACAAATCGGGGTGGCAGGCATAAAGGCTTAGAACCGAAGAATATTCACACCTGCTTATGTTTCATGCATTTTAACCCGCTCTACCACCGCCTGACACGGCTTATCTTGGTTCCGTTTGTGTGTTTCAGCCAAAACGGCTGATCAAGGCTAGAAAGCGCGAAATAAGCACGCCCGCTTGCGCTCTCACGATGTTTCGAAGACCGACAGACCTTCAGGAGCCCAGGGTATGTGTTAGCGTTTGCGCTGGTCCGTTTGTGTTGGATTTGTGTTTTCCAAGCAGAGCCTCTCACCTATGAGGGGTTGACTTCTCTGCCGTAAACGCCTATATTCCACTCCACTTAAATAACAACTGGAGTTGATATGCGGCAAACTATGCAGAACAAGCTTACCGCTGCGGGTTGTCATAGCGGCACATGTACGGTCGGCGAAGCGCGGCGCGGCGGCATCTCGCCTCGCTCGCTTTACCGCCTGTGCAGATCGGGCCAGGTGGCGCGCGTGTCCCGCGGGGTCTTTCAGATCACCGGCGCGCCAGACGCTGGCTCACCCGACTACGCGGCAATCGCGAAACGCGTCCCCGATGGCGTGGTCTGCCTGCTTTCCGCGCTCTACCATCATGACCTGACCACCGAAATCCCGCGTGAGATCCATCTGGCCGTCAGTCGCGACGCCAACGTTCCCCGGCTCGATTATCCCCGCATACGCGTGTTCCGCATGTCGGAGAACCCTTTCAATGCGGGCATCGAACACAAAGTCATCGGCGGCACCAAGCTGCGGATCTACTCGCCGGAGAAGACGATCGCGGATTGCTTCAAGTATCGGAACAGCCGGGGAACCGATGTGGCCGTCGAGGCGCTAAAGACCTATATGACCCGGCGGGGCCGCAAACCCGGCCTGATTCTGGACATGGCGCGAGTCTGCCGCGTTGAGAAGATCATGCGGCCTTATCTGGAGGCCCTCGTATGACGGACTTTGCCGCCTCCAATCGTCAGAAACTCCTGAACCTTTCCCGTGAAACGGGCCAGAGTTTTCAGGAACTGGTGCAATACTTCGCCATGTCGCGCTTCCTGTATCGCCTCGCCAAATCCGGGGCCTCCGACAGCTTCATTCTCAAGGGCGCACTGTTGCTTCACGCCCTTGAAATCGCCGCGGGACAATATGCTTTGCCGCTACATGTATTATCCCGTACTCGTGGATCTGTCAGAAGAGGAAGCGGAGCAATACTGGTCGCTGACGCTCAAAATCTCCCGTGCGATGGTAATGCGCGATGAGGCCGATGGCCGTAAGATGCCGGAAGAGCTTAAGGCTTTGCTGATGAAGCGTGCCCGACTACTGGGCTCTGCCAAGTCCAAACTCCCCGCACTGGCAAATGCGTTACGCTCTCTGACCAATCCGCTTAGCCGTGCTATCGTCTACTGCGGTGATGGCCGCGTCGAGTCGGAAGAGCGCGAGGAGATCCTGGGCCTGCTGCGCGACGGCACCATCGACGCCGCCGTGGCCATCCGCTGCCTAGATGAAGGCATCGACATTCCTGAGGTGCGCATGGGATTTATCCTCGCCAGTTCCACCAACCCCCGCCAGTTCATCCTGCGGCGCGGACGCCTCCTGCGCAAGGCCCACGGAAAATCGCGGGCCGAGATCTGGGACTTCATTGTGCGCCCGCCCGACTTCGGGGGCCAGATGGACGACGGTGCTTTCAACATCGAGCGCCGCCTCTTCCTCCGGGAGTTGCTGCGTATCGTCGATTTCTGCCGGACCGCCGACAACGGCGACGCCGCCCTCAACACGCTGGCCGAGTTGCGACACCACTACAACGTCATGGATGTCGCAGCCGCGTAAGACCCGAGGGCGCATGGCAGTTCTGTTGAGGTCGGCGCATCGTAATCGTAATCTTGCTCGTAATCATAATCTTGATTTAGGCGCGCACGTTCTATTACGCTGTCACTAGCATCCCATAGGATTTCCAAAGAATTCGCAGGTTTTTGCGTTTTTTGCCACCCCAAAAGAGTGTGTATTTTGAAAACATCGCAAAAACGCCTTATTTATTGGGTATTTCCTATGGGATGCTAGTGTTACGCTGTCATCATGAATGCGGCTGTTTGACCATG
>JANYBJ010000037.1 GCA_025360845.1 bacterium
ACGGCTCGGGGAGCCGTCCCTACCACACGGGACACGGACGCATCAGGTAGGGCTGCCTCCCCGAGGCGGCCGCCGGTCAGAGCCGCGTCGCCCTGCCCGCCTCGTTTCTGTCACGTCAACACAAGTGCGCCGCCCGCGACCGTCACATGTACCGTCGCGCCAGGCAGGTAATCGCCTCCCACGATCTTGCGTGCGACGGGCGTCTCCAGCTCGCGCTGGATGGCGCGTTTGACCGGGCGCGCGCCGAACACGGGGTCGAACCCCTTGTCCGCCAGCCACGCGACGGCCTCGTCGCTCGCGTCGAGCGCGAGCTCCTGTTCCTTCAGGCGGGAGCGCAGGTCTTCGAGCTGTAGCTTCACGATGGCCGCGATCTCCGCATGACCCAGCGGCTTGAAGAGCACCACCTCGTCCAGACGGTTGAGGAATTCCGGCCGGAAATGGGTCTTCAGCAGGTCGAGCACCTGCTTGCGCACTTTCGGAGAAAGATCGGACCGATCCGACCGATCCGACCGATCGGACGCCATAAACTCAGAGCCGATGTTGCTGGTCATGATGATGACCGCGTTGCGGAAGCTGACCGTGCGGCCGTGGCTGTCCGTGAGGCGGCCGTCGTCGAGCACCTGCAGGAGGATGTTGAACACGTCGGGGTGCGCCTTCTCGATCTCGTCGAGCAGCACCACGCTGTAGGGTTTACGGCGCACGGCCTCGGTGAGCTGTCCGCCCTCTTCGTATCCGATGTAGCCGGGAGGCGCGCCGACCAGGCGCGAGACGTTGTGCTTCTCCATGTACTCGGACATGTCGATGCGCACCATCGCGCTCTCGGCGTCGAACAGCTCCGCGGCCAACGTCTTCGCCAGCTCCGTTTTGCCCACGCCCGTGGGACCGAGAAAGAGGAAAGCACCCACCGGACGCTGGCGGTTTTTGATGCCCGCTCGCGAACGCAACACAGCGTCCGATACGGCGTCAACCGCCTCGCCCTGACCGACCACACGACGGTGCAAAACATCCGGCAGGTGCAGGAGTTTCTCTCGTTCGCCTTCAAGCAGCCGGGTGACCGGAATGCCGGCCCAGCGCGAGACTGCTTCGGCGATTTCTTCGGAAGTGACCTCTTCGCGCAGCATGACCGAGCCGTCCTTGGACTGGAGCTTGGCCTGAGCGTCCTTAAGCTTTTTCTCCAGCTCGGGGATCTTGCCGTATTTGAGTTCCGCGGCCTTGTTGTTGTCGTAGGCGCGCTCGGCCTGTTCATAAGCGGTGCGGGCGGCCTCGAGCTGTTCGCGCAGGACGCGCGTCTCGTCGAGGACCTTCTTCTCAGACTGCCAGCGCGCGCTCATGGCGTCCGCCTGCGCCTTGAAGTCGGCAAGCTCTTTGCGGAGTTCGTCGAGGCGCTTCTTGGAGGCGCTGTCCTTCTCTTTTCTCAGCGCGGTCTCTTCGATCTCCAGGCGCGTGACGCGGCGGGTAAGCTCGTCCAGTTCGGCGGGCATGGAGTCCATCTCGGTGCGGATCGAGGCGCAGGCCTCGTCGAGCAGGTCGATGGCCTTGTCCGGCAGGAAGCGGTCCTGCACGTAGCGGTCGGAAAGCACGGCGGCGGAGACCAGCGCGGCGTCCTGGATGCGGACGTTGTGGTGGCGCTCGAAACGCTCCTTCAGGCCGCGCAGGATCGAGATGGTGTCCTCAACCGAGGGCGGGTCCACCTGCACGGGCTGGAAGCGGCGCTCCAGGGCGGCGTCTTTCTCCATGTTCTTGCGGTACTCATCGAGCGTGGTCGCGCCGATGCAGTGAAGCTCGCCGCGCGCGAGCATGGGCTTGAGCATGTTGCCTGCGTCGGAGGAGCCTTCGGTCTTGCCCGCGCCCACGATGGTGTGGATCTCGTCGATGAAGAGCAGGATGCGTCCCTCGGCGGCCTTGATCTCGTTGAGCACGGCTTTGAGGCGCTCCTCGAATTCGCCGCGGTACTTGGCGCCGGCCATCAGGGCGGTCATGTCGAGCGAGAAGATCGTACACTCCTTGAGTCCCTCGGGCACGTCGCCGCGCACGATGCGCTGCGCGAGTCCCTCGACAATGGCGGTCTTGCCCACGCCGGGTTCGCCGATGAGCACGGGGTTGTTCTTGGTCTTGCGCGAAAGGATGCGGACCACGTGGCGGATCTCGGCGTCGCGGCCGATCACGGGGTCGAGCTTGCCGGACTTGGCGAGTTCGACGAGGTCGCTGCCGTACTTCTTGAGCGCCTCGTACTGGCCTTCGGGGTTGTCGGTGGTGACGCGCTGGTTGCCGCGCACATCCTTGAGCACCTCCAATAGTTTCTTGGTGTCCACGCCGGCCTCGGCGAGCAGACGTCCGCAGGCGGTGCGGCGGCCGGAGTCGGTCATGGCCAGCAGCAGGTGCTCGACGGAAAGGTATTCGTCCTTGAGACGTTTGGCATAGTCCCCCGCCTTGACCAGCAGCTCACTGAGCGGTTGGGTCACGTAGATCTTGCCCTCTTCGATGTCGCCAGAGACGCGGGTCTTGCGCTCCAGCTCCTCCTCCACGCGGGCGCGGAGCTGGGGAATGGCCACGCCGAGCCGTTGCAGCAGCGAAACGGCCAGGCCGTCCTCCAAGTCAAGCAGGGCGACAAGCAGATGCTCGGCGTCGAGCTGTTGTTGAGAATAGCGCACGGCAGTCTCGCGGGCTTTCTGCAAAGCCTCCTGCGCCTTCTGGGTCCATTTGTTCAAATCAGTCATGGTTCTTCTCCTTCGTGAAGAGTCGGTATTCATATCCTAGTAAGCAATGATGATGCCAGAAGCAATGAATCTTGCATAACCTGTTGATAATGAAAGAACTATTGGCGTAATCCGGCAACTGAAAAAGGGTCATTCTGACTCACAAGAGGGGCGCACTGTCTTTTTGTCCCATCCTAGTGTCGCTGCCGCCCCCGCGTCGCTCACGGCTTTTAGCCCTTTGCCTCACTGAATCGGACAGCCCAGATGGAATGGCACTAACTTCAGCATCGCTTCCAAGTCTTAATCGTAATCTTTATCTTAATCGTAATCCGTTCTGTTGGTGAGATTAAGATTACGTGACAAAGTATCGCTAAAGGAACAAGCCGTGCCGCGCCGCTTTTAAAAACGATTGCCTACGCGCTTCGGAGTGTGAGACACTTTAGTGCCTTACAAACCAACAACAGCCATAAAAAAAAGTTGTTTTACCACGAAGACACGAAGTGTACGAAGAAACACAAAGCCGGAGGGAGGGAGAAGGCTGTCAGGTGTTTAGGCTGTTAGGCTGTTCAACTCCTAAATTCTCCCTAACTCCTCACAGGTGGTTAGCGTAGTGTCCCTTAAATGGCTATACACATGACAGTCACCTTAAACCGGTTTTTTTTGAC
>JANYBJ010000089.1 GCA_025360845.1 bacterium
GCCGCATGGCGCTGCGCACGATCAGCTCGCCCACCAGCGCCAGGTTGCGCAGTTCCAGCGTGTCGATCGTAACCAGATAGTCGAAATAGTACTCGCGGATTTCGCGGCGCAGGTTGCGGATGCGGCGGCGCGCGCGCTCCAGCCGCTTGTCGGTGCGCACGATCCCCACGTAGTCCCACATGCAGGTGCGCAGCTCCATCCAGTTGTGGGCCACCATCACCGTCTCGTCGCTCGCCACCGCTGACCCATACTGCCAATCCGGTATCCGCAGGGGATCGGGCAACTGTTGCGGATCGTTCACCAGCCGAGCGGCCGCTTCATGTGCGCACACCAGCGCCTCCAGCAGCGAATTGCTGGCGAGCCGGTTGGCGCCGTGCAGGCCGGTGCAGGCGGTTTCGCCCACGGCATAGAGTCCGGGAAGCGAGGTGACCCCGTCCACGGTGGCTTTGATCCCGCCGCAGCAGTAGTGCGCCGAGGGCACGATCGGGATCAGGTCTTTGGCCATGTCGATGCCGAACTTGCGGCAGGTGTCATAGATGTTCGGGAACCGCTCCTTCAAGAAGGCTTCGGATTTGTGGCGGATGTCGAGGCAGCAATACGGTGCCCCGGTGCGCTTCATCTCCGAGTCGATCGCACGCGCGACAATGTCGCGGGGGGCCAGCGCCCCGCGAGGGTCGTATTTCTTCATGAAGGGACGACCTTCGGCATCGACCAGTTCCGCCCCCTCGCCGCGCACCGCCTCGCTGATCAGGAAGCGCTTGGCTTGGGGATGATAGAGGCAGGTGGGATGAAACTGGATGAACTCCATATCCGCGATCGCCGCCCCCGCGCGCCACGCCAGCGCCACGCCGTCGCCGGTCGCGATGTCCGGGTTACAGGTGTACAGATACACCTTGCCGCACCCGCCGGTCGCCAGCACGGTGTTCGGCGTTTGCACCGCGTAGATCTCGCCCGAATTCTGGTCGAGCACATACGCGCCCACGCAGCGGCTATCGCCCGGCTGCTTGAGCCAGCGCGTGGTGATGAGGTCGATCACCATCGTGTATTCGAGCGTCTTAATGTTGGGATGCTTGAGGATCTTATCCACCAGGACCGACTCGACCCGCTGCCCCGTGATGTCGCCCGCATGCAGCACGCGCCGCTGCGAATGGCCGCCCTCACGTCCCAGATCATACCCCGGCACGCCGTCGGCGCGCGGGTTGAACCGAACGCCCAGCGCCTCGAGATCGGCGATGCGCGCCGGACCGTCCGTGACAATCTTGCGGACCACTTGCTCGTTGCACAGCCCGGCGCCCGCGATCAGCGTGTCAGCCACATGTTGCTCAAAGCTGTCCACGGCCTCCATGACGCACGCGATGCCGCCCTGCGCACGGTTGGTGTTGCAATCATCCAGCTTCTTTTTCGTCACCAGCAGGACCCGTCCGTGCGGCGCCAAATACAGCGCGCTCATCAGACCCGCTATCCCGCTGCCGACCACAAAATAATCGCACGATTCAATGCGCATACCCATCTCTTTTCATTTCCGGCTTCACAGATACGGAGTTCACCAAAAAACGGCCTTCATCGTATCACCCTTCGTAATTTCATTAAAGACACCTTTTGAATCAATGGCGGTTTTTTAGTATAGTGACATTCCATTTTCATCATGAAAGGCTTTCTATGATTCGAGTCAAAGTGGTCGGCGCCACGGGATATGGCGGCGTCGGCATCACCGAGCTGGTGTTGCAGCACCCAGAGGCCAAGCTGGTCTCCCTGGTTGCCCGCGAAGACGTGGGCCTCCCCATTTCCAAGGTCTACCCGCATCTGGAGGGTTTCTGTGACCTGCCTGTTATGGCCGCGGATGATCCGCGTGCCGCTGAAGCCGCTGATGTCGTGTTCTTTGCCACACCGGACAAAGTCGGCATGTCTGCCGCCCGTGACGAACTCGCAAAAGGCGCCAAGGTCATCGACTACAGCGGCGATTTCCGTTTCACCTCCTCTGAGGCCTATGCCGACTATGCCCTGCGCATCGGCAAGGAGCCCTCGCATGCCGCCCCCGACCTGTTGGGCCGCAACGCGTACGGGTTGGCCGAGCTTCACCGCGAGGCCATCCGCCACGCGGACATCGTCGGCAATCCGGGCTGCTTCGCCAGCAGTTGCATCCTCGGTCTGGCTCCTGCCGCGAAGGCGGGTCTGATCGAACCCTACAGCCTCATTTGCGACTGCAAGACCGGCGTTTCCGGCGCGGGTAAAAAAGTGAACGCCGCCTATCACTATCCGGCCCGCTACGAGCAAATGAACGCTTACAAGCTGTCGGGCCATCAGCACGTATGCGAGGTGGAGCGCGAATTGAGCCTGCAGGCAGGCGCCGACATCAAGATCACGTTCACCGCGCAGGTCATGCCGGTCTGCCGCGGCATTCTCTCCACGCTTTATGGCAACCTGACGCGTCCGCTGACCGAGGCGGAGGCCGTGGCTCTGTACCGCGACTTTTTCAAAGACAGCCCGTTTATCCGCATCTACGGGAGCAACGCCTCCATCGGCACGCTCAACGTGCGCGGCACCAATTTCTGCAACCTCGTCGTCAGCGTCGACACCCGCGTCAACCGTCTGCGCGTCGTCGCCCACATCGACAATCTGATGAAGGGGCAAGCCGGTTCGGCGCTCCAAAACATGAATCTCATGTTCGGCCTTCCCGAAACCACAGGACTCAACAGACCGGGGATCTATCCATGAGCCACACGAAAAAGGTCTCTCACAGGAAACCGACACAGCCCGAGGTCAAACCGCAGCCGGCTCCGGCAGTCACGCACAAGCACCCGAAGCCGGGTCTTGGACGAGGCTTGGGCGCCCTGATCGGCTCTCACGCGCACCCTAAACCTGCCGCGGTCACACAGCCTCAGCCACATCCTTTATCTGCGCCTGCCGCTGAAACAGCTCCCCTCCCCGCGATCGCCGCCGCCGCCCATTCGCATACCGTGTTTGACGTGCCGGTCGCCGAAATTTCCCGCTCGCCGTGGCAGCCGCGCCAGACCTTTGATGAGGTGGCGCTGCGCGAGCTGGCCGACTCCATCAAGGCGAACGGCGTGATCCAGCCGCTCATCTGCCGGAAAAACACAGAGGGGCGTTACGAGCTGATCGCGGGCGAGCGCCGCCTGCGGGCTTCGATCGAGGCCCACCTGGCCAAAGTGCCGGTGATCCTCGTCGACGCCGAAGACCGCCGCGCCGCCGAAATGGCGATCATCGAGAACATCCAGCGCCAGGACTTGAATGTCATCGAGGAGGCCGAAGGTTACCGCACCCTGGCGGACACTTTCAACCTCACCCAGCAGGACGTGGCTGACCGCGTGGGCAAAGCCCGCGCCAGCGTGGCCAACGCCGTCCGGCTGCTCGATCTGCCTGACGAGGTCAAGCAACTCATTGGCAGCGGATTGCTCTCGACAGGTCACGCCAAGGTGCTGCTCGGCCTGACCGACACGACCGAACAGACGATCCTTGGGCGCAAGTGCGTTACTGAAGATCTGACCGTACGCACGTTGGAGAAGATCATTCAACGCCGGAGGACCGAGGCAGATCCCGACCCTCGCCGCGCCGGAAAACCCGATTTGCCGGAAAGTTATGTGCGCGACCTTTCTGACCGTCTGCACAAACATTTCGGCACCGCAGTGCGTCTGACGTCCGGCATCACGCATGCAAACGGCAAACACACCAAAGGCATGGTGGAAATCGATTTCTATGACAACGACGATCTCGACCGGATTTTAAACCTGCTCGGGATCACGCTGGACTAGTTAACCTGTTGCGGGCGTTTCGGGGAAACACTTTCAATATGGGTAGGGACGTTTCCCCGAAACGTCCGGGCGCCAGGTGTGACACATGAAAAGCCTTTTTTTTCTTGCCTGCGCCGGCATCCTTGCCGGTTGCGGGGAAAAATCTGTACCCAGTGCGGAAAAGCCTCTTGCGCCGTTGACTTTCTCGGCGGTGCAGGCTTCCAACGCGTTGTCAAACGTCGTTTCTTTCGTATCCGAATGCACGCCGCGTGACGGCGGCACTCCCGGGTCTGAACGTGCGGCTGTCTGGCTCCACACGCGCCTGACGGGCCTCGGCGTGAAAGCCGCCATCGACCGTTTCACCGATATCACGCCGGACGGCCCCCAACCTTTTGCCAATGTGCTGGCGACCATCCCCGGAACCGGTGACGACTGGGTTGTCCTGCTCTCGCACTTCGACACCAAGAGCAAGATTTCGAAAGCTTTCCAGGGAGCGAACGACGGCGGTTCGTCGACCGGGCTCTTGCTGGAACTCGCCGCCGCACTCAACTCGGGAGCACCCCGGAAACTCAATGTGCTGTGCGCCTTTCTCGACGGCGAAGAGTGTCGGCTGGGGTTCAGTGACCGCGACGGGTTTCACGGAAGCAAGCACCTCGCAAAAGCAGTCAAGCAACAACAGAAGAAGGTCAAGGCCGTGATCCTCATGGACATGGTCGGGGACTCCGACCTTAAAATCACCATCCCGCATAACGGCACGGCGGCCCTGCGCGTCCTTGCGTTGGAGGCGGCCGAGGCCACCGGCGACCGGGCGAAGATCGGCCTTTTCGACGGCATCATCTACGATGACCATCAGGCGTTCCTTGAATTGGGGTATCCCGCGATCGACCTGATCGATTTGGTCTACGGCAGCCGCCCCGGAGAGAACGATTACTGGCACACGACGAAGGACACGGTCGACAAACTCTCAGCCGAGAGCCTGCTCACGACGGGCCGTATCGTACTGGAACTGCTCAACCGCCTATAAGAAACGGACTCTGCTGCACTTGCGACATGTGGAAAATCCTTACATTCATCGGATCTGTCATCAAGCTCCTTTTTTGGCTCGCACTGATGCTTGCGCTGGGGGGGATCATCTTTCTGTATGTTCTCGAGCGCGATATGCCTGCGCCACTCGTCCGGCGTCTGGCCGCCAAGCTTTCGTCAGACGACTACCTCGTCCGAATCGGACGTGCGACCTACAGCCTCAAAAGCGGCCTGCATCTCTATCATGTCAAGGCGCTCCCCAAGCGTGTCGCCGACAGCGCCTTGTTCTCGGTCGACGAAATCAGGATCGAGCTGGCGCTTGAACCGCGGTTGCCCATGCAGGAGCGCCTACGCGGCGTGACCCTCACGAACCTCTCGATGCCGGCCCTGCCGCCGACGCGCCCTGAGAAGAAAGACACGCCCGATCCCGTCATTCCCGACCTGCCACCTTTTCCGCTGACTCTCCTGAACGCCGACGTCCTCGGAATCAAGGCCAGCCGGCTGACCGCCACCATCGGTCTGTCGGACAAGCGGATCGCCGTCACCGAAGTCAATATCCAGTGGCCGGACAAAGCCTTCGCGATGGAAGTCGCGGGAAACGTGACGGTGGATTACACCCAACGGCTCGTCAGCGGCCACGCCAAAGGCCAAACCTTCCCCGAGAATATACTGCCGCTCCTGCGGGCCTTGCACTCGCGTGCGGCGATCCGGCAGATCGACTGTTTTTCCAAGCTCGAGCGCCCGGTCAATGCCGATGTTTCTTTCGACGTGAACATCGACACCCGCGATATCGCCCTGGCGCTGAATCTGGACGTGGGGCCGTGCGCCTACCGCGGCGTGCCGATGAAATACGCCCAAGGCCCGCTCACGGTCTACGACACCAACAACTTGACCACGGTGCTCGTGGGACCCCTTCAGGCGGAAAGCTCAACGGGCCCGTTCGCGGGCAGACTCGTGTACAGGCAAGAGAATGAAAGTCTGGAACTGGATGCCACGGCCGCGATGGACCAGACGCAACTGATGAACATCATCAACATCCTGAACAAGGGAGAGCTGAAACCGCTCCGGTGCGAAACCCCTATCCGCGTCTCCGCAAAAGGCGTCCTCGCGCTCGATTCCACGAGCACCGCCACCAACGCGCTCACCGGGCATGTCGCGTTCAGCAAAGGGTCGCTCTTCAACCTGCATGTGTCCGGCATGACAAGCGGGCTTTCAATCAACGGTTACACGGCCCGGTTTGACAACGTTGCCGGCTCCACTTCCAGCGGAGGCAAGCTGTCCGGTGACATCGAATTCTTCTTTCCGGCTTACGCCGCCACCTCCACGGTTTTCACAACGCACATGTCTGTCTCCAACACCGACCTGTCCGATCTTTCGCGCGCCTTAAATGTCACCAACGCGCGGGCAGGCCTGGTCTCGGGCAAGCTGACCCTTAACGGCAGCGCCAGCAGCCGGACCCTCGCATCGCTCTCGGGTGAGGGCAACGTCCGCATCAGCGACGGACTCCTTAACCGCATGCGCCTCTTTGCCGGTCTCACGGACTATTTCGCGCGCAACATTCCCGGCGTCGCTGCCCTCGTCAACCAGTCTTCCGGGTCTATGGATTTCGTTATCCGCGACGGCATCCTCCGCACCGACAACATGCTGCTCGAAGGCGATATTTTCAGCATCCAGGGCAAGGGCTCGTGTAATCTCGACACCAGCGCGCTCGACTTTGTTGTCCGAGCAAACATCTTCAAACAAAAAAGTGTCGTCGGCCGGATCACCCGCTTAATCACCCTGCCGTTCACCCGCCTGTTGCTGGAGTTCAAGCTTTTCGGCACGTTCGATAATCCCGAGTGGTCCTATGCCAACATCCTTGAACGAATCACAGAGAGCCTTTCCGGCTCGCCAGATCAACCCGCGCCGGCGTCACCTCAAAAATCACCCGACGATACGGCAAAGCACTAACCTTCGAGCCCCAGTGAAAGAAGCCCTTGCCCGCTATGCGCTTTATTCTTCATACCTACGGTTGCCAAATGAACGTCCGCGACTCCGAAGCCGTCTCCGCGCTGCTGGAGGCCGCCGGCCATGTTCCCGCGCGCAACGAGGCCGATGCCGACTTGATCGTGGTCAATTCCTGCAGCGTGCGAGGAAAGGCCGAAGATAAGGCGCTCGGCAAAATCGGACTTCTCTGCGCCACCAAGCGTGAACGCCCGACACGCATCATCGGCCTCATGGGCTGTATGGCACAACGCCTCGGTGATGATGTTTTTAAGCGTGTGCCTGGCCTCGACTTTTCAGTCGGCACCCGGAGGTGCGGAGCGATTCCGCGCCTGGTGGCACGGGTGATGGCCGGCGAAACCGCCATCCGCGAGATATCGAGTCCCGACGAGACGCCGGACGTGCCCGACGCCCACGGCGCTTCCGGGTTTGCCGCCTATGTGACGATCCTGCTGGGGTGCAACCGCCGCTGCGCCTACTGCATCGTGCCCGACGTGAGAGGCCCCGAGTTCAGTCGCCCCGCACGCGAAATCCTTGCCGAAATCGCCGCCCTGGCCCGCAACGGAGTCCGCGAGGTCACCCTGCTCGGCCAGAGCGTCATGAACTACGGCCGCGCCAACGCGGTCTGGGACGCCTCCGACGCGCCCAGCGCGCAGGGCTTCAAAGAGCCCTTCACACGCCTGTTGGAGTCCGTCGCCGCCATCCCTGGCCTCATCCGCATCCGCTTCACCTCTGGCCATCCTTCCGGCTGCACGGATGAACTCGTGCGTGCCGTCCGCAGCCTTCCGCAAATCTGCCATCACCTCCACCTGCCGGTGCAGTCGGGGTCCGACCGTATCCTGCGCCTGATGCGCCGCGGTTACACGCGGGCCGACTACCTCGACGCCGTGCGCCGCCTTCGCGAGGCCATGCCGGACTTCGCACTCACCACCGATGTGATCGTGGGCTTCCCCGGCGAGACAGAAGCCGACTTTGAGGAAACGCGTTCGGTGATGAACGCGGCGGACTTCGACAACGCGTTCATTTTCAAATACTCCCCCCGTCCGGGCACGCCCGCCGCCGATATGCTGGACGATGTCGCTGAAGAAGAGAAGATGCGGCGCAACCAGATCCTGCTTGAAGATCAGGACCTGCGCGGTGTCGCCGCAAACCAGCGCCTCGTCGGCACAGTCCAGGAGGTCCTTGTCGAAGGCCCCAGTCTGCGCAATGCCGCACGCTGGTCGGGCCGCTCCCCCGGCAACAAGATCGTGATCTTTGACCCTACACCAGCCACTCAACCCGGCTCCTTGGCGCGGATCCGCATCACGCGCGCCGCGCCCCAGACGCTCTACGGCGAAGCGCAAATCTGAGAGCCACAGACCTATGCGCATCGGCGAACACATCACCTGCACGATCGAGACACTCGCCTATGGCGGCGACGGTCTCGCCCGCGTAGAGGGACGTGTGGTCTTTATCCCCGGCACCCTGCCGGGAGAAACCGTGCTAGCCGCTGTGACGGCGCTGAAAAAAAACTACGGGCGGGCGGAAACGCTCGAAATCGTAACCCCCTCGCCCAACCGTATCACACCTTGCTGCCGAGTTCCCAACCCAGATACCGGCGACCTCTGCCGCGTCCCAGGCTGCGTCTACGACCACATCGATTACGGGATGGAACTCCAAGCCAAACAACACCAGCTTGAAGGTTTTCTGAACCGTCTGCCGCACGACGCCGACATCACTTTCCTGCCGCCCTTCGCCTCGCCCGCGCCGCTCCACTACCGCAATAAGATCGTCCTGCACACCTGCATGTTCAAAGCCCGCTCCCGGCTCGGTTATCGGATGGAACCGTCGCACAACATGCTCGACATCTCCGCGTGTCCGCTGGCCTACGCTGCCATCAACGACGCGCTCGCAAGGCTGCGCTCTTCCGACGCCTTTGCCAGGCTGCCGCACGACGCCGATGTCACGTTCCGGTTCACGTCACACGACGGCGCGGTCTGGTGGACCAACAACAACGCGCCGGCGGTGCCGTGTCCCGACTATCTGACCGAGGCGAGCGTGGCAGGGCCGCTGCTCGTGCCGCGCGGCGGTTTCTATCAGGTCAATCCTGCGGTCGGAGACCGTCTCGTGCGTACGGCGACGGAGTGGTTTGCCGAGAGTGCCGACGCGCCCGAGATCCTCGACCTCTACTGCGGGGTCGGCGTTTTCGGCTTCGCCTGCATGAAAGCCGGCGGCACCCGGCTCATCGGCATCGAGTCGGGACGCGCTGCGGTTTCCGCCGCGCAACGCAACTCCGCGGCGCTCGGCATCCCGGCGGAGTTTCACTGCCGGGCGCTGGGCCAGGAATCCAGTCGCTTGCTCAGCCTCATTCCCGACCCCCGCCGTACCACGTGCATCGTCGACCCGCCGCGCGACGGCCTGCCCGCCGACATCGCCCTTGAATTAGCCGCCAGCGGGCTGCGCCGCATCCTTTACGTCGCCTGCGACCCCGCCACCCTTGCCCGCGACCTCGCCATCCTGTTGCGCGGCGGGTACCGGATCACCCGCGCCCGGCTCTTCGACATGTTCCCCCGCACCGCCCATTTCGAGAGCCTCGTCGACCTGCGCCTCGTGCTCCCGTAACCATGCGCCGAGCGTCTGCCGGGTGGCGAAGTTCGCAAGCGCGGGATCACCCGCGTTGCAGTCGACGCTGACCTTGCGCAGGGTCCGGCTGTGACGGCGGAAGAGATCGGCGCAGCGCCAGAGATAGCCGCCGACCAGCCCGAAACGGCGCACCACCTGAGGGCAGCTCTGGCGGAGCTCGCTGGGCGGATAGAAGATGCGCGCGAGCCCAATTCGGATGCGGCGTAATCCCGACACCTGATAGAGCGAGGCAAGCGCGGGCGTCATGTGTTTGCTGTCGCAAGTCAGCTGAAGCGCGGCGCACAACGCCGCGCGTCGCACCTTCTCGTACTCGCCGCCGGACGGCACGAAAGACGTCAGGGACGCGGGGGGGCGGACGGCAAAGATGTCGCCGGCGAGCTGCAGAACGAATTTCGCGCCGAACGGCACCTGCCACGCGCCTGCTTCGTCCGCTAGGCGCGCCTGATCGAAATCCGGGGCATAGAGGCGGCAAAGCAGGATCAGGTCCAGATAGAGCTTCAGCGGCACGGTCAAGGCGTGCTGCAGAATATGTTGCGTCAAGAAGACCAACTGCCGCTCCGGCGGGAAGACCCAGACCGGCACGCCGTGCAGCCGCTCTTCATGCAGCCCCGTCCACATCCGCGCCAGATCGGGTTCTGCGACGGCCTCGGTGCCCGGATGCCACAGGCGCCAGTGCAGTTCGAGCATCAGAGGCGTGCCCGGTTTCTGGTAGTGTACGTGCTTGTCACACGCCTCGCTCAGGTAGTAGTCGCGGGTCGTGTAACCGATCGCCTCGATGGCGGCGCGGGCACGGGCGAGATCCTCGGCAGGCACCAACAGGTCGATATCGCACATCGGACGGCAAGTCCCGTCTTCATAGACGCGCTCCGCCAGCCAGACGCCTTTGAGCGGGATAACGCGGATTTCCGCCGCACGCAGGGTTTCCAGCAGTTCCCGGGCCTGAATGGCCGCACGCGTGTAAAAGGCCGCCGCATTCAGAAACGACGTCCTCCAGCGCGACATCAGCGGCGCGTCTGGCTGACAGGACGGAGCCCACGAACACACGATGGGATAGAGGAACTCGGCCACGTGATGCGCGGAAGCCAGATCCAGGACCGGCCCCCAGTCCGCAGGAGGTTCGTCCGGGGCATGACCGTCAACGGCGGCTCTCAACACACGCAAAAACCCGCGCTGCGCGGGCGTCAACTCCGGAGTATAATAAAGCCATTCTGCCATAAAGTTCAAACATTGGGGTTAGTCGACGAACAGCCGGGTGAATTCGCCTTGGCCTGAACGTAGTTCGGCGGGCGTTCCCTCTTCCGCCACGGTGCCATCGTGCAGGACGATCACGCGCTGCGTCCAGTCCAGCATCTCGGGACGGTGGCTGACCACCAGCGCCATGCGGTTGGCGGCAGCCGCTTGCAGCATCTGGACCACGTCACGCTGGGTGTGCGCGTCCAGCGCGCTGGAGGGCTCGTCCATGATCAGCAGATCCGCTTCCCGGAACATGGCGCGTGCCAAGGCGATGTGCTGCCACTGGCCTACGCTCGGCTCGACTCCTTCATGCAGCCAGCGGCCCAGCGGCGTGGCGAGCCCCTGCGGCCATTTTCGCGCAACCGTGTCCAGCCCGGTGAGTTGAGCGACGGCGGCGACACGCGGATCAGCGGCCGTGCCGCGCGGGGCGCCGATCCAGATGTTCTCAGCAACGGTGAGCTGATAGCGGCCAAAATCCTGAAAGAGCACGCCGATCCGCTGGCGCCACGCCGCGGGATCGAGTTCGCGCAAGTCGACACCGTCAACCAGAATCCTTCCGGCGGTCGGATCGTAGAGGCGGCAGAGCAGTTTGACGATGGTGGACTTGCCCGCGCCGTTCGCGCCGACGAGCGCCACGCGTTCGTCCGGACGGAGGGTGAAGGAGAGGTCATGCAAGACGGGCCGGTCGGTGCCGGGATAGGTGAACCCGACGTGATCGAACACGATGCCCTGGCGCATTGGGACGGGTACGACACGCGGGGCGGCGGGCGCGACGACACGCACGGGCAAGCTCATGAGTTCTTCGAAGGCCTGAAGGAACAGCGCGGACTGGTAGATGTCTGCCACCGCGTCAGCCAGCAGGCCGAGCTGGCCCTGGCCGCGTTGCACGGCCTGCGCGTACATCACGAGCGCGCCGAGCGTGAGCGCGCCGGCGAGCAGCCGGTTGGCCATCCACAGGAACAGCGCCGCAACGATCGTCAGCATGACGAACTGCATCGCCAGTTCGCGCGAGAGCACGTAGCGCCGCCAAACCAGCCTCTCTTCGCGAAGCCGCGTGCGCACGGCCGCGAAGCGCGTGCGGCAAAAATCGCCGTGCCCCTGCAGACGCAGCTCCTTGGCGTAGTCGCCGTCGGTCAGCAGGTGATGGAAGTAGCCGGCCTCACGCTCCAGCGGCGCGAGATCGCGCCGCCATTCGTAGAGGCGCCGTCCGCGGGAAAGGCGGAAGAACAGCGCGGGTATGCCGGCCAGAGCCAGCGTCAGCGCGACCAGCGGATGCAACGTCGCCAGCACCAGGAGAACGCCCAGAAAGCCGATGACGCCCTGCAGGATCTGGAAGAGGCTGCCCAGGATGCTGATGGGCCGTGTCATGGCCTGCGACTGCGCGAGATGCAAGCGGTCCTGTTCATCGCTGTTTTCGAAGAAGGCCAAGTCCAAGGCCAACAGTTTGCCGTGCAGGTCGGCATGCACGCGGTCGCTCACGGCCATGGCATGCTGTTCGCCGAACCAGGATGCCAGCGCGCGCAGGCAGGCGTTGACGCCGATGGCGGCGGCTCCTATGACGAGCCAGAGCGCCACCTCGCGGCCCGTGGGGTTGTGCAGCAACGGAGACCAGGACCCTCCGCGCGCCGCGTCAGCGCCGCGCAGCGCGCCAACGACGGCCGTCGACGCATCCACCACCCGTTTGAGCGCGTACAGCGCGACCAGCGGCAGCAGCGCCTGTGCTGCGGTCAGCACGCCCTGCGCCAGCGCCAGCCGCGGCGCGCTGCTCCATACCAACCGCAGGGCGCGGCCCAGCGAGCAGGCGAGAACGCGGACGTGCGTGAGCGTCATGAACGTGTTCCCGCCGCCGGCCGGCGCAAGTCGGCCCGGATCGCGTCCACCACGGCGGGCTCGGGCCGGAAGGACAACACGGCACAGGGAATAGCGCGCAGAAGCGCATCGACCGTCGCCAGACAGGGATCAAGGAGAACCGGATCCTGCCAGGGAATGGTCGCCACATGGATCAGGCGGCTGACGGCGGCCTGTGGCGTCAGGGGCGTGAGCCGGTCGGCCTCGCCATGCTCGAGAAAATAGATGCGGCGGAGGGGTGCCCACGAATTTCTGGCGAAGCCGGCGGAGCTGGGCCAAGGCGAGCCGTACACACGAAATGACGCGGACGGAGTCGCTCCGGCCGCATGCGCCGGCCACTGGCGCAGGACCGGGCGCTCGTCCGTCAGCACCGTGGCGCCGGCGGCATCGAGCAGCCGCGCGAGGGTGCTCTTGCCTCTGCCCGAGATGCCCACGCAAAGAATACCCTGACCGTCCACTTCGGCCGCAGTGCCGTGCAGGACCAGCCCGACGTTTGCACGCAGGCGCAAGACGAGCAGCGACAGCCCCAGCCCGGTGCTCCACGCACACTCGGAAGAGGTGTAGAACTCGGCGAAACGAAGGGGGTTCCAGGTGACCGTGGCGCTTTCGAACCCGAGCGGACCCGTGATCCGCCAGAGCGCTTCACCTTCCTGGCTGCGCCTGACCACTTCGCAGCGGCCTTCGCGGACCGTGAACGACCAAGGCTTGCCGGTGGCTGGCGGTTGCGACAGTAAGGCGCTGTCCGGTCCGGAGAAAGACGCCGTGCAGTCGAGGTCGGCGGGGGCGGTGCCGTGCAGGAATGTCTGGAAGACCGGAGCAAACGCCGCGGCGTCGATGGCCCCCGACAGCATAAAACGAACGCCTGCGATGGTCAGATCGAAAGGACTATGCATGTTCATCCGCCAAACCCATCCGCACCATGTCGTCAAGAAAGGCCCGCACGTCGCGCTGAGCGGTCTCGTGCGGGATGTGATACTGCTCGGCCAGAACCCCGGCGAGTTCATCTTCCGTACGCGGAGAACCGATCAGATCCCAAAGACGGCAACCGGCGTCATTCAGCGTGTAGACGCTGCGCGTGCAATCATGGACCGGGACCAGCAGATGCTCCCCCGCCACGGATCGGGCCACCACATCTTCCTTGCGGCAGTACTTCATGTCGTATGTCCTTTACTGTACAAGTACCGCGGTCCCCCGGTAGGGTAACGTGTAGACCAGCGCCGGGTCACCGATCAGGCTGTAGCACAGCAACCGTTCGCCCGGCATCGCGCCGGCCCTGCTCCGCAGGCCGCGCAGCAACACGTCTCCCAGCCGCACCTTGCCTTGCCCGGCCTCTTCCGTGTAAAGGCCTACCGCGAGTCCATCGCCTTCATTGCCCAACATGTACCCGGTGGCGCCCAGTCCCGCCACGAAGCCGGTGTTGGCGGCGAACAGGCCGCACGGCAAGATGCACACCGTGGTGGTCAGCGACTGCCAGCGGTTAGGGCGGCATCCGATGATGACCGCGAGGGTCGGGTTCGTCCAATTGGCGGCGGAGATGTCGGCGTTGTACAGGAGCCTGTCGGCGCCTCCGCCGAGAGACTGTTCGTTTGTGTGTCCGAAGAAATGGAACAGGCCGGAGCCCGTCCGCAATGCGGGGAAGAGGCTGCCGACCCGCACATCGTCGCCGCTGGTCGAATCGTAGATGTAGTGCTTCACCACGGTCCGTCCTGATTTCGTCAGCGGCGCGAGGAGCCTGTCCGTTCCCTCGCTGAACGGGTAGTACATGTCGCCGGTGTTGTCCCAGTCGGCGGCGACAGAAGCCTGCCGCTTCCAGGGCAGCGCGCCTTCATAGGCGAGCGTCTTCTGCACCGCCACGGCCAGGTCCTGCGTCTTCGTGGTCGGCAGACGTCCGACCGCCACCTCCGGCACGCCGTCGCCGTTCACATCGCCCAGCGCGGCGTCGAGCGCCACGGTCATGCCGTCGCCGTTCGAAAACCGCTGACCCGCAATCAGGGTGGGGATCAGGCAGGCGGTATAATCATTAACAGACAGTCGCTCGTGCTTGAAATCGAGCGCGCCCGCGCCGGCCAGCATCAGGTATTTGAGGCCATGGGGATAGGCCGCCGCGCAGAACGCCCGAATGGCCAGGGGGTCAACCACTCCGTGACTGAATGCGTTATAAAGGTCTTCGACGTCCACGACTTTCGTCAGCAGCCCTTGAGCACTGCGGAAATCAGCAAGCGGCTGCATGGCTTGTCGAAAACCGTCGCGCCAGGCCTCGGGCGGGATGAGGATGACATAGTCCGCCGCGTTCGTGGGGGCCGCCCAGTCCACGTCGCGGACGCCCCGGACCGACGGATAACGGATACCGGCGGACTTGGAACAGACCTGGTAGATCCGCGCGCCGCTGCCGCATGGGAAAGCGGAGGCCCAGTTGCTTGACGCGCTGTCGTATGTCAGCGTGACCGGGCCCACGACGGCCGGCGCGTGGGTCACGGTCACGTCCAGCACCACAACGTCGTTGGAGGCGAAGCCGGAGACGGCCACGGTGTTGCCGTCTCCGCCGGTGCAGCGCAGCGACCCGTTGCGCGCGCGGTAGAGGCGCGGGTAGGCAAAGCCGTAGGACATGCAGAGGAATCGGGTGTAGTCCGTCGATGGCGGCAATGCGCCCGTGTTTTCCACTTTAAGGACCGCCGTGCCGCCGGTCAGATTCGTGGAGGCGAGCGGGTAGGTGAAGGAAACGTACTGTTCGTTCGTCCACGAAGGCGCTCCAACCGGCTTGCCTCCGACCGACACACGCGCCGCATGGTCATCGGTCCCGGCCTCGTAATAAGACAACAGGTTGACGGTTACCGCGCCGGTCCAGACACCGGCGGCGCAGTCGGTCAGCGTTTCGTTGAGCGTCAGGGCTGTGCCGGCCGTCAACAGCCCGGAAAAAGCCACATACGATGCCGGAGCGTCGGCCAGCGAGCTGTAGGAGACGCGCGACAGATAATTGGTGCCTTGGCGCGTGATCGTGTCGGGGAACCAGGCGTTGGTGGTCGCGGGCGTCTCCGGCGTCACCACCTGCTGCGACATGTTTGAACCCGCTCCCCAGGCGACCCAGTAGACGTTCTCCGGGGCGAAGCGCGAGGCGGCCGGCAAGCCGTAGAAGAGCAACGTGTCGCCATCCGCACACCAGGCGACAGGGGTGCCCTGACAGCTCATGCTCAGGTTGGCGCCTGCGATGGCGGCCGTTACGCTGCCGACATCCCACCCGGCGGCGGTCGCGAGCTCCAGGGCGGACACGCGGTAGACGCCCTCCTCCCGCAGACTCAGGCGCACGCGGTCGGCAGGCACGCGGTCGGCCCAGGCACGCACGCGGCTGCCTGAACCGATCCAGGTCTGGGCCAGCGCCTGCGGCTGGCTGGCCTGTGCGGCTGCCGCGACGGCCCGTGTCTGGCTCTGCGGCGCGGCTGTTTGGACAACGCCGGTCCACTCCGCCACCGGACGATCAGAATCATGCGGGGAGACAAGCAGCAGTTCGTAACGCACCGTGTCGCCGACCTTTGTGAGAGGGTCGGCCAGTTCGTAGGAGCCACCCTGCTCGTCACCTTGTGCCGGCACGCAACCGGGGCCGACCGGCTCGGTCGTGCCGCCGCTACGCTGCCGCCGCACGCGAAAGGCGTTCACGCCCAGTTCGGATGTGGTCCGCCAGCATACCCGCACCTGACCGTCTTCCGCGCGCGCCGAGGCCTCCAGTCGGCTGACCGTGGCATCAGGCGTGTAGAGCGGCACAGGGGTCGAGTTACTCGCTAGAAGCCTCCGCTGAGGAAGCAATAACGCAAGCAGAACGACGAAATAACGTTTCGCACGACCTGTACACACGGATGCTTTTCCTGCCCTTTGAATGACCTCACAACCAAGCGCTACTTAATGATCGAAGTGCCCAGTGTGCCGCGGCCTGCCGGGCTGACGTAATTGCCGCCCTCGTCCAAGACGACCCGCGTCACCTTGGGGGCCTCGTAAGACCCGGTGATGCCGCTGTCAAAGCCTTTGAATTCTTTTCCCATAAGCCACCTGCCCAGTCACTTCAGTTGTCTGCAAAACCTTGCCGTCACGGATTTCCGACGGGATGCCGCCCGTGTCACTTCAGCCTGATCCGGAAGAAGCCCGCGGGCGCCTTCGGGTCGGGATATGGGACGAACACGCTGGTGCGGTCCGTGCCCGCCGTCACCGTGGCCACCGTCTGCCATTCGTTGCCCAGCCGGGCCGCCCACTGGACCTCGTACTCCCGC
>JANYBJ010000143.1 GCA_025360845.1 bacterium
CCAGCGGCCAGTGCAACACTGGCCGCTGGCTGGCGGGAAAATCGTTCCCTCGTGTGAAAGCAAGGGCATTGTGGCACAGGGCGGCGGGGATTTCAAGCGTAGGTTGGGCAGGGAAGGCAGCGTCGGGGCCGCACGGGCGCAAAGGGGCCGCCTTCCCCCGCCCCCCGTCCGGCGGTATTCCGACGGGCGGGGGGCGGGGGAAGGGAAACAGGACTCACCCTTTGCTGGCCGACGCCGCTCAAGCGGCTGCGGCGAGGAAGGCGTCCATCACCTCCCTCGGCGTCTTCCAGCCGAGACACTTGCGCTGGCGGTCGTTCAGGAACGTGTCGATCCGGCGCAGATCCGCCTCGCCGATGGCCGCGAACGACCCGCTCTTCGGGTACAGGCGGCGGATCAGCCCGTTCGTGTTCTCGTTCGTGCCCCGCTCCCACGAATGATACGGCCGGGCGAAGAAGACGTCCGCCTTCAAAGCCGTCGCGATCTCGGCGTGGCGGGCGAACTCCTTGCCGTTGTCGAACGTGATGCCCGTGCATGCAACGCCGATGGCAACGAGCAGCCTGACGATTACGGACTTCACCTCGTCGGCCCCCTTGGTGGCCGACCAGCCCACCAGCGTGTAGCGCGTCACCCGCTCCACCAGCGTCACCAGGTAGCCCGTCGGAGGTATAGGGGTCGTATCGCGACAAACGGACAAACTGGTTTGCATTGGGATTGGGGAGTCTATAACATTCAAACTATGGCACGGTGGATCAGGCACAACGTTGAGTGTTGTTGGTACCATATCTCAGGTGCTCGATGGCCGGAAAAAGAGGTCGGTATTCTTGAAAGTGATGGCCGTAAAAGGCGTTTGGGGAAATCGTAATATCTCGATGTCGCGATACGATTCCTATGCCCTCCCCCTCCGGTCACGTCTGCATGTCCCGCCGCCGCTACTTATGGCCACTAATGCCCATAGAATGGCCTTTTGCGGAGGGTTGAGGCAGGGTGTAACCCTAACGAGGCTCATGACAGAAGGGCGGGGGGACAATAAACGCTCGGAAAACCGGGAAATGCTGCGGGAAAGTTGACTGAGGCAGCAGATGCGGGACGGGAAAGCTATCGAAACTGTAATCCGGTAACCGAGAGAAATGGATAGACAATTTCCTATGCCCTGCTAAAGTAAACGAAATTGCTTTCAACGATTGTGCCGTTTTTACGGTTGCAAGCACGTGTGGGATCTGTTTTTCAGGTGAGTTTGACATGCATATTTCGCTTCCAAAAATCATTCAAGGCGGCATGGGCGTGGGCGTTTCGAACTGGCGTCTGGCTCAAGCCGTCTCGCGTATCGGTCAGCTCGGAGTCGTCTCCGGTACCGGTCTCGACCAGGTTTTGGCCCGCAGGCTTCAAGACGGCGATCTGGGCGGCGAATGCCGCCGCGCCTTGGCGCATTTCCCGTTTCCTCAGATGGCGCAACGCATTCTCGACAGTTTATTCGTTCCCGGCGGCAAGAAGCCGGATGCGCCTTACAAGACCTTGCCGCAGGCGGTGATAAAAAATCACCACTGGCTGGACGAACTGTACATTGTCGCGAATTTCGTAGAGGTCTTTCTGGCTCGCGAGGGGCATTCCAATCCGGTGGGAATCAACTACCTTGAGAAAATCCAGTTGCCGCATCTGCCGGCGGCTTACGGGGCGATGCTGGCGGGCGCGGCTGTGGTCATCATGGGGGCGGGCATCCCCGTCGAGATGCCGCGCGTGCTCGACCTGCTTTCGCGACATGAGGCGGCCACCTACGCGATCCGCGTGCTCGGGTCCAAACCCGAGACCGACTGCCAGCGCGTGTTCGATCCTGCCCTTTTCATCGAGGGGGGCACGCCACCCGCTCTGCTGCGGCCGGATTTCCTGCCCATCATTTCGTCGGACTCGCTGGCCACGATGCTCTTGCGCCGTTCGGGCGGCAGCGTCGAAGGTTTTGTGATCGAGGGGCCTTTGGCGGGCGGGCACAACGCACCGCCGCGCGGTCCGCTCAAGCTGAGCGATGATGGGCAGCCGATTTACGGGGCTCGAGACGTGGTCAATCTGGAGTCGATGCGCAAGATCGGCCTGCCGTTCTGGCTGGGCGGGGCGTACGGTTCGCCGGAAAAGGTCCGCGAGGCGCTCGCGGACGGCGCCGCGGGCGTGCAGGTCGGCACGGCCTTCGCGCTTTGCGTGGAGTCGGGGCTGACGCCGGAGATCCGGCAGGCGTTGGTGCGCAAGGCCCTCGCCGGGAAGACCAAGGTGTTTACCGATCCGGTCGTGTCGCCTACAGGGTTCCCGTTCAAGGTCGCCCAACTGGAAGGCACGCTTTCAGAAGCGGAGGTTTTCGCGAAGCGACGCAAGGTCTGCGACCTCGGCTTCCTGCGCGAGTTCTACCTGAAGGGCGACGGTGAAATCGGTTGCCGTTGCCCTGCCGAACCGGATGCCGCGTTTATCGCCAAGGGCGGGAAGCCCGAGGACATCGTGGGACGCAAATGCATTTGTAACGGGCTCTTCGGCAATATCGGCATGGGGCAGGTCATGCCGGACGGCACGCGCGAGCCCGGCATCGTTACGCTGGGTGACGACTTCGCCAATGTCGGACAGTTCTGCTCGCCGGACAGTGTGGACTACACGGCGGCGGATGTGGTGCGTCACCTCTTGGGCTGATCCCGAGTCTGCTGGAAGGCGTAGAGCTTGCGCTGTGAGGCGATGTAAAGCACCCCGTTTGCGGCCACGGGTGTCGCGTAGATGGGGCCGTCGAAGCGGACCTCGTCCAGAATCTTCTTTTCGCGCTGCGCCAGTGCGACGGTCAGGCGTCCCGCTTCGGTGCCGATGTAGACCTTGCCGTCGGCGCAGAAGGGCGAACAGAAGACGCGGCCCTTGAGATCGTGTGACCAGAACTCTTTGCCGGTGTCGGCGTCGAGGCAGCGCAGAATGCCGGTGTAGTCGGCGATGAAGACCAGCCCGTCTTTCGTCACGGCCGCGCTCGAGAAACTGCGGTCAACGTCTAAGTTCTGCCAGATTTTGGCTGTCGCGGTGATGTCGCCCGTCTGCGTCGCGTCGAAGCACGAGAAACAGCCTTTGCCTGGGCCGTGGCGGCTGTCCTGCCCGACGGCCAGGTAGACGCGGTTGTTGGCGATAACCGGCGTGGCGATGATCTCGCTGGGGCCGATTCCCCCTTTGTTGTAAGGCAGTTTCTGCCCGTCCTTGAGCTTGTTCTGAGGCGGGTTGCAGTCGAACCACCAGACTTTCTTCAGGATGCCGGGTTTGCCGTCTTTCCCGGGCTCGAACTGCGGGTCGAAGGCGTAGCAGACGCCGTCGCCGCCGCCCCAGACGATCAGATCCTTGCCGTTGATGCGGGCGAGTGTCGGCGAGGACCAGTCGCCGTGGAAGATCGCGGTGCCGAGCGGCTGGTCCATGACCGCCACGAGTTTGCCGGTCCGCTTGTCCAACACGGTCATGTCGGGGGCGTTGGGCGACGGGATGCGCGTGTGTGATTTATCCACGCCGTTGCAGGTGCAGACGAAGAGGAAGTCGCCGTAGACGAGAATCGAGCAGTCGACCGCATCCTGCGGCCAGACGTCCAGCTCCGTGAGGAGGTCGTAGCGCCAGACGATGTCGGCGTCGCCGGGCTGCAGTTCGACCGGAGGGAGCAGGGGCGGGGTGTTCGTGCTGTCGAACCTCCCCGGCTTGTCGGGGAAAACCCGCGTGTCGCACAGGTAATGGCCCTCGTCGGTGAACGGCCCCGCGTTGCCGTCGGCCTGGCCGTTGATGTCGAGGCAGAGCACGTCGCCGCGGCCGCCGACCACGTAGACGCGGTCGCCCTCCACGGTTGGCGAGGAGCAGAGGCCGAGGTTCATGTCGTCATAGTTGAACTGCTTGTTGCTTGTCTTTAGCATGGGCATCACGAGCCGCCAGAGCCGCTTGCCGGTCGCCTCATCCAGACAGTCGAGGACGCACCCGCCGGTCTTGGTGAACCGGGGTGTGTCGACAAGGGCGTCGTTGGCGCCGATGAAGACCTTTCCCTGTGACACGGCGGGGGTCACGTAGGCTTGGGTTCCGAGCGGGGCGGACCACTTCAGGTTTTCGCCGGGCACGAGGGTTGTGACGCTGTTCGTGACCTCGGCGCTGTCGGGTCGGAACGTGGTCGGGAGCCCGGTCTCGTTAGCGACAAAGTTGCGGATGTCGCGTCCGCCCCATTGCGGCCAGTCATCCGAGTTCGCAAAAAAAACCGACTGAGAGAGAAGGAGGATGACGAGACAAGGAGCGTTTGTTTTGATCATGTGAAACCTGCGACAAAGGCCTGTCGCCAGCCTTGGGCGAGAGGATGTGAAGTGGGGATGCACTCGTCGGCGAGGTGCCGCACGTAGGAGTCGGCGTCGGCGCGCGACGCCACCAAAGCGGGGTCAATCGCGTGCTCCGCACACGCGGCGCTGATATGCGCCAGCAAATGATCGCTCTGCGACTTGAGCTTCCGCCATAAGGAAGGATCGTCACTAGACGGTTGGGGACATCCGTCGTCCGGCACAGACAAACCCTGGGCCACGGCTCCCAAGAGTCGGCCGACGACGGGGTCAGGCATGTTGCGCGGAAAGTCCGGCATCTCCGCAAGCGCGGCACGGTCGGCGGGCGAGCGCAGGGCGAGCGCCGTCAGGAGGTCGTCGGGCAGCACGTGGCCGCGGGGCCAGTCGCGCTGGCGGGCCTCCTCTTCGCGCCAGTCAGCGAGTTCGCGCAGGAGGGCGAGCTGCCGCGCGTTGAGGCGCGAGCCTCCCTTGACCCGCAGATACATGAGGCGCGGGTCACGGTCTTGGTACGCGGTCGGGTTGTTCAGCCGTACGAGATCGTCCCGCAGCCACTCGCGCACGGTATCGCTTGAGCAGCCGGACAACAGCTTGTCGCGCAGCGGGAGCAGGTGCAGGACATCATCGGCGGCATAGCGCACCTGATTCGCGCTGAGCGGGCGGCGCAACCAGTCGGAGCGGGTCTCGGCCTTGGCGAGTTCGATGCCCAGCGCCTGACTCAGCAGGGCCTGCAGCGAGCAGGTCGAGCCGAAGCCCGCGAACCCCGCGGCGAGGCGCGTGTCGAAAATCTGACGCGGCATCGCGCCGGTCGCGCGGGCCAGGATGGACAGGTCCTGCGGGGCATCGTGCAGCACCTTGACGATGGAAGAGGACGACATCACCGGACCCAAGGCCTGGAGGTCCCTGATGCGTACGGTATCGATCAGCCAGCAGGTGCCATCGCCGGTCGCGAGCTGCACCAGACCGAGAACGGGATAGAAGGTGCGCTCCCAGAAGAACTCCGTGTCGACGGCGACGGCATCTGCCCGTTGCAGACGCTCCGCAACCTGTTCGAGTTGATCCGCAGTGGTAATGAGTTCCGGTTCGCTCACCCTCGTCTCATTTCCGTTGGCGATCAATGTGTGCCTTCGCCACTCACGGCGGTGTCGCCATCGGCGAACACCTGCACGGTTGCGATGGTCTTGAAAGTCTGGTGATCGGCGAAGGTCCAGACCACCTTCTTCTCCGGGGTGATCTCCAGCAGATGGGGCGCTTTGCCGAAATTCCCGTGGCCCAGCCAGTTGCTGATGAGCACGTTGCCGTTGGGCAGTTTCTGGAATCCGGTCAGGAACTTCAGCGGCTGGTCGGGCAGGTCTTTGTTGCTGACCTCCCACACGGTCTTGCCATCGGGGGTGACCTCGATCAGGCAGGGCGTGCCGTTGTCCCCGCAGGCGATCAGGGTGTTGCCGTTCGCGAGCCGTGTGACGCTGTGCGGTCCGCCGGGGGTGTCGAAGGTCCAGACCACCTTGCCGTCCGGGGCGTATTCAGTCACTTTCTTGCCGCCGTAGTGGGCGACGAGGAAGTTGCCGTTCTTGAGTAGGCGTGCGTTGCGGTAATAGGCATGGTCGCCGGGTTTGTCGGCGGGCAACAGAGCGAGCGACTTGAGCACTTTCCCGTCGGGCGCGAGTATGAGCAGACGTCCGGTGGTGCATTCGCCGACCAAGGTGGAACCGTCCGGGAGGCGCTGGACCGCGTAGATCTCGGCCTCGCTCTTGTATTCGAATTTGACCGTACCGTCTTTTGCGACCTCTTTGACGCCGTGGCCGTTGGAGAAGAGGATCGAAGCTCCGGGCAGGATCCAGAGGTCATTGCAACTGGGCGCGCTCTGTTCCCAACTGACTTTCCCGTCCGCCTCGACGATGCAGACCTTGCCGCCGGAATAATCGCCGACCGCGAACCGCTTGCCCTTCATAAACGGCGTGTCGTCCGCCACTGCGGAAAACGCCGCCAACAGACCACACAATCCCAAGAAACGCTTGATTCTACTCATCGATAGCCTCCACAGTTGAAACCGATTGAAACAAACCGCTCCTCCACTCCCCGATGGAAAGATGACAGCATACGTCGTTTGGGTTGTGCCTGACAAGCGCGAACGCCGAGGAACCAGCAATTCCAAATTTGGCAAGGAAGCGCCTCACGGCGCCACTACGAACGCAAGAAAGCTTAGGGAAATCCGTTTGTAGTGTGCCCGTAAGGGCATCGCTTTCAGGGCGGCCTAAGCCAAATTTAGAATTGCTGTCGCAATCCGGCTTCAGCACTCAGAAGCGCACGTCGATTTTCGTACCCGAAACCGTCAGCTTGGCCGGAACCGTCTTGGTGACGCCGCCGTGTGTGATGGTGATTTCGTAGTCGCCAAGGAATCCGCGCGTGCTGACTGCGCCGTTCGGCCCGGTCTCAGCCGTCAGGTTCGTCCACCACTTCTTGGTCACGAGATCGAGCCAGACCTGCCCCGCTGGTTTGACGGACCAGTCTTTGCGGTAGTACGCGCCGTTCGGCTTCCAATGCGAGTTCTCCCAGAAGCCCCACGTCAGCACCGCCACGACGGACGGATGGGAAAAGACGGTGGTCAGAAAATCGCGGGTGAAGTCCGCCTGAAGCTGCTCGTCGTCGGTGTCGATATCGTGCTCGGTGATCGAAATGTCGAGCCCGAGCGCGGCGAAGCGGTCGAGGATCGCCAGCATCTTTTCCGGCGGGGTGGGGGTGCCGCCGAAGTGCGATTGCATGCCGAGCCCCGTGATCGGAGCGCCGCCGTCTTTGAGGAACCGGAGCGTTTTCTCGAAGTGCGCTTGATGGCTCGTGTCCATACCGCCTGCGGAGAGGATCGCGTAGTCGTTGAGCGTCAGTTTCGGTTGTGCGTCGGACTGGTGCGCGAGCTTGAACCATGCGATCATTTCGGTGTCGCCGAGCACCTTCATCACGTCGTTGTTGTCGTAAGGCTCGTTGATGACGTCCCAGTCGACGATGCGGCCTTTCATGGCGGAGACTTCACTCTCGATGTGGCTGTTGATCCGCTGCCGCAGCGCCTCAGGCTTGTCCTTGAGCGCCTGCAAATCATTGGGCGAATATCTCCACGAGGGCCAGATGAGGTTGTGGCCGCGGATCTCGATGTTCCGCTCGCGCAGCCAATCGGAGGCTTTCAGGATCTTCGCGTGGTTGTCCGGATTGTCCCAACTCTGCCACTTGAGGTCGTTTTCGAAGACCACTCGGGTGAAATAGTTCTCAATGATTCCGCGGTACTTCTCGCCGTCGGCGTCCTGCCGCAGGATATTGTTAACCGTGACGGCGGAGCCCCAGCCGAAGGCGTGGCGCTTCATGGCGATGGCGACGTTCGCACCGGACAAAGGTTTGCCCGACGCGTCGACCACCCGGACTGTGATGTCGCCCTTGCGGCACGTCTCGATCCGGGCATCGGCTGCCACGCGCCAAGGCGCATCGGAGGCCTGTCCGGCATAGGTGACTTTTGTGCGCGGCAGGCGCGTCATGTCGAACCCCTTGCCGAACGCATAGAGTTCGAAGTCGGCGATTTCGACGGTTTGCTCCTGTGTGCCGATATGGATGCCCGCGCCAGCCTGACCGCTCTCGTACGTTGCGTCCGCCTTAAACGGCAGGAAGAACTCTTGCCATTGGCGTCCGAGTGTGAGATCGAGGCTGAGCGACTTGTCGTAAGGAGGCCCGGCTTTCTCGAAGATCGCACAGATGCGGCCTTCGCCACTCTCGGTTTTGGCCGTGACCGTGCGGGCGAAAAAACGCACCCAGAGAGCTTCGCCCTTCTCGATTTTGCGGGTTGTGCGGAACTGGAACTGGAGATCCCACGGATTGGGCGGCCGCGATGTGATCGCGCCTCGAAGCGCCTCGGCGAACGGCTGCCCCTCCGCCTTGACTCGCGTCAGGGTGCCGTACGGGGAGGCGGAGGCCTCGGGCAGCTTTGAGACGGCGTTTGTCGGGATGACCAACGTTCCGCCTTCGGGCACAGGTGCGGCCTTTTTCCCGATGAGCTTGCTCAAGTCGCCACACAAATGCCGGGTGCAGGCGGTCATGTCTTGAGCGTATGTGGTCTGGTCGACAATGTGAAAGCGCTGAATTTTGTGCGCGCGGGAAGTGTCTTCGAGAAGCTCTTTGCCGGTCTCCGGATCGACACGCATCGACACGGGCAAGAAAGTGAACACGTCAGTTGGCTTGTCGCCTTCTCTCACTTGGGAGGCCGGCACGGCCATGCACTCGCTCCCGCGCCTGATAAACCGGCGCCCTGCCACGTAGGCGAATACGGACGAACACCACAGATTTCGTTTCTCTGACAAAACGGCGCGCCGCTCGTCCTCCGGGATGGGTTCGTAAAGGGCTTTGATGTGATCCTTCTTCGCATCTTTCTGGAGGATGGCGTATCTGAAGTAATTGAAGAGGGGATCGGATGCGTCCAGGAGGAGATCGGCATGGTTTGCCTGCCAAAAAGATGCATTCCCTTGGTTCTTCCACAAACCGCCATCGAAACACGGCACCCAATACACGGGAAGTCCGGCATTCATGATGCGCACATACGCGTTCTTGTCGAGACCGACATTCCACTCCGCAAACGCGCCTCTGGCGTCGCCTATGAACAGGAAGAGCCGTGAAACCTTCCGTCTGAACAACTCCGGCTCTCTGTTGAAGGCGGCGGCTATGTTTCGCACGCTCCCGATGGTGATGATGGATAGGGGGCTCGGCGCGTCCTTGAGTGTCGCGAGGATGAGATCGATGCCCGAGCTTGATTTGTCAGCTCCCTCGATAGCGGGGTCCTCGGGACTCTTGAGAGCGGTTCGACTGCCGATGGCCCAAGGAACATTTCGCCCGGTGAGCGCGTTGAGCTGTTCGACGGGAATTCGCCCCGGCCGCTTGCTCTGGTCACATTCGCTCATGAAATCGTCGAGAATGATCGCCTTGATGCTGATTTCCGGGAGCGCGAAGAGACAGGCGAGGTCAAAGTGATCATCCAGGTCGTCATGCGGATGGAACAAGTCGGTACAATAGATCACGGGAACCGCCGAAGAGGAAACCATCTCTGCGGCATCCCCGGCAAAAGCGCAGGTAAGCTGCGTCAGTAACAGCATCGAGAGCGTGGCCGATTTTTTCATTTGATAAACCCCGCATCGCACCAATCGCCGTGGTCGCTCTTGTTGCCGTCGCCAGCCGACTCGGAGAGCAGCACCACGCTCACGGCGTCTTTGGGGATCTCGACGTTGAAGTGCCAGCGCTCGCGCTGGCCGAAGCGGATCACCGGCGAGGTGGCCAGCACGCGCCGGGCGTCGGCGGCCTCGACCGCCACGCTGAAAATAACGCTGGACTGGTTCGCCGGCCGCTGGCTCTCGTCGATGCCGACGATCGCCACAAACCGGCTCCACGACGGGTCACGCGCGTAGACCGCATAGCCGTCCGCGTGGATGCAGATGCCCGAGGTGAAGGTCTCCTTGCCGAGGGTCAGCGGGCCGTTGAGAGAGGTGCCTTTCTTGAACGTGCCCCAGCCGACGGCCTGTTTGACGGGCTCCAGCGTGTCGAGCTTCACCTCCGGTTTGGGCGGCACGTCGCCGAGCTGCGGGATGGCGGGCGCCTTGAACGTGACGGACTGGGGTTCGCCGCGCTCGCCGCCGAGGGTGTAGGGGATCACCTCGTAGCGGTAGCTTTTCTCGGACTGGATGCGCGCGTCGCGCCACACGCCGCCGGTCGCGGCTTGGGCGACCACCTCGCCGTCGCGGCGAAGCTCGCAGGCGCGCGTGGTGCTGCTCCAGGTCACGACAGCCGGCCCGTAAATGTCGGGCATCTCGGCCTTCACTGCGGAGGCCGCGGGTTTGACCGCCGCGGCTTTCTCTTTCGTGAACGTGACGCTCCAGCGCACGTCGCGACTGGCAGTAGAACGCAGGGTGATGCGGATCAGGCCCTCCTCGACTTTCGTGTCGGCCTGCACGTCGTCGGGTGCGGCGACGACCTTTTGGCGGGCCAACATGCCTTGGCTCGTATAGGTCAGCACGCGCAATTCGTAAGGGTCGTTCGCGACCACGGCGCTGACGCCGGAGAGTGTACGATTTTTCGCGTCCCACTTCTCCGCTTTCACATCGACCATGCCCTGCGTGATGTGGCGCGAGGTGCTGATGAGCTGAGGATGATCCGTGACCGGGCGCACGGACAAGACTCGGCACGACTGCGGGCGCAGAGTCTGCGTGAGGCGGCCTTTGAAGGGCGGCGTCAGGGTGTTGCCCCAGAAGTCGAAGGCGATGAATTCGCCGTCGCCCGGGATGCCGATCTTGGACAAGGGAGTGTCGAAAATCTTTTCGGCGCCGTCCCAGTTGAAGAGGCCGACCGCGTCGCGGCGCACGCCGGAGGCGGTGTCGGTGACCAGCCAGATGCCGGGGACGCGGTTCTCGAACAGGTCCACCGGACGCGCCACGGCGTTGTGAGACGGCATGGTGCGCTTCAGCAGGTCGAGCCGGTCGGCAGGCAGCTTGGCGTAATCCTCGCTGCTGCTGTTCATCTGGCCGCTGAGCGTGACCCACGAGACGATGGTCTGGGCGTGCTCCAGCGGCAGGGAGTCCCGCACATACAGCGGGTCGGGGTCGTTGTACCAGACGCGGCGGTTCAGGAAGTACTGCCAGGCGCCGAACTCGGGGCCGCGCTGCATGTCGGCCCAGCTCGCGCCGTTGTCGGGGCCGATGCGCATGGCGTCCACGAGGCCGAAGGCGGCGCCCGCGCTGCGCATGTTCTGCGGCTCACAGCAGCCCAGCAGGAAAACGTCTTTGCCGGCGGTCTCGCGCACGAGCTTCAGGCTGTCGCGCATCATCTCGATCTGCGTGACCTTGGGGTCCGAGAGCACGGCCTGGCCGATCTCGTCCTCGCGGAAGGTGTCGCACACGTAGTTCAGGTTGAGCGCTGCGCCGGTGTAGAGCCCGTCCATCTTGAGGTAGTTGTAGCCCCACTCTTGGGTCAGGGTGCGGATGACGTCTTTGAGATAGGCCTTCGTGTCTTCGCGCGTGAGGTCGAAGCAGGTGCCGCCCCAGCGGGTGTCGTAGGGCTTGCCGTCGGGCTTCTTCGCGAACCACTCTTTCTTGTCGGCGAACCACGGGTCGTCGCTCGAGCCCGCGAAGGGGATCAGCCAGAGGCCTGCGGTCATGCCCGCGCTTCGGACGGTGTCGGCCATGGACTTCATGCCGGACGGGTAAGGCCCTTTCGGGTTGTGGTTGATAAAGACTTTCATGGGGCCTTCCTTGGTCTGTCCGAGCTGCCAGCCGTCATCGATCTGCATGACGCCGAGCCCGAAAGGCTTCAGCGCTTGGGCGGCGTACGCGGTCCGTCCGGTCATGACGTTCTCGTTCGAGGCGCCGTCCACGTACCAGGTGCAGTGGACCGTCGGCATGGGGGGCAGGTGAATGTCATGGACCTTGGCGAGGGTGTCGGCGTAGGCCTCAAGGCCCAGGCGCGCGTCATCGAAGAGCCCGACCGCGAACATTTCGAGTCCGCGTTCCTCGCCCGGCGGCAGCAGGAGCCGCCCGTAGTCCACATGCGGCAGCAGGCGCACGGCGTTGTCGTCGGACTCCAGGCGTACCACGCCGCTGCCGCGGCGCGTGGTGACCCAGCCCGCGACCACGCCGCGGCGCGTGGCAGGGTCGGCCACGGCGGCCCACATGTAGGAACCGGGGTTCTTGTCCGGCTTGAGCAGGCCGCCGGTCCCGAGGGTGTTCAGCGCGGCGGGCGGCACGCCCAGGTCGAGTGTCAGCGCGGCATAGGGGACGCGGTTGGTAACGCTCGGCGCGGCGCCGACCTTCAAGACCTTGGTAAAAAGAACGAACGGCGCGTTCGTGTCGACCATGACGAGGTCGCCACAGCCGTCGGGATGGGTGATTCTGAGCGCGTCGCCTTTGAGGGTATCCGACTCGCATGTGCCGACCTTGACGGTTGAGCCTGCCGGCGCGAAGTTCTCCGCGACGGCAAAAACCTTGCCGGAGGCACGCTCAGAGAGCGCCAGACGGCGCGACTGCTCCTCGTATCGAACGCTGATCCGGCTGTTTCCGACGGTCAGGTCAGCCGCGGCGGCGAACCCTGCCGCAAAAAGAAAACACCCGCAGGACATGCCCAAAAACCTGTTCATTGACGATCTTCCTTTGTAATAAGAATCAGAAGGTGAACACGTTACCGTATTATCGCTCATTCCGCAAGTGTTCTGAAACATGAGGATATCCGTCGAAATCGCCTGTGGAGCCATGCGACTGTTTGCGGCGGCGGCGGTTTTTTGATATAGTAATCATTCACCCTTTGGATAAAAAAGATGAAATGCGAAATGTGTCATAAGGCCGAGGCCGAAACAGCGATCCGCAACGTGGTTGCGGGCGAGGCCCAGGAGTTGTTCGTGTGCCAAACCTGTGCCCGGAAGGCGGGGCGTCATGATGCGTCTTCCGAGCCGCAGATGTCCGCACCCCACGGCGGGACGGACGGGATGCCTGCGGGTCCGCTGATGGGCATGATCCTCGACGCCGCGTTTGAGATCGTGGGCCGGGCCATCAGCCTTTCCGAGCCGGCGTGTCCGGTCTGCGGGATTTTGCGTGACGAGTACCGCAAACGGTCGCGGCTGGGATGCCCGGCCTGTTACACGGCCTTTGCGAAAGAGCTGGACACGGCGGTCTTCGAGTTGCACCGGGCGGCGCAGCATGTGGGCAAGACGCCGGTGACGGCCAGGGCCGCGTGGCAGCGGCAGCAGCTCGAGAACGCGCTGAGCGACGCGGTGCAGAAACAGCGCTACGAGGAGGCGATCGCCTTGCGTGACCAGCTCAAGAAGCTGGAGACGCCGGACGGCAAGCACGGGGGAGGGGCATGATGCTGAACCTCGATTTGGGCGTGGTCTCGAAAAAGGCGCGGGATCTTCTTGCGGACGACATCGCGATGCGGTGCCGCGTGCGGCTGGCGCGCAATTTGTCGGATGAGCGCTTTCCCGACTGGGCGACCGAGCGCGACCGCGAGCGGGTGTACGGCAAGGTGCGCGACGCGTTGCACGCCGAGGCGCCGGATTTCCGCGTGGAGCCGGTGGCGGCCTTCGAGGAGCAGGACCGCGACGTGCTCTGCGAGGCGCATCTGATCAGCAAGGACCTGCTGGAGCGTGCGGCGGGCGGCGGCGTGGCCTATGCGCCGGACGGCTCGACGTGCGTGATGATCAACGAAGAGGATCACCTGCGGATTCAAGGTTTTTCCGCCGGGCTCGACATGCAGGCCGCGTGGCAGGCGGCGGATGCGCTCGACACGCGGCTGGAGCGCCATCTCAACTACGCCTGGACGCCCAAGCTCGGCTATCTGACCGCGTGTCCGAGCAACGTGGGCACGGGGCTGCGGGCGAGCGCGATGCTCCACCTGCTGGGGTTGCGGCTGATCGGCGAGATCGAGCCTGTGGTGCGCGGGCTGGAACGGATGCGGCTGCTGGTGCGCGGCATCGGCGGCGAGGGCTCGGAGGCGGCCGGACAGATCTACCAGATTTCGAACATGGACGCGTTGGGCGTGGACGAGCAGACGATCGTGCAGCGCGTGACGCGCATCAGCGGCGAGGTGGTGCGGCAGGAGTACAACGCGCGGGCGAGGCTGATTCAGGAGTCGCCGCTGGTGCTGCTCGACTGTCTGGCGCGGTCGCTGAGCGTCTTGCAGAACGCGCGGCTTCTGGCGACCTCCGAGGCGCTGGAATTTCTCTCGGCCATGCGGCTGGGAGCCTCGCTCAAGCTGTTCACGCGGCTGAAGGTCCTTGATGTGGACCAGTTGATTCTGCTGATGCAGCCGGGACATCTGCAAAAAGGGATGGGCACGTCGCTCACGTCCGATGAGCGCGATGAGCGGCGCTCGGAGTTCTTGCGGCGGAAAATGGCGAACGTGAGGCTGAAAACATGAACGGATTCGGGAATTTCACGGCGCGCGCGCAACGCGCGATCCAGCTGGCGGCCCGCGAGGCGGACCGTTTCAACCACCCGTATGTCGGCACGGAGCACGTGCTGCTGGGACTGGTGGCTTTGGGTGAGGGCGTGGCGGTCGAGGTGCTCGAGGACCTCGGCGTGGCGCTCGACGACGTGCGGATCGCGGTCGAGCGGCTGGTCGGCTTCGGCGGCGAGACCAAGACCAAAGGCGAGCTGCCTTATACGCCGCGCACCAAGAAGGTGCTGCAGCTGGCGGTGGCGGAGGCGCACGCCATGCAGCAGCAACTGGCAGGCACCGAGCATTTGCTGCTGGCGCTGCTGCGCGAGGGCGAGGGCGTGGCCGCGCAGGTGCTGCAGTCGCTGAACGTGCGGCTGGACGAGGTGCTCGACGGAATCCGCCGCTGTCTCGAAGGAGGGGATGAGGCAGAGGGTTTTGACGGCGAGGAGGCGGGCGGGGAAGAAACCCATGAAAAAGGCGGGCCGGCTGACGCGCCGTCGCCTTTGGCGCCGCCTTCGTCTGACGGCGCCGCAAAAAAAGGCGGTGGCAAGGACCGGCCCAAGACGCCGGCGTTGAACGCGTTCGGGCGCGATCTGACGGAACTTGCCAAGAAAGGCGAACTGGACCCCGTGGTCGGACGCAAGAGCGAACTGGAGCGCGTGATCCAGATTCTCTGCCGCCGCTCGAAGAATAACGCGGCGCTGCTGGGCGAGGCGGGCGTGGGCAAGACCGCCGTGGTCGAAGGCTTGGCGCAGGCGATCGTTTCGGGCGACGTGCCGGAGCGCATGCGCGACAAGCGAGTGGTCGCGCTGGACATGGCGTTGCTGGTCGCGGGCACCAAGTACCGCGGCCAGTTCGAAGAGCGCATCAAGGCCGTGGTGGAAGAGGTCCGGCGCGAGAAGAACATCGTGCTCTTTCTCGACGAGCTGCACACCATCGTGGGCGCGGGCGGGGCCGAGGGCGCAATGGACGCGGCGAACATCATTAAGCCCGCGCTGGCGCGTGGCGAACTGCAGTGCATCGGCGCGACGACCTTGAACGAGTACCGCCTGCACATCGAGAAGGATGCGGCGCTGGAGCGGCGTTTCCAGACCGTGCGCGTGGAAGAGCCCACCGTGGAGGAGACGATCGCGATTCTCAAAGGCATCGCGCCGCGCTATGAGGCCCACCACAACGTGCTGTACGACGCGGCGGCGCTGGATGCCGCCGCAAAGCTGACCTCGCGGTATCAGCCGGGGCGGCAGCTGCCGGACAAGGCCATCGACGCGATCGACGAGTCGGGGGCACGCGTGCGGATGCGCGTGGCGGTCCGGCCGCCCGACGTGCGCGATTACGAGCAGCGCATCCGCGCGCTGGGCGCGAAGAAAGATATTGCGATCCGTGATCAGCACTTCGAAGAGGCGGCGGCGCTGCGCGACGAGGAGCGGAGGGCCAAGCAGGAGCTGGAGGCGATTGTCTCCGCTTGGAAGGTCGACCACGCGGAGAAGGCGCTGCCGGTGACGGCCGACGACGTGACCGAGACGGTGGCGCACATCACGGGCGTGCCGATCAAGCGCATGAGCCAGACCGAGCTGGCGCGGATGCTCAACATCGAGCAGGAGCTGCAGCAGGCTGTGGTGGGCCAGGAGCCGGCGATCCAGGCGGTCGCGCGGGCGCTGCGGCGTTCGCGGGCGGATCTCAAGGACCCCAAGCGCCCGATCGGATCTTTCATTTTCTTGGGGCCGACGGGCGTTGGCAAGACGCTGCTGGCCAAGGTGCTTGCGGAAAAGATGTTCGGCGACGACAAGGCGCTGATCCAGATCGACATGTCGGAGTACATGGAGAAGTTCACGGTGTCGCGTCTGATCGGCTCGCCTCCGGGCTATATCGGCCATGAGGAGGGCGGCCAGCTCACCGAGCGGGTGCGGCGCCGGCCTTACAGCGTGGTGCTTTTCGACGAGGTCGAAAAGGCGCACCCCGATGTGATGCACATGCTGCTGCAGATTTTGGAAGAGGGCCGGCTGACCGACAGTCTGGGCCGGCAGGTCGATTTCCGCAACACGGTGGTGATCCTGACCTCCAACCTCGGGTTCGACTACGAGAAGCAGGGGCAGGGCCTGGGTTTTGTCCGCGAGAGTGCGGGCGAGGACTACGGGCGGTTGCGCGACCGGATGGTCAACGCGGCCAAGCTGGTGTTCAAGCCGGAACTGCTCAACCGTTTCGACGACATGATCGTCTTCAAGAAGCTGAACAAGGCGGACGTGGTCAAGATCCTCGACATCGAGCTGTCCAAGGTGCGGCAGCGGCTGGAGGCCAAGGCGATCCGGCTGGAACTGGACGAGGCGGCCACCGAGTTTCTGGTGAACAAGGGGTTCGACCCCGCGTTGGGTGCGCGCCCGCTGCGGCGCACGGTGGAGCGGTGCCTGGAGGACCCTCTGGCCGAAGAGCTGTTGCGCGGGATTCTGACCGGCGGGGTCATCGAGGCGGTGGTGGCCGAAGACAAGCTGGGGTTGTCGTTCAGGATGCGGGGCGAGCTGGCGCTGAGTACGCCGCAGCCGGCGGGCGAGGAGCCGGTCCGCAGCCTGCTCCAGCAGCCCGGGGCGGCCCCCGAGCCGCCGCCCGCCGCGCCTCCCCCCGAGGAGCCGCCGCCTGCCGCGCCGGACGAGGCGAAACCTAAAACCCGTGCCCCGCGCAAAAAACCGGGACAGGGCTGACGCGCGTCGCCACACGTGATCTCACACTTTGGAGAGATCCAGCCGGCGCGGGAGGCCGAGCCGATCCCACTGCCATTTGACGCTTCGAGTGTTCTTCCGAGTGGTGCGGTGACTGCGCAAATCCCCTTGCGTGGTGTGTCGCTGTAAACTCACTTCTCATGATTCGATCATTCCTTCGAAGGGTGCGATTTTATTCTGAGGTAGGAGAACGACTCCGCCCAGGGGGCGGGCCGCCCGTCCTTGTCCAGCCAGGCGTACTCGCCGAAGACGGCGG
>JANYBJ010000224.1 GCA_025360845.1 bacterium
TGAGCGTGCGGCTCTCCGGCGACTTGAACCTTGACGGCGAGGTGGACACGGCCGACGTCGCGCTCCTTCCCGCGCTGTCCCAGGAATACGGCTGGGGACTGCCGGTGGCGGGCAACGCCTTCCGCAAGGTGCGTCTCAGGACAGATGTGCTCGTGCCGGGCGGGTTCACGCTCGCGCTGGACGGACCGGCCGGCGCGTTCAGAGTGTGGGCCACGGACACCCCGGCCTCCACCGACTCGCCGCTGCTGGTCTGCGGCCAGACCGTCACCAACGGCGTTAACGGCGCAGACTTCGCGGCCTATCCGTATTGCGACCTCTACGTCGAGGCGGTCAGCAACGCCACCGCGACGCTTTCCTATGCGTACGCTGGCACCGGCTCCGCGTCCAACCTGTCAACTTCGGCATCGCTGAAGATGACGGCGTGGGGTATAGATCTGTGTTCCGTTGAATTGAACACGAATGGATATCCCGTTGTGGAAAACGGGAGCGTGGTTCCTGCCGAAAACATTGGCTGGGACGGCACGTTGCTCTCAACGTATGCGCCCGTCACAGACAGGGGCAGCCCGCAAACCGAAACGGTTCTCGGTACAGCGAACAATTGGACGACCTTTGAACCAACAGTTGACGGTGCGACGCTCTCCATCACGAAGGGCGGCATGGAGGGTTACAAGGTGTGGGAGATGGGTCTGGTTGGGACAACCAACGGGGTGACAACCTACCTGTGGTCGGAAGGCACCAACAGTTTCGTGCAGGTCGACTGGACAAACGGCGTCCAAGGCGCAACCGTGCCCTTACGCATCAAGTTGAAGGACGCCGACTTCACCGGGGCAGATGATGAGTTCGAGACAGAGATCGGTGTATACAATAACGAGAACCTGCCGGGGTATTACAGCAACTATGCAGTGTCCGCGCCGCGTGAGGACGTGGGGCGACCGGCATTCTCTGACCGCAATGCGTTTGTTGTCCGGTTCAACCCGCACGGCGCAGCGCTCGAAGGCCTGACGTGCGACATCACCACCGAGGGTGAAGGCGGCGAGACCTTCAGCGTGCCGCTGTCGCAAGGCGAAGACGGCACGTACACTTCCTGCCTCATCGTTCCGGTGGCGGAGATCGACGCAGAGTCCGACCTCGGTCTCGAGTCGGCTGTTGGTGCTGTCATGGCCAAAATCAATGGCGGAACCGGCGGACAGAAAATCACTATCGACATCGGCACCGTTATCGGCGGAACCGCGAAAAAAATCGCCACAGGTAAGATGAAAGTCAGGCATGCGATGTTGTTATCCTGTCTTGTCTCGAATGAGGAGAATGGACGGGCGCGAGCCTCGCAGAGCGTCGTAGACGCAGGCGAAACGGCGGCCAGTCGCCTCAAGTACGGGGTCACTCCGCTTTTCTCACCCGACAGTCAGCATATCAACGACATGCTCGCCCGGCACAGAGTATGGATTCACTCTGGACACGGCAGCAACTGCGGCGGTATTAAGATACTGAGCCAATCCAACGGAGCGTATAGTCTCGCCGACTTCAAGGCGTCCGACATCACTGTGTCGGGGCTTGATTATGATCTCGTCTTCATGAACACCTGCGAATCCACGGACGTTAAGTGGGTGCCGCTCACTCCCACCCCTCATGCCGTCTCCGGTTGGGTGTTGACCAACATGCCGGGACATGCGGTCATGGACATCGGCACCGTGCTGAACGCGAAGAACTATATCGGTTGGGATTGTGAGGTCATGCGACAACTGTCGATCAAGATCCCCGATATGCTAATGAAGGAGTTGGACACCACGACTGACGGCAAGACTCGGACTGTGGACGAAACGGTTGATGCAGTAAGTAATAAGCTGGAAAGCGACCGACCTGACTATTACTGGTATAATATACGTCTTCGGACGGTTCGGTTTGACACAATGACGTTTGACCTCAACAAACGGCCGTTTTGAAACAGAGAAAGGATGGTTACGATGAAAAAGGGTGTTTTTGTTTGCAGTGTATGCGTGGCAATCGGAGTAATGGGATGTGCCTGGGCGGCAGGCGTACAAAAACGACAGTCGGCTCCCAAACCTCTTTCCGAAGAGGCCAAGGAGCGGTATGAACGGTTGGCAAGGGAATGGATGGTTAAACTCTGGACGAACGATTATTCGCAAATCAAAGCGAGCGTGTTCCCGCACAGAATGTCAGAAGACCGTCCTTGGCGCGAAGGTGTTATGGTAAAATTGAATTTTCACATGGAAGGGAAGAAGAATTCCCAACACATATCGATAGAATTCTATGGCAGGGACTCCACTACAGTGAGCTACATCGATAATTCGAGTTACAAGAAATACGGTCCCACGCGAGAGGAGTATAAAGAGCCCACCGCAGAGGACAACAGGCCAAGATTCATCACAGATGAACAGGCTCGGATAAAGGCAGGGGAGTACGCGCGAATGTTAGGCGTGACGAATCTGTTGGACATATCGTGTTTTATGTTGCGTTCACCCGCCTATGTGGAAAACACATGGCATTACGATTTCACAGCAAATATCAATGGCTACTCATCGTTGTACGGGGTCTCCGTGGGTATTGCCGACACGCCTCGAATGGATCTCCAGCATTGGCATAACGTGACCTTAGACATTCCCAAGAATCTACCGACCAATGTGGTGTTGACCTCGGAACAGGCAAGGGTAAAAGCCGAAGGGTACTTAAAATGTTATTTTCCAATGAAGGACCTTGTGCCCCAACTGACATACGCGACCAATGTCTTGGAGTATTCATCGCCGAACTATAATTATATCCGCCCATCAGATGACTCCGGGTTTTCCAGTTATGTTCCCCAAAAGGACGAACTTTCACTGATTTGGAAAAACTATTTCGACAAGCCTCATGGCCTCGGCTTCCAAGTCCCCGTCATCATCTACGTGGACGCCGCGACGGGTGAAATGCTCGGCGGCGCGGATTGATGTCGTGAATGCACAGGATGTGCCATGAAACAGGTGTTTATACTGATTTGCGGGCTTGGGGGTGCGGCGCCCAGGCGGCGTTCTCGCGCTGCAAACGGGGCCTGTACTGCATGCACGGCGGCCTGCCTTGGGGCGACTGCGGGGAGTGCGTGAACGGCAACGGCTACTGGTGCTACATTCACAACGAAACCAAACCCGTCTGCAAGTGCCTGACCGTATGGGGCCGCACAAGCGGGACGCTGCCGCCCGGCGGGACGCTGGGTCTGCGTGTCGGGGACATGTCGGACTCCAACGGCCCCTGGCAGACGCCCTGCTGCGCATGTCCCGAGCACGCGGCGTGGAACGTCCAGGAGACGAAAACCAACGTCGTCCGCGCCGTCTCCGCGAAGATCCGGCTGTGGCGCGACGGCGGCACGAACGCGGTCACGGCCGGCACCCGGCTGGCAGGCCCAACGGAACTGCTGGCGGAAGGCGTGGAGCCCAGCGAATACTTCGGCGACGCCGTCGCCGCCTTCAGCCACGAACT
>JANYBJ010000228.1 GCA_025360845.1 bacterium
ACGCCGTCCCTCCAGTGCGATAAACGGCGGTTTTCCGCAGTCCAGGGAGGGGCGGCGTCCCCGCCGCCCGCTCTCGATAGGGGTTTTGCAAGAGCCTCTGGCGAATCGTGCGTGAGCCGGGGCCGAAACAGCAATTCTAAATTTGGCAAGGAAGCGACTCACGGCGCCACTACGTACGCAAGAAATCTTCGGGAAATCCGTTTGTAGTGTGCCCGTAAGGGCATTCTCTCATGGCGGCCTAAGCCAAATTTAGAATTGCCGGGGCCGAAACCTTCGGTATCGACCGACGGTTAATATCATGGCATTATATGGCTCACGTATTGGGGCGAATCGGAACCTTTCCCAAGTGAGGACTTTCTTGAAGCAGGCGCTCAGACAAATCATGTGTGCAATGGCGGTGTGGCCGCTGTGTCTCGCTCTTTCGGGTGACTTGGAGACGGCGCGGGCGGCGCTGCAGGACAAGCTTTATCCGATCGCGCAGACTCATGCCGAAAAGGAGTTGCGCAGCGGGACGTCGGAAGCGGCACAAGCGTTGCTGGTTCTGTTGGAGGCTTTGGCTGGACAAGGTCAGTATGCCGAGATGTTGAACCGCTTCGACGCTTTTGGCGAGGTTGTGCGCCAGGCTCCGCAGCCGGAGGCGTTTGGCTATTGGCGGGCGCTGGCCCTGCTGAATACCGGACGGCCGGCGGAAGCGCTCCAACTCGCTGTGTCCGCCACAAATGTGCCGCCGGTCTATGCCGATGCGATGCGGCGTATCGGCGCTCGGGCGAAGCAGTCGGCGGGAGACCTCGCCGGCGCGCTTGCCCTTTTCGCGGAAACGGACAAACGCTCCACCAATCTGCTGACGCGTGCGGCCAACGCGCTGGAATGGGCCTTGGCGCTGGACCAGTCGGGGCGTGCCGATGCGGCCTTGGAGGTTTTGAAGATGCAGTCCGAACTGGCTGTGTCGGGCGATGCGGTGAGTGACGGCGCGTTGTTGCGCGGGCGCATCTTGATGCGGTTGGGCAAGACGGCCGATGCGACGATGGTGTTTAACCAGCTCGCCATGAACGAGCGCGTGGCTGAAGCGGCCCGCGTGCAGGCGCTGGTGGAGATGAGCGTTTTCACGTTGAACGGCGGGAAGACCAATGAGGCCGTAGCCTATGCGCGCTCTGCGTACGAACGGGCGCAGCTTCCCGAAACGCGGCGGCTGGCGGGCTTTCGTTTGGGGGACCTGCTTGCGGCCAGCGGGGCAACCATCGACGAGGGAGAGAAGTTGGTCAAAGCGCTGGTGCGTGAATTTCCCGAGCACCCGGCCTCCATGCGGGCGCAGTTGAAGCTGGCCGATTCGCTGCTGCAGGTCAAGCGCCCGGAGCGGGCTGCGGCAGAGTATCGCATCTTTCTCGAGACCTACCCCTCCTCCTCGCTGGACGCGGCGGTGTTGCAGGGGCGCGGTTGGGCGCTCATGCAATTGGGCCGCTTCACCGAGGCGGGCGGCTCCTTTCAGCGGGCTTCCGAAGTGGCCACAAACGTGTCTGTGAAAGCCGAATGCCTATTTAAGCAGGGCGATGCGTTCCTTGCGGATTCGAGGTTTGCGGAGGCCTCGCAAGTTTACGGGAAATTGGCAGAGTCCTTCCCGCAGAGCGTCTATGCCGACCGTGCGTTGTATCAGAGTGCGGACAGTCTGGAGCGGGCGGGCAAACAGGTGGAGGCCGGCGCGCAATACCGCAAAGTGGCCGAGACGTATCCGGACCGGGAGGTCGCTCCCAAGGCCCTGTTGCGTCTTGCGGCGTTGCTGTCCGAATCGGGCGATTTCGACGAGTCGGTAAAGACCTACACCTCTGTTTTAAGTGCGTTCAACCAAAAAAAGGTGCGCGTCGACGCGTTTATGGGGCGTGGTAAAGTCTACTATCGGACGTACCGTTTCGACGCGGCCATGCAGGATTTCGCATCGGTCGCTGAAGGCGACCCGGCGCGCCGCGACGAGGCGCGTTTTCTGCTGACCCTATGCCTGTACGGGTTGGGTCGGGACAAGGAGGCGAGATCCGCGGCTGCCGCTTTCTTGCTCGACTTCCCCGAGTCGGTGAGGCTCTCCGACATGATGCTGTGGCTGGGCAAGTTCGATTTCAATCGCGGAAAATTCGATGACGCCCGGCGTTTCTTTCTGGAATATGTGGCGCGGTGGCCGTCGAATCGCTGGGCCGATGCGTCGCTTTTGTGGGCGGCGCGTGCCGCCTTCGGCGCGGCGGATTTCACGGGTACGGTCGAATCGGTGACGCGGCTGGTGCGTGCGTATCCCCAGAGTCCGCGGGTGCCGGAGGCCTTGCTGGTCCAGGCCGACGCGCTGATGGAGTTGGCGCGTTTTGACGAGGCGGTGCTGCTGCTGGATCAGGTTATCGGCCAGGCGCAGGATAGTGAATGGGGCAAGTTGGCGTTGCTGAGAAAAGGGGACTGCCTGTTTGCGCTGGGGGCGGATAACGGGGCGCGTTATCAAGAGGCGCTGACGGCCTATCGGGTCATGCTGGAGCAGGCCGGTTTGACTCCGGCGCTGATGCTGCAACTTCAGTTCAAGGCGGGGCGCTGCCTGGAGAAGATGAAAAAGGTCGATGACGCGATCGACCAGTATTATTCCGAGGTGATCATCCGATACCTGAACGAACGGGCCGGAGGGGCGTGGTACGACGACACGAGCACCAGCCTGTTCGTGCGTGCGGCCTTCAATGTGGCGGAACTGTATGAGCAGAAGGGGCAGCCCGAACAAGCGGTACGCATCTTGCAGCGTGTGGTGCAGGCGAGTGTGCCCGGCGAGGAAGAGGCGCGTCAGCGGATCGAGCGTTTGCGGAAGAAGAAAGCGGGGGTGTCATGACATTTATCATGCAAGGCGGGCCTGTGTTCTGGGTGATTGTGTTTTTAGGGGTTGCCGCGCTGGTGGTTTTTTTTGAACGGCTGCTGCACCTGCGGCGCGCGCAGATCGATTACGGTGATTTTCTGAAAGGCGTCTGCAACGTGCTTGAGAACGGTAACCGCGAAGAGGCGATGATGATTTGCGAAGAGACTCCGGGGCCTGTGGCGGCGGTGGTGTTGACGGCGATCCGGCACCGGCAGGGGACCCTCGAAGCGATCCGCGAGGCGGTTGACAATACGGGAAGAGCCGAGATATCTCGCTTGGAACGGCGCTTGGCGTCGTTGGCGATTACCTGCCAGATCGCGCCTTTGCTGGGTTTGCTCGGCACCCTGCTGGGAGTGATCCAAGTGGTGCTGGCGATTAACGAGCAGGCGCCGGTGGTCCAGAATGCCAGTCTCACAACGGGATTGATGCAGGCCCTGTTAACGACGGTGGCCGGGCTTATGGTGGCGATCCCGTGTCATGTCATGTATGCGCTGCTGATGGTGCGCATCGAGCGGATCGTGTTGGACATGGAGGCGTCGGCCTCCGAGATCGTGGCGTATCTGACCAAGCAGGACACGTCGATGCTGTGAGGGAGTGACCCGTCATGATGGAACAGCGAGAGGGATGGAGCAAGTTGGTCCGGCGACACCGAACCGTCTACCGGTTCGGAGGGCCTTGGGCCCACGCGCTGTTGTCGATGGTTCCTTGGATCAACTGCCTGGTCATCATGTTTTTGATGTTGGTGGTGAACCACCGGACGGTGATCAGCCCGGGCGTGGTTTTCGACCTGCCGCACGCCACCTTCCGTGAAGGCATGTATGTGGGGTTGACCGCGCTGATGATTACGGTGGCGCGCGACACGCCGGGCGGCGAGGAAACGCTGATCTTTTTCGACGACGACCGCTACTCGACGCAGGACGCGGAACAGATGTCGGTGCTGGCCGAACGGGTGAAGAGCCGGGTGGCGCTGGGCACGCGCAGCGAACTGTTGCTTTTGGCCGACAAGCGGGTGCCGCATGGCGACGTGATGCGGTTTGTGAATGCGGTGCGCGAGGCGGGTGTGCAGCGGGTGAATGTGGCCGAAAAACCGGAGTAGACGCATCGGGATATGATGACTACGGAGATACGAGCGGAAAGCGGACAGCGTTATCGGGCCAGGGCGGCGCGGCGGCCGTTCTTGTTCTGGTGGCAGGCTTTCCTGTTACTCGGCGGCATCATCTTGCTCTGGAGCCGGCTGCCGGTGGCGGCGGTGCTTTTCGAGCCGCGCCGGGCACCTCCGTTACCTGAACCGCATGCGGCGTATGTCACGCTGGATCCGGCATATGCGGCGCAGGTGTTTAAGAAAACGATGCTGGCGTGGACGCTTGGTGGCAAAGGCGAGAAGCTCTCTCCCGGAATGGACGTCGGTTTGGCTGAACTGGATCACACGTTGCAGCCCCCCGAGTTTTTGGATCAGGGCGGCCATTATCCGGGTGTGTGGCAGCCTTCGGCCGTTGCGCCGCTCAAGCAGCGGCTGCCGGACATGAACGTGCCGCGGATAGGCGACGCTGCTGTCGCAGCCTCTTTGCCTGCGCCGCCGCAAGGGGTCCGCGTCCTGTTGGACCAGGCTCTTTCCGCTGCGGCGTTCGCGTTTCCCGTTCCCACGAACCCTGTGCAGGAGCGGAGTGGACAGTGCCGGTTTTTTGTTGAGACCGATGCTGACGGTTCGGTGGCACACCTGCTTCTGCTCTCCCCCCGGACCGATTCGGTGCCGGTATTTGAGCTGGCCCTGTCGCGCGGCAAGGCTCGCGGTGCCGTTCGCGGGTTCGTTGATCTCTATTGGAACTTCCCTAAACAGTGAAAACCATCACAGGCATACGTTTCTTAACCGTCGCACTGATCGTTGTCTGCGGGGTGATGATCGCGGCGCTGTCCCTTCTTCGGAAAGCTGCGGGATCAGAAGACCAGGCTCGTGACGCACGGAAGCCGACGCCAACCGCTCTGAGCGTCGCCTGGCGCGTGCCGGTGGGCGCAAAAGCCGCACGCCCGTGCCCGTTGGGGGACGGATGGGTTGTCGCGGACGGGGACGGGGGCATTACTAAGCTGACCTCGGAGGGCCGCGTGGAGTGGCGTGGCAGCTTTTCAAATGAGGTGTTCGCGGGTGCGGCGGAGGTCGCGGGCGGGCACGTGGCGGCGGCTTCCGCGAGTGGCCGCGTGTTCTGTCTGGACGGCGCCACGGGCGCTGTGCTGTGGCGGCGCGAGACGGACGCGAGGTTCCAGCATGCGCCGTTGGCCGGATTGCGCGGCGCCGAGTCGGCGCTGTGGCTGGTGTCGCAAGAGGACGGGCGTCTGTTCTGCCTGCGCGTGTCCGACGGAACCGTCGTGTGGACGACCGAGGCGACGAACAGGTGCGACGGTGAGCCGGCTGTGTGGCCGGGGCGGATCGCTTACGGGAACTGCGACGGCGCGGTGTATGTGTTCGATTCGGCTGACGGAAAACCCCTGGGCAAGGTGGCGGTGGGCGAGAGCGATCAGATGGCCGGAGGGATTCTGGTGTTGGATGATGGGCGTCTGGTCACCGGTACGCGTTCCGGGAATCTGGTGCTGGTGAACCCCGAGACGCTGACATGCGAGGCGTCGGTCAAGGTTTCGGGAAACGAGGCGTTCGTGACGCCCGTGCTGTATTCACGCGTGCAGGTGGCGATGGGTGCGGATGATGGAACGGTGACGTTGTGGTCTCCTGGGAAGAACGTGCTGGGTTCGGCGGGTCGTTTTGCGATGGGCGCAGCCGTCAAGAGTCTGGCGTCGGTCAAGGAGCGGTTGTTCGCGTTGGTCGGGGGCACGTTATATGCGTTCGTTTTGCCGGAGGGGCAGGTTGGGCGGCTTGCCTTAGGCGATGATGTGGACGGTTTGGCCGTGAACGCGGCAGGTGATCTGGCGTGTATTGCGGACGGTTCTGTGGTGTGTGTGAAAGGGGGCCGCAAATGAGCGCTGGCGCGGACGTGAGGGTTGAAGGAGCAGTCCGGACGTTTTGTTCTCCGGATGGCGTGCCTGTGGAGGTGCTGCGCGGTGTTTCGCTGCATGTGACGGCGGGCGAAAGTTTGGCGGTCACAGGGCCGTCAGGCTCCGGTAAGACGACGCTGCTTCAACTCATCGGCGCGATGGACCGTCCGGACCGCGGCGAGGTGCGTGTCAACGGCCGTGAGCTGGGCGGGCTGGATGAGCAGGCGCGTGCGCAATTCCGTAACCGGGAGGTCGGTTTTGTTTTTCAGGCGCATCACCTGTTGCCCCAACTGACCGCCCTCGAAAACGTGTTGGTGCCGGCGTGGGGTTCTGCGCCGCAGGCGGAGCGGCACGAACGTGCCGTACAGTTGCTGAAACGCGTGGGATTGAGCGAGCGGATGACTCATTTTCCGGGACAGCTCTCGGGCGGCGAACGGCAACGTGTGGCGGTGGCGCGGGCGCTGGTGATGACGCCGTGTCTGGTGCTGGCCGATGAACCGACCGGCGCGTTGGATCAGACGGCGGCGCGGGCGCTGATCGATCTCTTGCTGGAACTGAACGCCGAAGAGAAGGCGACCCTGATTGTGGTGACGCACGCGGAGGCTTGCGCCCAACGCATGGAAAGGCGGGTCGCGCTCGCGAATGGTTTGTTGGAATGAGGGAATGGGAAAGGAAACGATGATGAACGAGACAGATATTCTGAAGATGCTTGAGGAGACGGGTGCTTTGTTGAGCGGACATTTCGAACTGCGCTCGGGGCTCCACAGCAACCGCTTCTTTCAATGCGCCAATGTTTTGCGATATCCGCGCATTGCCGGACAGCTCTGCGACGAGCTTGTGAAGCGCATGAACGCCGCGGCGAAAATCGGACCCGTCGACGGCGTGATCTCGCCCGCGTTGGGCGGCATTCTGGTGGGACATGAAGTGGCGCGCGCCATGGATGTGAAGTGCATCTTTGCAGAGAAGCAAGACAACAAGCTGGTGATGCGGCGGTTCAGCATCAAGCCGGGTGAACGCTATGTGGTGGCAGAGGACGTGATCACACGCGGCGGACGCGTGCAGGAAACCCTCGATATCGTAAAAGCGGCGGGGGCGGACGTGGCTGCCGTCGTTGTGCTTGTGGACCGCAGCGCGGGGCAGGCCAAGTTCGACTACCCGACGTTCTCGCTGGTGCGGATGGCTCCGGAGGTCTGGGAGCCTGCGGCGTGCCCGCTCTGCGTGCAAAAAACGCCCTTTATCCATCCGGGTTCATAAAGATGACAAGTGGCAAGGCGGGTTTGATGGCCTCCAATAAAATGACCGACCTCGAGAAGAGCCAATGGCAAAAGCTGTACGCCATGGCCGGGCGCTTGGATCAGCTCGACCCGTGGCAGTGGATGGGCGTCGCCGACTGTTTCGGGATTGAAGTTCCGGGCTTGGATGAACCGTGTTTCGTGATCTTTGGCGGCCAGTCGAAAACGTTCCGTACGATTCGCTTTCTTTTGGGGTGGAAAGCTTTTTATGATCTGGTGACTCGGCTTGCAGACCCCGCCAAGCAGGTGCCGACCTGGCTTTTGGAAATCCGTATGATTGAACTGCTGTTCGTCAGCGAAGACCTGCTTTTCGAACACGAGCAAGCATTGCTGAAAGGGCTCAAACGCAAGGCGGACGCCACCTGTGCCACGCCGGTTTTTCGCTCGATTATTCCGGGGTACCATCCGTGGCTGCCGGATGAGCGGGAGAGCGCGTTGCTGGAGACGGTCTTGTATCAGGCCTTCGGCATGGCGATGCGCGTGGAGGCCGACGGGCTGTTGTTAAAAAACCGGTTTCCGCGCGAGATTCTGATGCGGAAGACGGATGTGAAAGGCGTGTGGCATGATGCCTGGTCTCCGGTGAAAGAGGTCGGTGACGAAGAGGTGGAGGTCAAGATCGAATCCAAGCGGCTGCAGGCCATCCGGTCAATTCCGCTGAAGCCTGTCACGATGCAACTCGATTTGGTGTTCACTCCGTTGCAGATTCTGCCGGAGGGACAGCGACCGCAAACCGCTTATGTATTGTTGGCTGTCGATGCGCAGAGCGGGCTCATCATCGCAGGCGATCTGCTTCAGGCGACCGAGGGGATCGCTCACATGTGGGCGCAGATACCGGAACGGCTGTTAGAGCTTTTCGAACGGCTCGGGGGCTGCCCGGCGACGATCGAGATCGCGTCGGATCGGATGGCCAATCTGTTGCGTCCGCTTGGCGAGTTCCTGCCGTTCAAGATGGTGCGACGGGAACAACTCGCCATGCTGGATAGCGCCCGCGCCAACGTGAGCGCGTATATCACGCGGCAGGAGGGATAGCGGTTGTCAAGCGCTTGCGGCGCAGCCATAGAATCAACATGCCCGCGAGCAGGATGGTGACGCCGAAGGCGAGCAGAAAAGAGTCGGAAAGCCTGCCCCAGACGCCTACGGCCGCGTAGACGGCCGACACCGCCAGATTGCCGAGTGTGGTGACGGCCAGCACCTGTGGCAACGGTTGACGTGAGAGGCCGCTGAACAGCACCGAAGCCTCGGCCAGCACCGGCACGGGACGCAGAGCCAGCAGAACCCAGACGCCGTGACGCGCGTGAAAGGCATCCAACAGAGCGACCTCCTTTTTACCGATCAAGGTTTCCGCCGGAGCTGACGCGTATCGTCCGATGAAGTATCCGGCAGTGGAACTCACCGTCATGCCGAGGAAGGAGGCCAGCGTGCCGCCGAGAAAACCGAGCGCCAGCCCGCAGGCGGTGCTGACCAGGCTGGAGGGGACGGGCATGAGAATGTCGACCGCCAGCAAAAGGGTCAGTAACGCGCCGGTCGTGAAGCGGTGAGTCTCGGCCTGCGCGATCAGACGGCCGGTCCAGGCATTCACCGATGTGCCATACAGACAGAACGGAACGATAATGACCAGCAGCACGAGGGTCAACAGGACGAAGGTTCGGGCAGGAAAAGGTTTCATGGATACGGGTGTTGGGCTCTGTTGATCGGGGTCGAAACACAGCAGATGATGTGGTACAATACCAAATAGCGGGTGCAGATGGAGAGTCAGAAATGAGCGATCAGGCGTTAATGAGCGATCAGGCGTTGTCTGTGCAAGGGATTGTCGAGCTGGCGAGCGCGTTTTACGGGTCGGCCGTATTGTTCGCCGCGCTGGACGTGTGTCTGTTTACGTTGATCCAGAGCGAGAGCAACCGGGTTCAAACCGAGCGGCTGGCGGACGTTTCCGGGCTTGATCCGCGCGGGTTGCGTTTGCTGCTTGACGCCTGTGTGGCGGTGGGCTTGTTGCTTAAAGACGGAGCCTGCTATTCCAACGCGCCGGCGGCCGCAAGCACGCTCGTGGCTGGCGCAGCGCATGATCTGACCGGCGCCGTGCGCTATAACCGCGATGTGTATCCGGCTTGGGGCCGGTTGTCGGAGCTGGTGAAGAGCGGACAACCGGTCGAGGCACCCGAGGTGCATTTGGGAGAGGACGCGGAACGGACGCGCCGGTTTGTGCTCGCGATGCACGGCCGGGCGTTGGGAATCGGGCGTGCGATCGTTCCTTTGCTGGACCTGGGCGGTTGCCGCAAACTGCTCGACTTGGCTGGCGGCCCCGGCACCTACGCGGTCCTGATTGCGCGGGCGAATCCTGAGCTGAGTTGTGTGACGGTCGACCTGCCTGCGGTTTCCGCAGTCGCAAAGGAACTCGTCGGAGAGGCGGGCATGTCTGAGCGGGTGATCTGTCATGCGGGTGACTACCATACGGATATTTACGCGACCGCCGCTTTCGATGCGGTGACTGTTTTCGGCGCGCTGCACCAGGAGTCGCCGGAGCAGATTGTCGCGATCCTGAAAAGCGCGTGTCGCGCTTTAAAGCCGGGCGGTCTGATCTACATCTTGGACATGATGACCGATCAGACGCACACGCGTCCGGCATTCTCCGCGTTGTTTGCGGTCAACATGGCGCTGACCACGTACAACGGATGGGTATTCTCGGATGAGGAACTGCACGGCTGGCTGCGCGAGGCCGGATTTGAAGCGTGCGCGACTCGCGCCGTTCCGCCGCCCATGCCTCACTGGCTCGTTTCGGCACGCAAGCCGGATCACTTGCTGTGACAGAAGACGCCCTCAAAGATTTCAGACCCCTTGTAAAAGAGTCGGCAACAGGGGCCTTTCTCGATGAACTCGTACTGCTTGTTTGTTGAAAGGTAGCGAACGCCGGATGCGGTCATCGCCTGGTAGAGCGTGACCGATTTGCCGCTGGGCAACCGCAGTCGCACTTTACCGTCGAAGGTGCACACAAGCCCGTTCGGCAGGGTCTCGGTGCGCTTTTCTTGGCTGTAGGTGACATGCAGAACCTCGGCGTCCATGTTGATGAAACGCGACTCGCGGATCTTGTTAGCCTTATTCGTATAACAGCCGCAGAGGCCAGCCAGAATGAGCAGCGCTGAAAGAAGCCGCGCCGTCCTGAGCCAATCGAATCTGAAGGTTGAAAGAAACATGGGGATAGTGTACCGCTTGCCTGCGGATACGGCAAGCGAAGGGTTTTTTTACTGTCGATATTGCCTGCTTCTCGTCCTTGACACCCTTTGGCAGCGTGATATCATGCGTCAATGGATTCGCTTGATATGGAGCGTGCGCTGCGCCTCGCCTGTGACACCCCCGCACTCTGTAAGCTGAATGCGCTGGTGCGGGATCTCACGGGCGTGGGGTTGCTCGTGGTGTGGTCGCGTAGCGGCGATACGTTTGGACAGGTGCCGGTTTGCGGTAGCGAACGCGAACTTCCGCACTTCTGCCGTCTGCTTCATGAGGTGCCGCAGGGTCTCCGGCGCTGCGTCACGTGCCATTCGCTGCTCGCGTTGGCCGCCAGAGGACGCGGTCAGATTACGGAGGGCCGCTGTCACGGCGGGGCCTGCGTGGTTGCTTCGCCCGTGACGGGCTCGGACCTGCCGCCGGAGGCCGAGTTGGTTGTGATCAGCTCCTGCGCCTTCACCCTGCCGGACCGAAAGCGCGGGTGGCGGACCACGCGGAAGATCGCGAAAGAACTGGGCATCGATCTGGTGAAACTGAGGCACGCCTACGCGGAATTGCCGGATCTGCCCGCCGCGAAACTGAAGATTGTCCGCGAAATCGTGGACGCGGCGGCCGCCACATTATCCGAAGCTCTGCACGGTCGGCTGGACGGCGGCACGGCCGGCGATGCGAAGCCTGATCAAGGGATCGAGGCGAAGCTCGACAACGCGTTGAAGGGGTTTCATGAGCCCGCGTTCCGTCATGCTGTCGGCTCAGCCCAAGCGACCCTGGTGGACGTGGTGCAGTCTGTCGTAGGTGCCAATCCGCAGTTGCCGGTAACCGTTGCGGATATCGCGCGAGCCGCCCACATCACCCCCAATCATTTCTCGTTGATCTTCCGCCGCCAGACCGGGAGCACCTTCTCGGATTTCTTGGCCGAGAAACGTTTCGAGCGCGCGACGGAACGGCTGCGGGACTTGACGCTCTCGATCGCCCAGGTTGCCTGTCAGTCGGGCTTCTCCGACCCGAACTACTTCGCCAAGGTGTTCCACAAGCGCACGGGTATGACCCCGCGCCAGTGGCGGCAGCACAGCCAAGGCACTTGACGGTGCGCCCAAGCAAAGTCATACGGGTGTTTGATCTGACGGGGGTGGTCCAAGGTGTTGGCCTGCGCCCGACCGTCTATCTGCTGGCCGAGGCGGCCGGTCTCTGCGGCTCGGTGCAGAACCGCACCGGCGTGGTGCGCCTGCGGCTCGAAGGCGAGGCGCTGGCCATCGAGGCGTTCATGCGGCGGCTGCCGCAAGCGCTTCCGCCGAACGCCCGGTTGGAGACGGTCAGCGAGATCGAGTCGGGCGTGCTGCCCGAAGGCGGGGGCGCGAAAGAGTTTAAGATTTTGGCAAGCGCGATGTCGGGACATCCGACCGTGGTAATCCCCGCCGATTTGGCGCTCTGCGAGGATTGCCGGGCCGAAGTCCAGGACCCGCGTGACCGCCGCTACGGCTACCCCTTCACGACCTGCACGCGCTGCGGGCCGCGTTACACCGTGGTCGAGTCCATGCCGTATGACCGCGCCCGCACCACGCTCTCCGCTTTCCCGCTGTGTCCCGCCTGCCAAACGGAGTATGAGAACCCCCGCAACCGCCGCTTCCATGCGGAGAGCACCGCCTGTCCGCAGTGCGGCCCGCGGTTGGCCCTGCAGGACATGCGGGGCGCGACGGTGGCCGGCGACCCTCTGCGCGCCGTGCGGCGGGAACTGGCGTGCGGCGGGATCGTCGGCGTGCGCGGCATCGGCGGGTTCCTGCTGGCCGCAAACGCTTTCGACCGCGCGGCGCTTCGCACGCTTCGCACGCGCAAGCACCGTCCCCATAAACCGTTCGCTGTGATGGCCGCCGATCTGGCGACCGTGCGCCGTTTCTGTTCGGTATCTCCCGAAGCCGAGGCGCTGCTGGCCTCGCCCGAAGCGCCGATCGTGATTCTCGACGTGTTGCCTGACGCCGTGCGCGACGCGCGGCTGCCGCTCGACCTGCTCACGCCTGACGCGCCGACATTGGGCGTGATGCTGCCGACCTCGCCCCTGCATCTTTTCTTGCTCACGCCGCTGGCAGGTGATCCGGTGCCGGCGTTCGAACTGCTGGTGATGACCAGCGGCAACCGGGGCGGGGAACCGATCTGCCTGACGAACGCGGAGGCTCGGGAGCGCTTGGGAGGCATCGCGGATCTGCTGCTCTGCCACGACCGCGAGATCAACTTGCGCGCGGACGACTCGATCGCCGTGATTCAGCGCGGCGCGCCGCAGCTCTGGCGGCGGGCACGCGGCTTCGCGCCGAACGCGATCCTCCTGTCGCGCCCGCTGCAACGCTGCGTGCTGGCCATGGGCGCGGAGCTGAAAAACGCGGTGGCAGTCGGGTTCGAGGAGCGCGTGGTGATCTCGCCGCATGTGGGTGATTTGGAAACGCCCGAGGCGCTGGATGGCCTTGAGCGTGTCGCGAGGTCCCTGCCGCAGTTTCTTGAGCGTCGCGCCGAGGTGGTGGCCGTGGACCAGCATCCCGACATGCATGCGACGCTTTTGGGCCGGCGACTCGCTGCCGAACGCGGTCTTCCCGTGATCGAGGTTCAGCATCACCACGCCCACGCCGCCGCGGTGTTTGCGGAACATGGCGAAGAGGTCGGGTTGGCGCTGGTGATGGACGGCACCGGCTTGGGGCCGGACGGGACGGTTTGGGGTGCGGAGCTGCTTGCGGTCGATCCGTCCGGATACAGTAGGCTCGCGACCTTTGCGGCGGTCCCGCTGCCGGGCGGCGACGCGGCGGTGCGGCGTCCGGCCCGGCAGGTGATCGCGCGTTGGCTGGACGCGGGCGTCGAGCTGACCGATGAGCGGCTGCGTCATGTGGGCGTTTCGCCTGAAGAAGCCGCCTTCTGGCGACTGCAGTGCGCCCAACAGGTGAACGCGCCGCTGACCCACGCGGCGGGCCGGGTGTTCGACGCCTTTTCCGCCGTGCTGGGAATCGCGCCAGAGACGGTCACCTACGAGGGGCAGTCTGCGATCCGGCTGGAAGCCGCGGCGCGGCGTGCGATGAGACGCGACTTGCCGTACCCCCCCTTTGCGTGTGTCGAGACGAAAGACAAGCTGGTTGTCGACTGGCGCGGAGCATTCTCGTTTTTGGCCGATGCTCGCCCGACTGCCGGAAGCGAGAATGAATGGGCATACGCTGTGCATTGCGCCATTGCCGATGCCGCAGTCCTCATGGTAAAATACGGACTGTCGCACGGTGCCGCGTGTCCTGTGGCATTGAGTGGCGGCGTTTTTATGAACCGCATCCTCACGGATCTCGTGGTCCCGCGTTTGGAGTCGCAAGGCGTGCGCGTGTTGTTGCACCGCCGGGTTCCGCCGAACGACGGGTGTATCGCGCTGGGTCAGGCGGTTGTGGCGGGGAATATGCGGCTTTAAGGAGTGCAGCATGTGTTTAGCGGTGCCGATGAAAATTGTTGAGATCCGCGCCGACGGCAAGGGCGTGGCCGATCTGGGCGGCAGCCGCCACGTGGTTGACCTCTCGCTGGTTTCCGATGTGCGCCTCGGCGTCTATGTGATCGTCCATGCGGGGTTCGCCATCGAAACCTTGGATCAGGAAGAGGCCGAGATCACGCTGGCGCTCTTCGAGCAGATCGTCCAGAGCGCGTCGGAAGGCCCGGTGGCAGGATGAACTACATCGACGAATTCAGAAATCCGGAAGTGGCTGCGCAGTTTGTGCGGCTGATCGCGGGGCAGGGCCGGACGCTCGCCGCGCAGGGCCTGCGCGTTCACATCATGGAAGTGTGTGGCAGCCACACCATGGCGATCGGCCGTTACGGGATTCGGCAACTGCTGCCCGAAAATGTTGAGCTGATCAGTGGGCCCGGGTGTCCGGTCTGCGTAACCGACCCGGGTTACATCGATACGGCCATCGCGCTGGCCGGGAGGGGCGCGATCATCGCGACCTTCGGCGATATGATCCGCGTGCCGGGATCAGACTCCGACCTGACCGCTTGCCGTTCGGCGGGCGGGGACGTACGGGTCTGCTATTCGCCCAGTGCCGCGGTCGAACTTGCGCAGAGTCACCCGGACCGCGAGGTCGTTTTTCTGGCGATCGGCTTCGAGACCACGATCGCGCCCGTCGTGAGCATCGTGGGTGAAGCCCTGTCGGCCGAGGTGCGCAACCTGTCGCTCCTCACCGCGTTCAAACTCGTGCCGCCCGCGCTGAGCGCGCTGCTGGCCGACACAGAAATCAAGATCGACGCTTTTCTCTGTCCGGCGCATGTGAGCGCCATCATCGGCTCGCGGGCTTATGAACCTTACGCTGCCAAATACCACGTGCCGTGCGTCATCGCCGGCTTTGAGCCGCTCGACATTCTGTACGGCGTACACGGCATCCTCGGGCAAGTGCTCAAGAACGAGGCGCGGGTCGAGAACCAGTACGCCCGCGTGGTCAGGCCGGAAGGCAATCCGCTCGCGCAGGCACGCATCGCAAAATATCTGGACCCTGTGGATGCCGTCTGGCGTGGGATCGGCGTGATTCCGGCCAGCGGCCTCGGTTTAAAGCCGGCCTTTGCCGCCTATGACTCTGAGAAAAAGTTCGGGTTGCCGGTGAGGCCCGGCAGGCAACATGCGGGGTGCCGGTGCGGGGATGTCATCAAGGGCAAGCTTCGGCCCACGGCCTGTGCCCTGTTCGCCAAGGTTTGCACTCCGGATCATCCTGTCGGGCCCTGCATGGTGAGCGCGGAGGGCACCTGCGCCGCGTACTTCAAATACAATCTGCCCGACGAGCGGCAGGGAGGCGTCAAGTGAGCGCAGACAAAGTCATTCAGTTGGCGCACGGCGGCGGCGGACGGCTCACCCGCGAACTGATCGAGCAAGAGATCGTGCCGCGGTTCGGCAACGGGCCGTTGCGCGGGCTGCCCGACGGCGCGACGCTCCCTTCGCCCGGTGAGCGCCTCGTCTTCACGACCGACAGCTTCGTGGTGCAGCCGCTGGAGTTCCCCGGCGGGAACATCGGCGACCTCGCGGTTCACGGCACGGTGAACGATCTTTCCGTCTGCGGCGGCCAACCGAAGTGGCTGTCGCTCGCGCTGATCCTCGAGGAGGGGTTGTCCTTCAGCGTTTTGGGACGTGTTCTGGATTCTGTGCGCGCGGCGGCCGACGCCTGCGGCGTCACCGTGGCCACAGGCGACACCAAGGTCGTGGCGCGCGGCCAGGGCGACGGCATCTACGTCAACACGGCGGGAATCGGCTTGGCCTTGCCCGAATTCACCCTGGGTCTGGAACGTATCCGGGAGGGCGACTGCGTGCTGGTCAACGGGACGCTGGCCGACCACGGGATGGCGGTGTTGGCGGCGAGGCAGAACATGGATTTCATCAACGGCCCGCGAAGCGACACGGGGACGGTACACAGGCTGGTGATGGCCGTTCGCGAATTCGGCGCGGCGGTCCGTTTCATGCGCGACCCGACGCGCGGGGGCGCGGCGGCGGTGCTGAACGAGATGGTCGAGGGACGCGAACTCGGCATTTTGCTCAAGGAGCGCAACCTGCCGCTGGCGCCGGCCACGCGGGCCGTCGCGGAGATGCTGGGCATCGACCCTTTGCACGCGGCCTCCGAGGGCAGGCTGATCCTGATCTGCGCCTCCGAGGTCGCGCCTGAGATTTTGAAGTGCTGGCGGGCGCTTCCCGAAGGCGCGGGTTCGGTATGTCTGGGAACCGTGACCCGCGACAAGGGCCGCGTGGTGCTGGAGACGGTCACGGGAGGCCGCCGACTGGTTGACGTGCCGCGTGGAGAACTGCTCCCAAGAATCTGCTGATGTGTATCTGACGAGACCGAGTGGATTTCCGTGGACTACGGCTTTTTCGAATTGAGTTAAATTGTTTAACGCCTGTGTCCGGGTGCGTTTCCGAGGTCCCCCCCCCCCGCCCCGTTGCACAGAAGCCGTTCCGACTCGCAGTGACCGGGGCGGTGTGGTATTCTTACACACGAAGGGAGAAGGTCTATGACGCAATTCAAGGTCATCGTAGAGAAACATCCTGACGGCTATGTGGCCTACCCGTTGGGGCTGAAAGGGGTCTGCGTGGCGCAGGGCGACACCTATGCGCAGGCGCTCGCCGAGGTTCAGTCCGCAATCCGGTTCCATCTGGACACTTTCGGAACAGATGCGGTATCAGAGGATGATTCTCCGGTCATGGAAGCTTTTGTGGCCGAAACCGCCTTTGCTACGCCATGAGCAAATTCCCGATCGACGCGCCAAAGCGTCGCGTGGTTGAAGCGCTGGCGGCGCTGGGTTTCCGAGTGGTTCGCGAGCGTGAGCATATCGCCTTGATCCGCGAAAACCCCGACGGCACCCGAACGCCATTGACCATGCCGAACCATCCGACGTTGAAGGGTTCAACTCTGCGCGCAATATGTACGCAGGCCGGTGTCCGGCGCGACGATTTTCTCGTCGCCTATGACCGAACCTGAGTGGATGCGTCGGTCTCACGCCGCAGAACCGTCGAACAGTGAAACTTACATCACATGCACGAACTTTCCATAGCGCAAGCGCTGCTTGAACAGGTCGAGGCTGCCGCTGCAAAAGAGAAATCGACTCGCGTGGTACGGGTCATCATTGCGGTCGGGGCTTTGTCCGGCGTGGAGCCCGAGGCGTTGCGTTCGATTTTTCCGCTGGTGGCGGAGGAGACTGTGGCTGCCGGTGCCGAGTTGGTCATCGAGCAGGTGGCGACTCGCGTGAAGTGCCGTGTCTGCGGGCAGGAGTCGACAGCAGGGAATTACTTTGTCGGGTGCTCAACGTGTGACTCGAAGGATGTTGAATTGGTTGCGGGCCGGGAACTCAACATCAAATCGATTGAACTTGAAGTCGAAGAAAGGTAGGCGCTTATGTGTAAAGATTGCGGTTGCGGCATGGATACCAAGGTCCACTCCCATGGTGGGCTTGTGCATTCTCACGAGCATCCTCATGGGCATGACCACGCTCATCCCCACGAGCATTCCCATGATCAGGCGCTGCCCGTTACGTCCGAAACGCGGACGGTGGAGATTCAGCAGAAGATCCTTTCGCGGAACGACGAGCAGGCCGGGCGCAACCGCGCGTGGCTGAAGGAGCATGGAGTGGTTGCCGTCAACCTAATCTCGTCGCCGGGGTCCGGTAAGACCTATTTGCTTGAACGGACGCTGGAGGGTTTGCGCGGCAAGGTGTCGTGCGCCGTGATCACGGGTGACCAGCGCACCGACAACGACGCGCGGCGTCTGCAAGGCAAAGGCGCTCCGGTTCGGCAGATTGAAACCCTTAACTCTTGCCACCTCGATGCCGAGCAAGTGGGCAAACTGTTGCCGGAGGTCGCCGGGGACGGCGTCAAGTTGCTCTTCATCGAAAATGTCGGCAATCTGGTCTGTCCTGCGGCTTTCGATTTGGGAGAGACGTTCAAGATCGCGCTGCTCTCGACCACCGAGGGCGAGGACAAGCCGGTGAAATATCCGACGCTCTTCTCGACCGCGCCAGTGGCGGTGCTGACCAAGATGGACCTGGTGCCGCATCTCGACTGGAACGCGGCGGCGTGTCGCGCCCATCTGCGGCAAGTGCGCCCCGGCGTGTTCATCTTTGAGCTGAGCGCCAAGACCGGCCTCGGGATGGAAGCGTGGCTAGAGTATCTGGTCAAGCTGACGCAGTGAGCAGGCTTACGGGATTTACTGAGGCCGCGAGAGCTGGAAAATGTCGCGCCAGGTGATGGCGTTTTCGGCGGTGAGGGCGAGCGACAGCGGGCGTTCGCCGTCGAAGTGGAGGGCGGTCCACCAGACAGCGGTGACCGAACCGATCCCAGAAGGCGCATTGGGGTCTTTGACCCTCTGCGTGGCACAGAGCAGATAGTCCCCGGGCGGCATCTGGAAGTGGTAGGTGGAGCCGTCGGTGATGGCCTGGGAGCGGATGGTGAACGCTTGGCCCAAGAGTTTTTCGAGGAACACCATGGCGCTGAGTTCCGCACCCTTGACGGCGTTCTGCTTGTCGCGCGCCGACGTCTTGATGACCGGCGAGAAGGAGTTGCCCGTGATGTTCGAATGCACGCGTGCCACCCCCTGCAACTCGGCGTCGGCGGTGTCGTCCGACACGCGGTTCGCGAGCGCGACGTACTTGGCGCGCAGGGCATAGAGTTCCCGGATGAGGGCGTTGTCGTAAGGGGCGATGCCGATGAGCGGGGCCTGGTTGATCTTGCCGGGATGGCTCAGCGAAACCAGCAGCTTCGGCGGCACGCGCGCGAACGTCATCAACGTCTTGCCGAGGGTCACGGGCGCGCCGTTCGTGGCCACGAACGGGCCGCAGACGGCATTGGTGTCGCTTGCCGGCTGCAACGTGAACAGGTGTCCGTAATCGACCATGCGCAGGGTGTGGGAAACCTGTTTGGAACCCACGACGGTGCCGTCGGCCAAGGCGTAGGGACCGTAGCGTCCACTGGTGCCGATGTTGAGAAAAAACGTGACCGGGCTCATATCGACTTGCAGCTCGGCCATGGTCAGTTCCTTGCCGACTTTGATGTGCTCGGGGGCGAGCACGATCCGGTTGTCGTTGCCGGCACGCGTGCCGTTGGGCCCGATGTTGATCGACTGAGCCGAGACCGAGAGCGCCATACAACCGGCGCATAGGGCGAGCGTGTGTGCGTTCATGAGTTTACTTTTTCGCGATCGGGGTTAACAGGTAAACCTTGAAGGCGCAGTCTGTGCGGAAGCGGGGCACGGGTATGGCGAGCAGGTTCTCCTGGGTCCGCACATCGAAACGCCGCACGGACTTGCCGGTTTCGGTTTCGAAGAACTCCACGCGGAACAGGCCCGGAGTGAAACCGCCGATGTTGACGCTGAGATGTTCGGCCTCGGGCGTTTCATCGCCGGCACGGGCGAAGCGCACGGGGTAGATATAGCCGCGCGCCTTCTCGGGCGAGGCGGTGCAGACCGCCGCGAATTTCTGCGGCAGGGCCTTGTCGCCGTTCTCCGCGACGGTCAACGCGGCGGGTAGGCGCTTCGCGGCGGGGTCGCGCGGATCCACGTTCTCCATGAACTTTTTCACGGCGGTGTAGCGGGGGTAGAGGTTGTTTTCGTCAACCACCTGCCACCACCAGAACATGGGCACGCCTGCCAGCGGGACGCACGCGCCGGACCAGAGCGCGGCGTGCTGCTCGATCATCAGGTGCTCGCGGCCCGCGGCCATGGGAGAGCCGCCGAACTCGGTGATGAGGATCGGTTTGTTGTAGACGAGCCCGGCGTCGGCGGTTTCGGCGGTAAGCCCGATGATGCGCTCCGGTTGGGCGTGGTGGTAAGCGTCGAGCGGGTTGAAATCCATCTCCGGCAGATTGCAGAGCGCGGGGTTGAGGAACGTGTAGTCGTTCGAGATGTGCGCGGAGACAAGGTGGCCGTAAGGGTCCGAGGCCTTCATGAAGCCGCCGAGGACGCGGCACCATTCCACGACCGCGGGGACGAAGTGGGTGCGGTGATGGCTCTCGTGGCCGGTCAGGTTGAGTTCGCTGCACAGCTCATAGCCGAAGATCACGGGTGCCCAGCCCCAACGCGCCTGAGTGTAACGGCAGAAGCGCTTCTGCATCTCGATCGCCCGGGCGTCGCTGAAGAATTCGAGCGGCATGCTCAGCCAGCCGCCGGGGGTCTTCTGGTTATAGGGGTGCAACTGCCACTCCGGATCGCACCAGGTGCTGATGCGGCCATGGTAGTTGAGCACGAGGTTGAGGTAGATGCGGTGCTGGAGGGCGAGATCGATCACGCGGTCCAGCTCCCACGCGTTGCCCATATGGTAGTCGTTCGCGCCGTGGTAGCCGCCGATGCCTTCGGTCCATTCGAGGCCGAGCGACCAGGCGCTCATCCACACCTCGGCCCAGTTCTCGCCCGCGTCCTGCATGCGTTTGAAATAGCGGCGGTAGCCGGTCGAGCCCTCCTCTTTGCGGAAGACCCAGGGGAATTTGTCGTCCATTCGCGCGTCGGTGGCGGAGCGAACGTTGTGGCCGATCGGGTAGAAGAGCGAGCCGTCGTCGAACTCGAAGTAGCGGCGGTCTTTGTTGGAGACGCGCACGAAGCGCATCGCGTCTGCGGCGGGAGGCGCGGCGGTGAACCGCAGGGCGTTGGTGACTGTGACGCTGCCCAAGGCGTCGCGGGCGTAGAGCGAGAGCGAATAATCGCCCGGTTCGCGCGGGCAGTAGCGGACGCGCCATTCCGGCTGTCCGTCCGGCTCGACCGGTTCGCCGAGTTCGTCCTTCAGGCGGTAGTGCGGCTGGTAGTAGAACGCGCAAACGGTGTTGGTCGCTCCGGACGGCGTGACGATGGTCGCGCCCGCATCGATTTGAGAGGGGTCGAAAGGGTTGGCGTAGCGGTCGGGGAGGTCGAAGCGCACTTCGTAGAGCGCGAGCGACCGGGCGGACCGCGTGACCGGACGGACCTTCGAGAGAACAGGGGGGCCGGCAGGCGGGCGGGTTTCGAGCGTTGCGGACACGAAGACGCACTTTCCGGTGAAAGCTGTGTCAGCGAACACGCGGAACCCGACAGACTGCGGGTTGATCAGGACGCGGTGGTGCCAAGCCAGCGAATGGCCGGGTGTCTGCCAGCCGGGCGCACCGGACTGGAAGGGGATCGAGAGCGTGTTGGTCGCGCCAGCCTGCATGTGGCCGGGGACGAGGTACTGGTGCCAATAGTCGTCGCGGTCTTTGAGCCACACCAGGCCGCCGGAGTAAAGAGGCGCTTTTTCAGGCCAAACCACGGTCAGTTTAAGGGTCGCTCCGTCGAGCCAGTTGGTGGGCTGTGGCGCGTGGAGGCTGAAATTGGCTTCGCCCGGGAAGGTGAGCGAGGCTTCGAGCGGCAGCGGTTTGACGGCAGGGTCGCCGTCGGTCGACACGCCGAGGGGCACAGAGTCCGCCCACACGCCCAAGACGGCGGCAGCGGCGGACAGGAACAGGATGGAGTGCGTTCTATGAATGAAAGAGTTTGACATTTCCCATAAGATATAGCAATCGTTATGCCAGTTCAATTAATCCATTGAAAAAGGAAGCTCGCCCTCCGGGTGGGGGGCGAGCCTGCTGCCGCCTCGGTCACTCACGTTGCCGATTTCTTGGCCTTTTTCTCTTGGCGCTTTTCTTTCAGCGTCTTGGTGGGTTTTTTCTTCTCTTCTTTCTTCGCATCATGACTTTTGGCCATAACAGGTATCCTCCTCGTGCGCCGTACGACACAAACCGCGTGCCGCATAACGGTCATCACAGATTATGAGTTGAAAAATATCAGGTCGCGGTTGCTCTGTCAACACCCGGAACGCGATTTTCAGATGATGCAATTTATTTTCACTAACAAGACTTGACGTAAAAGATGTAACCCGATATTTTATGTGCAATTACAAGTGGATTCGAACAATGCATGGCAGACCTGTGTGACGTGTGTAACAAAGGAGACGAACAATGAAATCGGTGTGTCGAGTCGCGTTATGTGTGATGGCTGTGACGGCGGCGGCCTCGGCCGCGATCCATACGGCGGGAACCCTGCTGGTGGATGTGAGGGTGTCGGACCTGTCCGGGCTGAGCAACAACGACAAGGTGACGTCGTGGCCGTGCAACGGCAGCGTGGGCGGCTCGTTCGTCCCCGCCGTGAGCGGCCAGGGCGCGGTGTACCAGACCAGCGTCCTGGGAGCCCCGGCCGTGACCTTCGCGGCCTCGGCCAACTCCGTGATGACCAACACGGTGCTGGTGCCGTCTTCGATTTTAGGCGCGAACCCGTGGAGCGCGGAGATCTGGGTGATCAACCCGACTTTGGAAAACCCCGAGGACCAGTTCTCGTGGACGCAGCGCGCGGGCGCGGGCTGGGGGACGGGGAACGAGGGCTCCTGCATGGAGATCCGGTATTGCGCGGACGGGGGCAACGGGGTGGAGCATTACGGCGCGCCGAACATACCGTGGAGCGGCAACCCGCCGGCGGCCGGGGTCTGGCACCACATCGCCATCACGCGGGATCCGGGCGGCACGGAGCGGCTGTATGCGGACGGCGTGTTGCTCACCACCAAGACGACCACGCTGAACCTGCGTGACAACGGCGCGCCGTTCGCGATGGGCGGCGTGTGGGAGGGGAACTGGGCGATGCTGTTCAGCGGCTCGCTGGCGAAAGTGCGCGTCCACAGCGGCACGCTGAGCGACGCGGACGTGCTGAACAACTATCAGTTCGAGCGCGGCATCTTCGAGCCCCGCTGGACGGGCGCCGCCGGGGTTGCCCTGCCCTGGGCCGACCCGGCCAACTGGGAGAACGGCTACGTGGCCGCGGCGGGCGACCAGTTCAGGATCGACAACGGCGGCATCGCCGTGCTGACCCAGAGCGTCGGGACGGCATTGTCGCTCCTCGCGGCCAGCGGCGGGCTCACGACGGGCAACGGCGCCGCGCTGGCCGTCTCGTCCGCGGTCTCTCTGGGCGGCGCCGGCGCGCGCTTCGACCTCACGGTGGGCGGGGGGACGTTTGAGGTCCTTGGCGGCAACGCGCTGAACGCCGGCGTCCAGGGCGGGACCGGCGTCGTAAACGTGAACGGCGGACTGCTGAACCTCAGCGGCAACCTGAACCTGGGCGAGGGCGCCACGGGCCAGGGCGACCTCCATCTGAACGGCGGACAACTGCGCGTCAACGCCATCGGCGCCATCACGGGCGGGGCCACCAACCGCGTCTACTTCAACGGCGGCACGCTCCTGCCGCGCGCCAGCGGCGGGACGTTCATGCAGGGGCTCTCGGGCGCCTACGTCCAGTCGGGCAGCGCGGTCTTCGACGTGGCCGGCGGGATTGACGTCACCGTCGCGCAGCCGCTGCTGACAGACCCCTCGAGCACGGGCGGCGGGCTCAAGAAATACGGCACTGGCACATTGAGGCTGGGCGGCACAAACACCTTTATAGGCGGTATTCTGGTCGATGCGGGCGACCTCTGGTTCAGCAACGCCAACGGGCTTGACGGTTACGCCGGCACGATCACGATGACCAACGCCGGCGCCTCGGTCGGCTACGAAAAAGCGGGCGGCGTGGCTGCTCTCTTGGCGCGTTTGCCGACCAGCTCGGTGGGCAAGATCATGCTGTTCGCCGCGAACGCGAACGACACGGTCGACTTCTCGACCCATGCCGGACTTGAGCTGGCGATGAACGGCAACTTCACCTACACGGGCACCTACATCCCCTATGGCAGCCGCTACGTCTTCGCGCCGACCGGTCCGGGCAACGTCTACGCGGGTGTCATCGCCGGAGCCGCCAGCGTGGAGGTCAACGGGACGGCGAACGGCGTGCTTGAGCTGACCGGCGACAGCAGCTATACCGCCGGGACGGTGATCAACGGCGGCATGCTGGTCATGTCGCACCTCAACGCCCTGGGCGCCCCCTCGGGCGCCATCACGGTCAACAGCAACGCGGTGCTCAAGCTCAACGCGGCCGGTCTCCCGGCCAACTTCGTTCAGCGCGTCACCTCCGGCTCGCAGGGCCATATCCTGCTCGGGCCGGCCTGCGCCGGCCTGAGCCTGAACCTGACCGGACGCCCCGGATTGACCGTGGGCACCGACCAAGGTACGCTGAACTATACGGGTACGATCACGCCGGATTCGAATACCTATCATTTAGGCGGGGGCAACGTCGGCTACTTCTTCTCCGGGAACCAGGGCCTGGTGCTGACCAACCTGACGGACGCCGCGGGCCCGACGCCGCGCAAAGTGGTCGTGGAAACGACGGGCCTTGTGCGTCTGGCCGCGGGCAACACCTACTCGGGCGGCACGGCGATCACCAACAGCGGCGCGGTCTTCCTGTCCGAGGACGGACTGGGCGCGGTCCCCGCCTCGCCCGACCCCGCCAACATCTACGTGGACAAGGGAGTGATCCGCAGCGCGGGCAATGTCTTCGCGCTGGCCGCCAACCGCGGGCTGACGGTCGGTCCGGGCGGCATGGAGCTGCACCCGTGGAGCGTCGGCGTCATGACGGTGCCGGGCGACCTCGGCGGCTCCGGCCGCATCTTCACCACGGACAGCGGCACGGTCATCTTCGGCGGCGCCAACAACACGTGGGGCGGCAGGCTCGACATCGGCGCGGGCGCCAGCATCATCGTGGGCACGGGCGCGACCTTCAGCTGGAACCGCGTCGCGGTCATTGCAGGCAACAACGGCGCCTTCGGCGTCAACCGCAACAGCGATTTCGCCTGGACCGACGCCTTCGCCAGTCCGCTCGGCAGCGATGGGCCTAACGTCGGCCTGCGCAAGCTGGGCACGGGCACGCTCACCGTGAACGTGTCGCAGCCGTACGCGAAGGACACCTCGGTCGAGGGCGGCACGCTCAAGGCCGCGAACGCGGGCGCGGTCCCGTCGGGCGCGGGCAGGGGCAACGTGTCCATCGCGGGCGGCAGCCAACTGGACGCGAACGGCTACAACCTCTCGCTGAACGGGCTGTCGGGAGCGGGCAACGTGGTCGACTCGAACGGCGCCTCGACCCAGCTCACCGTCGGTCTGAACGACGCGGGCGGGACCTTCAGCGGCTCGGTCGATCCCGACATGCTGCTCTTCAAGACCGGCGCGGGCACGGAGACCCTGGGCGTCGGCGCGGCGGTCAACAACGCGCGGGTCGAGCAGGGTCTGCTGGGCGTCGTGAACCCGGCGGCTCCGGCCGGCACGGTCACGCTGACCGGCTCGGGCGGCCTCAGCGTCACGGGCAGCGGCGCCGACGCGGCCTCGCGGTTCGCGTCGCTGACGGCGCCGGCCGGCACGCGCATCGATATCGGCGGGAATGGTAAAGCTGAAGTCGTACTGGCAACTGACGCGACCATCGGCAGTGCGATCACCGGCGCCAGCCCGTCGGCTTTGCTCATCAAGAGCGGCGCGGGCAAGCTGTCGCTGACCTCCGCAGCCTCATCGTACGCGGGGCAGACACGGGTGGATGACGGGTCGCTCGCGCTTTTGGACGCGGGCACGCTCGGACCGGTAGAGGTTACCGGCGGCAAGTCGTTGACTGTGACCACGGGTGCGACCACCGGTCTGCCGGGCGAATATTTCGACTTTGCGCCTCCCGGCAACCCGGCTACGATGTACAACTCGCAGGCCGCGCTCGAGGCCTATTTGTCAGCCTATACGCCTGAGCGGATCAGAAGCAGCAGTCTCGCGGGCGCGAAGTTCGATTTCGGCAGCAACGGCAACAAGTTCCCGGACTACTACGCCTATACGTCCACTTTCCAAACATACTGGAAGGGCGAGATCGATATCCCGACCGCAGGCTCGTACACGTTCTACACCTCCAGCGACGACGGCTCGATGGTTTTCATCGACGGCGTGACGGTGGTGAACAATAACTATTTTCAGGGTGTCACGGAGCGGTCCGGGCCAGTCACGCTCACCGCCGGAACCCATGCCATCGCGATCGCGTTCTTTGATGGCGGCGGCGGATGGGGTATGTTCGTGAACATCGAGGGTCCCGGCATGGCGAAGCAACTGCTTCCCAACAGCATGCTGCATTCCGCGGCAAACCAGTTGCATCCGGCTGTGACCAGCTCGATCGGAGCGCTGAGCGGTGCGGGCTCTGCGAGTCTGCTGAGCGGTGGTGCGGTTCTGAAGATCGACGAGCAGGTCAGCTCGACCTACGCGGGCGGCGCGGCCGGTCCGACCAACAGCGCCTTTGCCAAGGCCGGTCCGCAGACCCTGACGCTGACGGGCAACAACGACGCCTTCCTCGGCGGCTGGTACCTGACGGCGGGCGTTCTGCAGGTCGGCGACGGCGGCGCGTACGGCACCTTGGGCGGCACACGCCTGACGACGACGGCCGGCTCGGTTTTGGCCTTCAACCGTTCGGACGACGTTGTCTATCCGGGCAGCATCAGCGGTGCCGGTGAGATCCGTTCGCTGGGTACGGGTGCAATTACGCTGAGCGGCAGCCTGTCGGGCTATGGCGGTGTAATCAAGATTGCGCCTAACCAGTCCGTGAAGCTGGCGAGTGCGCTTACGGGGAACGCGACCGTGACGAACAACGGCACTTTCGGCATGACCGGATCGCTGGCCAGCGCCGACGGGTCGCGCATTGGCGGCACTGGTACGACCCTCGTGCAGAATGGCGCTAAACTCACAGTGTCGAGCCCGGCGGCCTTCCCCAACAGGGTGGCGCTGGAGGGCGGTACGGTGATGTTGCCTACGACGAGCGAGGCGCTCTCGGACCTGACCGTTCGGTCCGGGTCCGCGTCAAACGTGGAGCCGGCCTATTCGACCAACACACAGGGCATGGCGATCGGACGGCTCACGCTGGAGGCTGGCTCCCTGCTGCGGGTGGGCGACAACCCGGCGTATTCCGGCGGCGCGGTTCCGGGGCTGTACGGCAGGTATTACGACATGGGACCCAATAACGAGATGTTCGCCACGATCGAGACGTTCGAGGCGGCCGTGGCCAGCCAGACGGTGCAGCTCATCGCGTCAAGCGCGCTCGCCGGCGACACGTTCGACCTCGGCGGAGGGGGTGAGAGGTTCCCCGGCAAGTACAGCGGCGGAGCCCAGAACTTCTGCGCGATCTGGAAGGGCAAGATCAAGATCGACGTGCCGGGAGGCTACACCTTCGCCACAACCACGGACGACCAGAGCATGCTCTTCATCGACGGGGCGGCGGTGGTTGTCAACAACTTCTGGCAGGGGATGACGCTTCGGTCCGGGACGGTCACGCTGGGCGCGGGCCCGCACGACATCGCGATGATGTTCGGGCAGGGCGGAGGCGGTTACGGCATGTACGTGGACATCACCGTTCCGGGCGAGTCCAGCAAGCGCCTGCCGAACTCCATGCTGTACAGCTGGCTGCCCCTCCTGGACGTGGCCACGGTCGCGGTGACCAACGGCCCGGGCGCGGCGGCGGTGTCGCTGAACAACGGCTACGCGCTGCGCGTGAAGGACCTCTGGGTCGATGCCGGCGCCCATCTGGCGGTGACGAGCGCGGTCGCGGTCGCCGTGTCCGGCAGTACCCTGAAGGTCACGGTCCCGCATGAGGTGCCGTTCGGCTCTTATCTGGTGGCCGACTTCACGGCGACGCCGGGGCTGACGCTGACTGGTGTGACGCTGTCCGCCGTCGGCACCGAGGGCCATCTGGTTTACCGTGATAAGGGACTCTATCTCGTGCGCAGCAGCGGCACGATGATCATTCTGAAATAAGGGGTTGGGTTAACCTTATCCTAGCCGGAACGCGCGGGTGTTATCGCCCGCGCGTTCCTCATTTTATGGTTTCGCTTAAGCGAGAACAAGTCAAAGCCTTGCATAATATCATACAAAAACCGTCGGGGTAACGAAACCGCCGTTTCTTGATTTCGCAGGGCACCCCATTTTGATAAAATCCCTTCCATGATTATCCGGTGGCCGGTTTTCGTTGAGCCGGGTGGCGCACAGTCTGACAGCAAGTTGGGTCTGGTCATTGCAGAGAGGATCTCAGATGTCAATCAGGGAACTGCGCTGGTTGGAGCGCGAGGTCAAGGTGTGGGAGCGCGAGGGGCTGGTGGATGCGGCGACCGCCGAACGCCTGACCGCGCGTTATGCGGCTGAGGCTGCGAACCGTACGCCCTGGGGCCGAGTGATTTTCGGAGCGTTGGGGGCTCTGCTGGTGGGGTTGGGAATCATCGCCCTGCTCGCCGCCAACTGGGGCGAGATCCCGCGCGACATCCGGGCCGTGATCGCCTTTCTGCCGCTGACGTTCTGCGCGGGGCTGCACGGGCTCGGCATACGCCGCGGCTGGGATTCGCGGGCGTTTTTTGAGCCGCTGGGTATTTTCTGGGGACTTTCGATCGGTGCGGGGATCGCACTGATCTCGCAGACCTATCATCTTCCGGGCGAGGTTGAGACGTTCGTCTTCACCTGGATGGTGTTGCTGGTTCCGGTGCTTTACGCGACACAGGCGCTGGCGCCTGTTGTGGGCTACTTCATCGGGCTGCTGGTGTGGGTCTCGCTCGCGCGACTGGCGGGCGGCGCGGGACTCTTCTACTGGCCGATGGCGCTGTTGGCGGTGCCCATCATCCGCGATGCGCGACGGGAGTCGGCAGGGGGTATCCGCGCGAACCTGATGCTCTGGGGCGCGGCGCTGTGCTCCACGGCGGCGTTGGGTGTGACGCTGGAAAAGAGTCTGCCGGGACTCTGGATGATCATCTACACCGGCGCGTTCAGCACGCTCTTTCTACAGGGTGTCCGTTCCGGGCGTTGCACAGGCACGTTGTGGCAGGATCCGCTGCGCACGCTCGGCGCAGGCGGCCTGGGCGTGGTGCTCTATCTGTTGATCTACGAGTGGCCTTGGAACAATGTCGGGCCGCAGTACTGGCGCGAGGACACGTATGTCCATGGCTGGGCGACCGGGGTCGATTACGCGCTGGGCATCGCCTTGCCGGTGGCGGCGGCTTTCCTGCTGGTGCTGGTGGGCCGGGGCCTTTCCAAGCGGATGTGGCGTGGACAGTCCATGACGCCGGTGTGCGTCGTGTGCGCGTGGGGCGCGGCGCCCTTTGTCACTGCGGTGGCCTATGCGGTGGCCTCGTATGCGAAAAGCGACACGGTGCCGACGGTCATCATGATGGTCTATCTGGCCGGGCTGGGGTTGGCCACGTTGGGCGAGGGGTTGGCGGAACGTCGGCTGCTGCTGGTGAATGCGGGGACCGTGGTTCTGCTGGGCGTGATTTTGGGCAAGTTCTTCTGCAGCGACGTTTCCTTCACGGTGAAAGGGATTTCGTTCATTGTTTGCGGCAGCCTGTTCCTTGGGACGAATGTGGCCTTCTCGCGGCGGTTAAAACAGCAAGGAGGCGTGTCATGAAAAAGCGCCTTTATCTCGCGGTGGCCGTCCTGGGCATTGTGGCGCAGTTCGGGGTGCTTGGCGCGATGATCGTGCGCCGTGAACTCGCGCTCAAGCACGGCGTGGTGTGCCGGTTCCGCACCGCGCCGGTGGACCCGTTCGACGCCTTCCGTGGAAAGTACGTGGCGTTGGACATCGAAGGCGCGCGCGACGGGCTGCTCACGGCTCAGAGGTTTGAGTGTAACCAGCGCGTCTATGCGCGTATCGGGACGGACACCAACGGGCTCTCCGTGATCGAAGAAGTGACCGCCAAGCCCGACGCGTCCGCGCTTTGGATCAAGGCTTGGGTGACGTACAGTTGGGAGGACTACAAGGAGGTGACTAACGTCGTGGCGCGTTCGGGTAGACCTCCGGGGGAGCAGCGTGTCGCGACCGGGAAATACCGGACGCGTTTGCGCATGCCGTTCGACCGGTATTACATGGATGAGAAACTCGCGACCGAAGCGGAGAGCGCGTATCGCGACGCTTCCCGCAGGGAGAAGCGCGACGCGGTGGTGACGGTGCGCGTCTGGCAAGGCTTAACGGTGATCGAGGGCTTGGAGATCGGCGGAAGGCCCATCCAGGACATCGCACGCGAGCGGCTTCCAAAGAAATGAAGCGAACACTGATAAACGCTCCTAGAAGACGGGTTATGTGGACACGGGCAGTGATGCTGGCGACGCTGGCGTTGACCCGTGTGGCGAAGTCGGAGGATATGCCGGTACGCTGGGGCGGGGGCGCGTCGCCGAACTGCGTTTCGGACGCGCGCGGACTGCCGGAGACGCTGGAGGGGGTGCAGCCGCTGTGGGAACTCAAACTCGGCACGCACCAGTATTCGATCCCGACCCTCGACCGGGGGCGCATCTATCTGGGGATCAACGACGCGGCGGTGAATCGTGCCGGATATCGGCCGAGCGGCGGCGGAGCAGTGCTCTGTGTGGATCTGGCCACGCGGAAGACTCTCTGGCAACTGCCGAGCCCGCGTTTCATGGAGGGGCTCAAGCCGCCGTATCATTTTGACCAGTGGGCGTGCGGGGTATGTTCGGGACCGCTGGTGGCCGGCGACCGCGTGTATGTGGCCGGCAACCGCGGCGACGTGCTCTGTCTCGACCGCGAGGGACAGGCCAACGGCAACGGCGGCCCTTTCATGGAAGAGCTGGCCTATATGGGCGTGACGGGCTCGAACGCGGTGTTGGAGGCGACGGACGGAGACATCCTCTGGCGCTATGATATGATTGCAGAACTCGATGTCGTGCCTCACGACACCTGCGCCAACACGCCGCTGCTAGTGGATGGTCTGCTGTACGTGGGCACCTCGAACGGCGTGGACGGAAACCACGAAGCGTGTCCCCGGCCCGACGCGCCCATGCTGGTGGTGCTCGACGCGCAAACGGGAAGGTTGGTGGCCAAGGATGACCAACGGACCGGGCGGCACCTGTTGCACGGGAGTTGGTCTTCGCCGTGTTTCGGCGAGGCCGGCGGCCGGAAACTTGTGTTTATCGGGGGCGGCGACGGGTGGCTCTACGCGTTCGATGTGCCGGTGGCTTCGGCGGGCGGACCTGTCCAAACATTGCGCAAGGCGTGGTCAGCCGATTGCAACCCGCCACATTTCCGGATGAAGGACGGGCAGCCGCTGGCTTACTCTTCGACGAGCCGTCATTTGACGGACGGGCCGAGTGAGCCGGTCGCGGCGCCGGTTTTCGACAAAGGGCGCGTGTATGTGGCCATCGGACAAAGTCCGCTGTACGGGCTCGGCAACGGATGCCTGAGCTGTTTCGATGCGGCCACGGGCGCGGTGGTCTGGCGTTCGGAGTCCCTCAACCGCACGCTCTCGGCGATCGCCCTTAGCGAGGGGGTGATCTTTCTTCCCGATTCAGCAGGCGACCTGCATGCGTTCGACGCGGAGACGGGTGCTCAACTGTGGTCACACAACCTTGAAGGGCCGGTGAACTACGCCAACGCGCGGGTTGCTGACGGCAAGGTGTATGTCGGCACGGAAAAGGGTGATTTCTGGATCTTGAAGGCCGGGCGGGAAAAGGTTGTGTTGTCACATACGCGGTTGCCGAGTCCGCCGGTCACGGCGGCTGTGACCGACGGCAAACTCTACATCCCCCTGCAGAACCGCTTGGTCGTTTACGGCCAGACGCCGTGATGTCTACAAGCGGATCAAGCGGGACCGCTCGGTACGGCGAGAAGGGTCAGTCGCCTTCGAAGAGCGAGGCGGGGAGCATGCAGGAGGCGAAGACGTGGCCCGCAAAGAGCGAGGTATAGATCACGTTCCGGCGGCCTTTCAGGTGTTTGAAGGCCTCCAGCCATTGGCCGAGCAACTCGATCTGAACCTCGCCGCTGACGGGGTCGACGGAGATGATGTGGAGGTCTTTCGGGCTGTAGCGGATGCCGGTGCCGAGCGCTTTGGAGATGGCCTCCTTGGCGCACCAGAAGCGCAGCATGGCGGTCGGGGCTTCGCCTGTCTTTGCGGCTTGTTCCAACTCCTCGTGCGTGAAGACGCCTTTGGTGAAGTCCTCGGTGAGGTCGCGTCCGATAGCCTCGATGTCGATGCCGATGCGGGCGTTGACGGCGACGGCGGCCACGATCAGCTTGGAGGTATGGGCGATCGACAGGTCGATGTTCGCGGCGGTGTGCTCGCGCCAAGGCCCGAGCGGGTGGGGTTTGCCGGAGTCGTCGGCCCAGATCGGGATGTCGGCGGCGGTCCAGCGCGCCTGGTGGTATTTCTGCAGGAAGCGGCGGACCGACTCCTTGGCGGCGGCGCGGCCAAAGAGCCATTCCACGCGGCGGCTGGTCGCGCCCTGCATCTCCAGCCACTCGTCCCGCTCGGCGGGCGCGAGCAGGACATACGCGAGGGTTTTGAGCCAGATTTCCTGATTGTTTTCGAAGATTTTGAACGGCACATCGGTCACCACCGAGGCGGCGACCGGCGAAGTGGGATTGCCCAGCAACGCCAGCGGCAGCTCTTGGGTGAGGAACTTTTCGGAGGGATGCAGGATGAACTGGTGGTACTCGGGGGGCACGCGCTCACAGAGCTCTTCCCAGCCTTTCAGGTGGATCAGCAGGTTGCCGTTGCCGTCGGAAATTTGGATGTCGACCGAATGTGAACGCGGGGTGACCGAGGTGAGCCGCAGATAGCCGCGCAGGCGCATGCCTTCGGTGAAGCTCGAGGCGTAGAAGATGATGCGGCGCGCGCGGAAGGGAATGGAAATCGCGCCGGCGAACTTCTCGTGAGACCGCCAGAGCGAAAAGCTGGAGACGACACCGTCCATGAGCATCGGCCAGATGGAGAAGAGCGGGATGCGCGTGTAGCGGACGGCGTCGGCGCGGCTGGGGACTTCGATCTCAAAGTCGATGCCCTCCTCGCTCCAGAGGTCGACATGCCTCATGATGCGCAAGCTGGTGCCTTGGAAGAGCCGGTCGGGATAGATGTCATGTCCCGACCAGTTGACGGGGCGGGGGTTGGTGAGCGGCGGCGGCTGGATCGGGTGGTTGACCGTGCCGGTCGTGGTGAGCAGGATGGTTGCCTCGATGATCGGCCGGGTGTAGGCGCTGTTCGGCGAGTCGTCGCGGAACTGGACCTTCACGGCTGCGTACTGCGAATCGGGCCAGGAGGTGCGATCGGCGCGGATGATGACGCGCACCGCGCCGCGCTCGAAGCCGACCCAGCGCTGGGAGCGGAGGTTGTCCACCTGCGCGACACGGCGGCGGGGCACAAGCTTGCGGGCGGCCTCGCACATCATCTCCAGCCCGGTGATCAGCGAGAGGATGGTAAGCCCCTTGAGGTCCGGATTCGCGTACGACAACTGCGAGGTGCCGAGCGCGTAATCGCGCAGGAAAGGGTAGTCTTCGAGGGTGACGACCTTCGCGATTTCCAAGAGCACGCCCGGGTGTTCTTCGAGGATGTCCGCACTGGCCAGCAGGGGGAAGTCCGCGCCGAAATCGATCCGCCGCTTGTCGCTGATGACCGGCAACGCTTTCTTCGTCTGCTCCTGGGCCGAGCGGGTCGCGGAGAGGAATTCGCCGGAAGGAGCGAAGAGCGTGAGGGCCGGGAGCTGCGCGGAAAGGCGCAGGGTGTTTTCCGGGCGGACCGAAACAGACATCGGCTTGTCGAGATCAAGCACCCGCTGGCGGCGGTGGCTGTGGAGCATGGAGAGGTCGAGCTGCACGCCTTGCGCGGCGAGCATGCCGAGGGCGTGGTGGAGCTGGACCAGTCCCGAGCGATGAATGCGGTTGACGGCGACGGCCTGATGCGACTGGGTCTTGAGGGTCTCGTCGATCGCGTTGGTCATGTTGCCGCGCGCGCCGAGTTCGATGAAGACGCGGAACCCGTCCTCGTACATCTGCCGGATCGTGGCTTCGAACAGGATGGGGGAGGACCACTGGTCAGCCGTGATGTGCAAAATGTTGCGGGGCTGCGACGGCAGGCGGGCGGCGGTTGCGCAGGAGTAGACCGGGATCTTGGGCACATGCCGCACCCAGTGGGAGAGGAACTGCTTGATGGACGGGAGCGCCTTTGAACACCACGGGGTGTTGAAGGGCCGGTCCATGGGCACGGACATGGTTTTGGCTCCGGCTTTATGAAACGCGGCCATCACCTCTTTCACGATTTCGGGCGAGAGCGCGACGGACTGCTGGCGCGGGCTGTGGAAAAAAGACAGCGCCATGCGGCCGGGATATTTTGCGATCAGCGCATCGGTCAGATCGCGGGAAGCGTCGATGACCGAAAGCATGATGCAGGCGGGAAGATCCTCACGCTCCACCAGCCGGTTGAGCATCTGGTAGCCCTCGCGCATGAACAGGATGCGCTTGTTGCGCGTGAGGTTCCCGTAGACGCCGGCCACATCGAGGGCCGCGAAATCCCCGCCGCTGAAGCCGACGAGCCCGTCGGGGTTGACGCCCATGCGCTCGAACAGGCGGAAGAGCGCGGTGTTGGCCGCGTGGACCGCGATGAACGACTCCGAAAACGCGTTGGCGGTGAAGGCGTCCGAGTCGTTCCGATAACAGGCGGCGGGCGGGAAGACGTAATCGCAGGGCGAGAAATGCTGGGTCTCTTCAGTCTGAAGCGCCTCCTCAAGCTCGTCGAACGCGCCGCGGCACTCGCCGAAGACCAGGCAGAGGTCGCGCAGCATGTCGGGATAAAAGGAAACCGCGCCGGGGAAGAGGAAGGCGATGCGCCCGCGGGGGCAGAGGCGGTCACGGAAGAAGTAGGTGCCACTCTTGTCGCGGATGCGCCCGGCGTTATCGACGAGCTTCTTGTGGGCGAGCGTGAGGCGGTCGCGCAGGTCGGGAACGGAGGCGGCGACGACCGCGATGACCGAGGGCATGCGGCGTGCGGAAAGCGCGCAGGTGTACGCGACGTCCTGCAGCAGCACCTCCGGCGCGTGTTCGAGAAAATGGATGACGCGCTTGACCTCGTCGGCGAGCGCGGTGTCGTTCGCCGCGCCGATCAGGCACAGCTCGCTGTCGAACGGATCGTACAAGTGGAGGTCGCTGTTCATGTCTCCTCCGGGTACTCTTCGAGGATGGCGGCCGCGCAGGTGCCGGTGAAATCGATGGCCGAAACGCAGGCGCGCCGCGGGTTCTTTTTGGCGCCGCGTATCCAGGGACGGGCATCGGTCAGCAGATAGATGGGGGATTTGGCCGACATGATCTTCAGATGAGGCTTTTCAACGGGCGCGTTCGGTGCGAGCACACGGTGGCTAATGGCGAGTGCGGCTTTGAGTATGCCGGCCGCGCCGGCGGCCCAGAGCGCATGTCCGATGTTCCCTTTGACCGAGCCGACGCCGACGAGCGGGTGGCCGGGCTTGCGCTCCCCGTAGATCTCTTGGATGACTTGCAGCTCGGTTTGGTCGGCGTGCGGCACGCCGGAACCGTGCGCTTCAATCAACTGGATCGAGTCCGGTGAAACTTCGGCGGCGTGCATCGCGCGGCTGATGGCACGCGTCAAACGCTCGGGCGTCGGTATCCGCTGGTGCTGGTCGATCGAGGCCGCCGCGATGCCGGTGCTGCGGACGATGGCGTAGATGCGGTCGCCCTGCCGCAGCGCGTCCTTGAGCCGTTTGAGCACGAACATCGCGCCGCCTTCGCCGGGAAGCGTGCCGTCCGCCTCGCGGCTGAAAGGCTGAAGGGTTTTTGCGCGCGAGAAGGTGATCGCGCCGGCGAGCCCTTGCAGCACGGCGCGGTTGAGCGGAGGCTGGATCGCGCCGGCGAGCGCGATGTCCGAGCGCCGCGAGAGCAGGTCGTCCATCGCGCCTTGCATGGCTTGATGCGCGGAAACGCCGCCCGCATCGATGACGAAGGCGGGTCCGGCAAAGCCGAGCAGGTGGGCGGTCCACGAGGCGACGGCGCAGCCCAGCGCCGAGATGAACGCGTAGGGATTCGGTTCCGGCAGGGAGGTGACGAGCTGCGCGCGGACCTCCTCGATCTGCTCAGAGCCCGCGCCGGGGAAGAATTTCTGGATGATGTCGATCGTCTGGTCGATGAAAAAGGTGTGCTGCAGCCAGTTGACCGAGGCAGGATTGAAAGGAGGCGCATAGCCGAGGCGCAGCGAGACGCGGTCGGTCGGCAGGCTGTTGATCGAGCTGCCGCTGTCGCGCAACGCGTCAATGGCGAGCTGGACGGCAAAGAACACATCCTGATTCTCGCCGGCGTTCAGCTTTCTGGGAAAATATTGATCGGCAGGGTTACAGGCGTAGAGATCGTTGAGCAGGCCGCCGTGCGTGGGGCTGGGGCGGTCGAAGAGATTTTTTCGCGGGGTGGCGCTGTCGCCTTGAACGGTGCCGTTGAGGGGGGTGAAAAGCGTCTTACGCTGCATGACGTTCCGCCAGAAAGCCGTCAGGTTCGGCGATTCCGCAAAACGGCACGACATGCCCGTGATAACAATGTCTTCGCGTGATGTGCGGGAGAGTGACATGCGTTCGGTTCTGCTGGAGGTTACTGCGCGGGGGCCTCTGTCGGATAACAGTTTTCGGGTCCGGGGAAGTTGCCGACCCTGACCTCTGAGGCGTACGCACGGAACGCGTCGCGAACGGTTTCGGCCAGTGCGGCGTAGGGCTTCACGAACTTGGGCGGCGTGCTCTCGGAAAGCCCCAGCAGGTCGTGCATGACGAGAACCTGGCCGTCGCAGACCGGCCCCGCGCCGATGCCGATGACCGGCACGGGCGAGGCGGCGGTCACGGCCGCGGCGACGTCAGGCGGCACGCACTCGAGCACGATCGCAAACACGCCCGCCTCCGCCAGCGCAAGGGCATCCGCAACGAGCTGCTCGCCTGCCTCACGCGTGCGGCCTTGCACTTTGTAACCGCCGAGCACGTTGACGGACTGAGGGGTCAGACCGATGTGGCCCAAAACCGGTATGCCGTTCTGCGTGAGCGTCTCGACAAGCTCGTAACGGAAAGCGCCCCCCTCGATCTTGACCGCGTCCGCTCCAGCTTCTTGGAGAAACCGGCCCGCATTACGGACGGCCTCGGCGATGGATATCTGATAGGAGAGGAAGGGCATGTCGGCCACCACCAGCGCGTCGGTGGTGCCGCGGGCCACGGCGGAGGTGTGGTGCAGCATCTCCTCCATGGTGACAGGCAGCGTCGAAGCGTACCCCAGAACGGTCATCCCCAGCGAATCGCCGACCAGCAGCAAAGGTATGCCGGCCGCGTCGGCCAACCGGGCGAACGCAAAATCGTAAACCGTCACACACGGAATTTTCGAAACCCCTTTGGAGGCCTTGATCTTGGCCGCATTCCACAATTTCATATTCGGTATTTTATCACAAACCGCGCTGTGGGCAACCTGCGAAAGAATGAATATTCAGGTGACGGCTGATTGCGCGGCATGCCGTTGCCGGTGACTTTTCCGGTAATATTTTCACGATTTGGCCTTGCCATTCTTGGGGAGAATCGTATAAAGTACCAC
>JANYBJ010000277.1 GCA_025360845.1 bacterium
TGTATGCCCGGCCATCGCGCGGGTGACCATCCGGCCCCAATCGTCGTAGGTAAACGTCATCTGCGTACCGTCCACCGTCATTGTCGTTTGCTCGTTGGCCGCATTATACTCAAGTGTCGCGTCTTGTGTGAAGCGGCTGCGTGATCTCTATCCATCTGCTACATAAAACTCGTGTACGTCGTCCCCGGAACTCCCCGGATCTCCAGTCCCTTTCGTCAAACACAAGATAGGAGGATTAGGTTCCGATCCAAGCGAGCAATACGCTCAAAATCGTTGTCAGAACAAAGAGTACGCAGACCACCGCGGCAATCTTTCTTCTTCTTCTCAAACAGGCGACAAAAACGAATCCAGATATCATCCAGACTACAATACTTCCTGCAAAGTGCATCCGTTCAGACACATGAAGAAAGAATGTATCAAGAATCACATAGGGGAGAATCAATGCGACTGTCGAGATGAAGAGCGCAAGCCACCTGTCCATGCATTTCAGCTCGACCTTCGACGAGTGCTCTGGAAGGCACGGTATAAGCTCTTCAAGAAACTCCTTCATATTCTCGAAACCGTCCAACGTGAGTTGTACCTGATCTGTGAAAACCTTTATACATTTGATTTTTCCACGTCGGTAGCGCACTACTGCAATGCTACGTACTGATGTGACTGCCACCTCTTGCGATCTTATTGGTGAGAAAAGCGAGATGATCCCTCGATCAAGAACTACAGAAGAATTCAGAGTATTGAGAATCATGGCCACGAACACAGCTACAATGAAAATCAGACCTACAGCTACAATCATTATGTGTGCCGTGTCATTGGCTAAGGATACGCTTGAGACGGAGACGCACACGGCCGCTACGGCAAAGAACACCACCCTTTCCTTGACTGTAGACCTCGCTGTCCGTAGAGTCACTTCAATCATGCCTTTACATTTGCAGGTTACTTACAGGGGCTCCCATACTCAGTGCTATAATCTCGTACCAAATTGGCACATTTTTTCACGGCAGGCAGTGATATTGACGGCAAAGCGACCAGAGTTACGCCACACGCTGTAACACAGGCCACGCACCCCGCGCCTAAAGTCTCCGGGCACGTTAGTACTACGCATGCAAGGCATCCGAAGCTCCATCCTGCTGCCTCCGCGCCGATCAGGCCTAAGGACCCGCGCAAAAATAACATGACAAATATCTCTCTTTAGCGAGGGGAGATGACATAGTTCCAATCCCCTCGAAATGCGGCCCTTTGCAGGCGGAGCGCGGCCAGCTCCGCATCGGTGACCTTAATGCCGGTCTCGTATATGTGGGTGTCGAGTTCGGCTTGGACCTTCAGGCCCGCAGTAGTGCTTGTGTTGGCAATGAGGTTCACAATGACTTCGTGACTGACCAAGGGGCGGCCTCTCCAATTCTGGGTGATGAAGGAAAACATCCGGTGTTCGATCTTGTTCCATTTGCTGGTGCCGGGGGGGAAATGGCATACGGTTAGCTTCAATCCCGTTTTGTCAGCCACTTCTTGCAGCGCCACCTTCCATAGTCGGCAGCGCGAGCCGTTACTGCCGCCGCCATCGGCCGTGATCAATAATTCGCGCGCGTCCGCAAAACGTTTGCGCCCCATCTTGCGCCACCAGCGGCGGATCGCTTCGGCGGCGAAGCGCGCAGTGTCATGATCAATGCCGACGCTCACCCAGCCTTGGTTGTGCATGATGTCATATACGCCATAGGGAATCGCTTTGCCCAACGCGGGATCTTGAAAATCGTGAACCCGCACCTCCTCCGGTTCCCCCTTCGGCCGCCATTCCCGACCGCCGTTCTTGAAGTCCCCCACAAGTTCCTTTTTCTTGGTGTCTACCGATATGGCGGGTTGGCCGCGCCGCTGGAACGCAAGCACCTGGGCGTTGATGTGCTCGAACTGCGCGTTGCGGTCCGGATCGGAATCGCCCTCGCGCACTTTGCGATTGGATTGTAGACTGTACCCGGCTTCGTGCAACAACAACGCCACAGTACGCTCGCCAACAGAATGATCCTGTTCGCGCAACTGCTGGGCCAAACGCCGGGTGCTCTTGCAGGTCCAGCGAAGCGGGGATTCGGGATCGCCGCGCGTCAGTGGTTCCACCAGTGTCTCCAGCGCTTGGACAAGTGACGGATCCGATTCTGTTACCCGTTTACGGCCACCACCCGGCAAGCGAACGCGCCCCTTCTGTACCGGCTCAGGCGCTCCTTCAGCACGCACGTAAAGTTCCCGAAGCCCTCGATCAATCGTATTGTGCGACATGCCCGTGGCCAACACTACCGCGCTCACGCCACCTCTCCCCAGCGACTGTGCTTCCGCCGCGGCCCATTGCCGCCGCAGACGCTCATCCAACGCCGGGCCAAGCGCCGCGTACTTTTGCCGTATCTGTACCACAACCGATGCATCGTGCATGAACCTTACTTACAACACAAACAACTATTTGTCAAGTTATTTTTGCGCGGCCTCTT
>JANYBJ010000285.1 GCA_025360845.1 bacterium
GCTTGATCTACGGCACCGGCAAACTGAGCCTGACGGGAACGGGCACGCTGATCGTCGCCAATCCCAACACTTACCAAGGCGGGACGAGTGTCGCGAACGGCGTTCTGCAGGTGAACAACGCGACCGGCAGCGCGACCGGCAGCGGCGCGGTGACCGTGACGGGCGGCGGCACGCTGAGCGGACTGCCGACCGCGCAGGGCGTTTATGCGGGGATCACGGGATCAGCCTCAGGCTCGGTGGAAATTCAGGGCACGGGCAAACTGTTGACGCGCAGCGGCGGATCGCTGGCGTTGGGCGGCCTGACGCTGGCCGCGGGATCCCGCAGCACCTTCCAGCTCGGCACATTGACGAATGTGCCGCTGGTCACGGTCACAGGGAACAACGCGTTCACGCTCCCAGGCGGCTCGACGATCGAGATCGTGAATACCGGCACGATGGGCGTCGGCACGTATCGCCTGTTTGACTACACGGGAACGGCTCTCAGCGGCAGCGACTTCTCGAAACTGGCATTAGCTTCAAGCCATAGCGGATCGTTCAATCTCGCCTTGGTGCAGAACACGGCCAACACCTCGGTTGATTTGGAAGTCACAGCCATCAAAGACCAATGGAAGAAAGGCGCCGTGGACACGTTGTGGGGCACGGCCGGCAACTGGTGGGGCGCGGTGCCGAACGGCACCGGGGAGAGTGCGCAATTCATCGACAACAATGGCGAGGCCGGCTTCGGCACCGCCGAGACGGTCACGCTTGATGTCGTCAAGACCGTAGGTTCGATCGCTTTCAATAACGCCGGCACGGCTTTTACGCTTGCGGCCTCGTCCGGTCAAACCCTGACATTGGATCAGACCGGCGGCAATGCCGTGATTCAGGTGTTCAGCGCCCGGAACGACGCCAACCATGTGATCGGTGCGCCGGTGGTTCTTGCCGACAGTCTGACGGTTGCTGTTGCCTCCGGCGGCTACGGCCTGGACATCAGCGGCGCGGTCAGCGGGACCGGCAAAAGCTTAAGCAAAACGGATTCCGGACCGCTGACCTTGAGCGGTGCGGCGGCCAACACCTATGACGGGCTGACGGAGGTTGTCGGCGGGACGCTGAATCTGGACAAGGCGGCGGGCGTCAACGCGATCGGCACCGGCGGCCTACAGATCGATTTCGGCGCGACGGCTTGGCTGCGGGCCGCGAACCAGATTGCGGACAACGCCACGGTGACCGTCAACGGCACGTTCGCTCTGGGAACCTGTTCCGAGACGGTGGCGGCCTTGGCAGGCGGCGGCGCGGTGACGACCGAGATCGGCAGCGTGTTGACAATCGGCGGCGCGGCGGATTCGAGCTTCTTGGGCACCATCGGCGGTGCCGGCGGGATCGCCAAGATCGGGGTTGGCACGCTGACGTTGAATGGCGTCAACTGTTACAGCGGCGGAACCACTGTCAATGTCGGTGCCGTGCGTGTCGGGGCGGACAACAATTTGGGTGACGCCTCCGGCGAGGTGGCATTCGGCGGCGGCACGCTCTTTTTCACGGGCAGTTTCACCAGCGGCCGCAATATGCTGCTCAATAGTGGCGGCGGCACATTGGATACCGATGGCAGCGGAGTTAACTTGACGGGCGTGCTCCGCGGCACGGGCACTCTGACTAAGATCGGCACAGGTACCGTGAAACTCAGCAACGCCAACACCTACAGCGGAGCGACCATAATCAATCAAGGCATCCTGCGGCTTGGCAATGAAACCGCGCTAGGAACGGCGGCTGGAGGAACCACAGTGAATGCGGGCGGGGAAATCGAGATCGAGGGCGACGGCCTCACGGTGAGCGAACCCCTCACGCTGAACGGAGGCGAAATCTGCAATTTGGAGAAAATCAACACGTACGGCGGCACTATAACGTTGACGGCTGATTCAGGGATAGATGCCGATGGCGGCACGCTGCGAATCACCCGTGAGATTGAGGGTGCCTTCGGTTTAGACAAGGCCGGGCCGGGACGTGTGGAACTCGGCGGCGCGAACACCTACAGCGGGACGACAGCCATCGACGAAGGCACGCTGGTTTTAGGCAGCAGCGGCTCTCTCTATGCCGGGTCCGACGTCAGCATAGCTGCGGGCGCGACGTTCGATGTGTCGGCCAAGGCCAGCCCCTACACCTGGGGCAGCGGCTCGGCGCTCAGCGCCGGCGGCAGCGGAGTGGGCGAAACCGCAGCGGTCATTAAAGGACACTCCGGCGGAGTCGTCAGCCTCGGGACAAATCCGATACGGTTGACTTTCGTGCCCACCGCCTTTTCAGGCGACACCGCCCATCCCGCGCTGTTTGTCTCGGCCGGCACGTTGTCGCTCGAAGGTAACGCGTTTACGATCGATAACGCTTCGGGAACGCCTCTGGGCGCGGGCACCTATCGCCTGAGCGAACAGGCCGTCGGCAGCGTGAGCAGCTCCGGCAGCCACACCGTCTCCGTCACCGGGGCCGGGCTGCGAAGCCCTGACACCACGGCGACACTTTCGATCAGCGGCGGTTACGTGAACCTCACGGTGCTGACCACCACCGTGACAGCGTGGCCGACCGCCGCGACGATCGCGAACGGCCAGCCCCTGTCCAGTTCGGCGCTGAGCGGCGGCGTGGCCAAAAATTCGACCTTAACCGCGGCTGTGCCGGGCGTGTTCACGTTCGACGCGCCGGAAACGGTGCCCGGCGCCGGCATCTGCCTCGCGGCGGTGACGTTCACGCCGACCGACGCCGCGAGCTACAACTCGGTCACGGGCGGCCTTGTACGCGTGAACCGCTTCCCGGTGGCCAATGCCAATGTTGCCGGCACGCGCCAAGGGCAGACGCTGACCATCAGCGTCGGCAAGCTGCTGTATAACGACGCCGATGTGGACGGCGACACGCTGGCGGTGACAAGCGTGTCCAATCCCAGCGTCCACGGCAATGCGGTGGCGCTGAGCGGCGGCGTGGTGACTTATTCGGCCGCCGCCTTTTCCGGCGTGGACACCTTCACCTACACGGCCAGCGACGGTTACGGAGGCACAGCCCAGGGCACGGTAACGGTGACCGTCACGGCCGGGTCGAGCGGGCCGGTGTCGCTGAATGTCGTGGGCGGCCCCGTCATCAGCGGCAACAACTTCACGGTCCGCTTCGCAGGCATTCCCGGATACACCTACACGGTCGAGCGCACCGCCACACTCTCGCCACCCGCCTGGCAAAAGGCGGGAAACCTGACGGCGCCGCTCGAGGGCGGGCTCTGGGGCATCGGCATCTTCGAGTTCAGCGAAAGCACGGGGGGAGCGCAGACCCGGTTCTACCGGACCGTCTGGCCGGCCTATTAACGCGAATGACGAGGGCGGTTCGGCTGATTGCGTCTCACGGTTCCGCACAGGGAGAAGGCAAGCATGACAATAAGAATCAAGCGTTTGGCGTTCGCGTTGCTGCTGGCAGGCCTGTCGGCCCGCAGTGACGCGGACTTGTGGTATGAGTGGCCCGGCGGCACTCAGGCGATCCCTGACGACGACGCCTCGGGTTTGGCTTACAAGTTCAATATAAGCGCTCCTGAGACGCGCATCACAAGCGTGTCTGTGACCCTGTCCGTGGCGGGCGGTTGGAACGGGGACCTGTATGCCTACCTTTCGAACGCCAGCGGCTTCGCCGTGCTGCTCAACCGGGTGGGGGCGGGCGCAAGCAACCCCCTCGGCTATGCGGATGCCGGGATGAATGTGACCTTGACCAGCGGCAGCGGCAACGACATTCACAATTACCAAACCTACAATTCGGGCGGTCAACCCACGGGTACCTGGCAGGCCGACGGACGTTTTATTGATCCGCTTTCCGAAGGGGCTGCTTTCGACAGCGCGGCTCGCAATAACAAACTGGATGTTTTTAACGGGAAAAACCCCAACGGGGAGTGGACGTTCTTCATCGCCGACCGGAACGGCGGGGACATTGCGGCGCTGACCGGCTGGAGGGTGGCGTTCGAGGCCGTTCCCGAGCCCGATTCGCTGGCGCTCCTGTTAGTCGGGGCTCTGTTGTTCGCGGCCCGCCGGCGGGTGAAACCGGGCATTGTTTAGAAGGCATGTTGCGTTTGCCGATGCGTTCCGAAAGCCCCTTGGGTTACTTCATGGCCCGGATCTCTTGCTGCAGTGCATCAGAAACGGGAACTCCCGCAGCGACAAGGATGTCGAGCAGACGCTTAACCTCTTCGACATTGTTCTGTTTGACGCGCACGCGCAGCAGTGTGAGCTGAAAGGCCGTCTTGGAGGGGCTCTTCTGGGTGGCCAGTGCCGCAAGCGGCGCGGCCGCCTCCACGCGCTGGGCGTCGAGCAGGATGCAGGCGAGAGTGTCGAGCGAGGAGGGGAAGTCCGGCTCGATCGCGAGGGCCTGCCGCGCGAAGGTCTCGGCCTCGGCCAGCCGTTTCTGCCGTCGGAGGTTTTCGGCAAGATCGTTACAGGCCGGCGAGGATGGCCGGGCACCGATGCTCCTTCGCAGAGAATCTTCGGATTTCTGTAAATCGCCGCGCTTTAAGTTGATGGTGCCCATGAGGTAATTGGCGAGCGCGTGATCAGGGTTAAGCATGAGTTGGCTCTTGGCGTCCGCCTCCATGAAATCCGGATTGCCGATCGCCAGGTCCAGTTCGAACACGGTGTTCAAGACGTCCGGCAGGTTGGCGTTCAGAGATAAGGCATGGAGCAGTTCGAGCCGGGCTTCTTTATAGGCTTTCGGCCCCTTCTTCCGCAGGATAAACCCGCGCACCGTGTGGACCAGAAAGTGCTCCTGGTTATTCAGCGCTTTCTGAATGGCGGGCAGCACTTTGAATTCGACGTCCTGTACGGCATTCTGCTTGAGCAGGACATCGGCCAGTAAGAACCAGTAGCGTACATCATCCGGGTTGTCTTGGGTGGCTTTCAGAAGCAGTTGCTTGGCTTGGGACTCGTTGTTTTTGAACAGGGCGAGTTGGATGGTCTGGTGAAGGAGCGCGGCCTCGTCTGCGCCCGCGCGGGCGGCTTTGTCGAGCCACGTCTGCGCCGCCTCCAGTTTCCGGTCGTTGAGCGCCAGCGTGGCCATGGTCGTCAGGGCTGCGACGTTGGCGGCATCGTTTTCCAGCACGGCCTGGCAGCACGCTTCCGCCTTCGCGAACACGCCTGCCTGAAGATAAAACGAGGCGTTGTCCATGAGCGTCTGCGCGCCGGCCTCAGCGGACAAAGCCGAGGCCTTGTTGATTTTGTCGAGCGCAACCGCGGTGGAGCCCATGTTGGACCATAAGGAACTCTGCTGCCGGTAGAAATCCGGCTGGCGGATCGTCCCGTAGGTTTGCAGGATGCCCGTCAGCGTCAGGTTCTTAAGGGATGGATCGGAAGCATGCGACTTGATCTTCGTGAGCAGCCGGTCCATCTCTTCGGGATGCAGCTTTTTGCTGCTGGCCAGCGCATACGCGTTGATGTCCGCGCTGATGTTCAGGGGGTCGATCTGCCCGGCGCGCAGGTAGGACTGATAGGCGGCTTCGGTCTGCTCTTTTTCCTCCAGATAGACACCCAGTTCGTTGGCGGTGTAGCCCGCCTTCAGGCGCAGGAACCGGCGCAGCGCCATCACTTGACCGGGGGCCCCTTTCTTCGGGGAGAGAAGCGGAGCGACCCGGTCGGTGAAACGCCGGTTCTGCTCGGTGATCCGCGCGAAGTCGGGAACGGTGTCGTGAGGGATGCCCCCGAACGCCAAGCCATCGGGAACGGCGTGGTACCCGCAGGCGGTCCAGATCTCCGGCGTCGCGAAAACCATGGCGCGGGCCGCGGCTTGAGGATCGGTCTTGAACCACTCCATGATGAAGCGGACCGGCCCGACCGACAGGGCGTTCTGTAGCCGGATGCGGTTCAGGCCTTCGAAAACCGGGTCATTGGCGATCAGGTTGTCCAGCTTGCGGAATTCGTCCGGCAGGAGCCGCTGCCGCAACGTGACTAGCGTCAGCGGGTGTTTGAGCAGATTCGCCTGGAGCAGCAGGTGGTTGTCCAAGCCCCCGTTCGATATCAGCCATGTGCGCTGGCCCATGTCCATGACCATATCGTGTGCGATTTCATCGGCGAAGGAACTTGAGCGCGTGTCGGTGTCGCGGAAACTGCGCCACGGTGTCAGTACACCGGTCACGAGCAAGGTGACCAGAAGGCACCAGGAGAATAAGTGCTCGATTTGCGCACGCCGTTTGATCCAGTAAAATTCCGCGTCTTCTTCATCCGGCGTCTGGACCGGGAACAGGATCATTTTGTAACAGGCGGCGATGACGAACCCGGCCGCCGTGGCGATAACCGCATAGCTGAAAACCGGCAGATGCTCGGCGCGCTGGTAAAAGAACCAGGGAGAATACGGAAGGTTCAGCAAGCTCGGCATCGCAATGACGGACAAGGCAAGCAGGATTTGCGCTCTGCCGAACCCCCCTTGAAACATGAGCGAACAGCCGAACAGGAGGAGCGCGGCCGGCATTGCGGTCTGCAAGACGATGAGGACCCAGCCCGTGTGCGGGAAGAAGAAAAGTGCCTCGCGATAATGGTGCGACGCGAAGTTGGAAAGGAAGAGCACCGCGTGTGACATGAGGCCGCTCGAAGGCGGAACGGGGATGTTCTGGAAAAACATGAACCACGCGCAGGCGACTCCGGCGGTCCCGGCCAGCAGAAGTCCCAGGAAACTGGCTATTTTGTTTGAAGAGAGGCTGTCGTTGAAGAATATGAAAACGAGAAAACAGGGCAGGAGCGGAAGAAAGGCTGCGGTTTCAAAGAGTCCCAGGGTTAACAGGAAGAAGGCGAGGGCGAGAAGGTGCGGCCGGTAGGGCAGCCACTCGGCGGTGACGAAGGTGAGCAAAAGATCGAGCGACGCCAGCGCCAGCAGAAGGTCGAAGGCGGCGGGGTGCGCCCGGGTCGAGCCTGTCCAGAGCGGGACGGTGAAAAGCAGGAGGAAAGAGGCGATCAGGCCGCCGACGACCGCGACCCGTAACATGCTGAGATTGACGCGGAGGACGTCATTCGGCAGGCTGGGCTCGGCGTCGGTTTCGTCACTGCCGTCGGCGACCGCGACCCGGAACAGGCTGAGATTGACGTGGAAGACGTCAGTCGGCAGGCTAGGCTCGGCGTCGGTCCCTTCAAAGCCGCCATAGTAGTAGGCGGAACGGGTTTCGCAGGCGAAGAAGAGGATCAGCCGTGCGACCAGATGGTAGAGCAGGATCACGCAAAGCGTACCGCAGAGCGCGGAGAAGAGGTTCAGTCTGACTGGCAGGGAGAGGATGGGAAGGGCGGCAAGGCCCCGCAGAAACCACGCGTATACCGCATGGTCAGGACCTGAAGGCGTCGTCAGCCCGGCTGCTGCGGCGGTGAGGGCCGCCGGGTAGCCGGGATACGCGTTGTGCGCCAGCGTCGCCAGATAGGTCACCAGCGCGACGAGCCCGGGAATCGGCAGGAAGCGGTTGAGTTTCTCAGACAGTTCGAACGTCGACGTGTGGATGTTCATTCAGCGTCACCAGTGGAGCCGTTTGCCCCGCGTCATGTGGTTAAGTTAAAACAAGGCCGGCGCGAGAATAATCAGCGTCTCCGTCATCAAAGTTGGAAAGTGAACCGGTCAGACCGACTTCATAAAACGGCGGCGAAACCCGAAAATCGATAACCATAACAGCCACCATGAGAGGTTTTACAGTGCTTTCATTCAACCAATAAGAAGGATTGGCGTCAAGTGTGTAATACGTGTAAGACAAAAAGGTGAACGTTGAGCACGACTCGGGCTTCAGCCAGCCTTCTTTGTGATTGTCCCGATCATCTTCCAGTATCTGTCGTGCAGGTTGTCGACGATTGCCACTACCTTTTTTGCCTGTCGATACCGGCACTGCGGCCCAAAGAGCCGGGCAAGGCCTTGCTCTTCGCCCTCGGGTTCTGGGGCATCATGGGACTGGTCCTTCCGAAATTCTACGCTTTTTTGATCACCCTGTACGGGAACGAGGCTGATTTTAAGACCTTGGCGCTGAAAGTCGCGACCGACCAGTTGGGCTACACCGCCTTTTTCGCCTCGCCTGCCGTGGCCCTCTCCCACCTTTGGAAAGACCGCGGCTACCGCTGGTCGGCAATGGCCCCGCTGCTCGGCAGGGGCTGGTACCGGCGGCTGGTGGTGCCGAATCTGGTGATGAACTGGGCGATCTGGATTCCCAGCCTGTGCGTGATCTACAGTCTGCCGGCGCCGCTGCAATCACTCGTGGCGAGCCTGATCGGCGGCTTCTGGGCGCTCATGAGCCTCCAGATCGCGGCGCATACCAGAACGGGGAGGACACCGCCCAGTCCTGAGAATTCGCATGTGTGAAGCTTTGGGGGGGTTGACGGGAAGTCACCAATGAGTCATACTTGATGCACAAGTGAATCACACAGGAGGTCGCCATGAATGCTCTCACACTGCATGCGTTGGACAACACGCTCGCGGAGCGACTCAAAGCACACGCCAAACGCGAGAAGAAAAGCCTGAACCAGACTGCAAAGGACTTGTTAACGTCGGCCCTGGGAATCACCGCAGGGAAACAGAAAAGCCGCCATGACGAGTTCGCGCCCTTGTGCGGCGTCTGGACAGAGAAGGACGCTAAACAGTTCGATGCAAATGTGGCGTGTTTCTCGGAAATCGAAGAGGGGCTTTGGAAATGAAGTCCATCCTTCTCGACACGAACGCCGTCTCGGCTTTTTTCAGAGGTGACCAGCATATTCTCGCCTGTGTTTCAAATGCGGAGCAGGTGTATCTGTCCACCATTGTGCTGGGAGAACTTCTTGCAGGATTTCGCCTCGGAAACCAATTTGAACGCAACCGTGCACTGCTTGACACGTTCATGGCCTGTTCCACTGTCGAACCCCTGCCCGTCACAACCGAGACCGCTGACTACTACGGGCGCCTCTTCCTCGCGCTCCGAAAAAAAAGGAAGCCAATCCCCGTAAACGATCTTTGGATCGCAGCTCAGACAATGGAGTGTGGTGCCGAGCTGATCACCTTCGATCAACACTTTGCCATCATTCCCGGCCTTCGCATCAGGCCTTGAGGGGGTGTAATTCGTTCACAATGTAATGCTAATGTGTAAAAAGAATCCGTGTTTGCGGGCACGCGCCGTTCAGGGGACTCGATGAAAAAAATGTTGGGTATATTGCTGCTCATCCTTTGCTCTGCCGGGATTTACTGGCGCATTCATGCGGTGCAGCAGGCGAAGGCCAACGGGATGAAGGCGGGCAAGAGCGCGGGGGCCGCGGCGGTGGTCACGACGGTTGTGGAAAACAAGCCGATGCCGGTCGAGATCCGCACGTTCGGCACGGTGGAGGCTTTGTCCACGGTGACCGTCAAGGCTCAGGTGAGCGGCCTGCTGTCCGAGATCGCGTTCAGCGAGGGGCAGGAGGTCAACACAGGCGACCTGCTCGCGCGGATCGACGCCCGCCCGTTCGAGGCCGAGTTGCACCAAACGGAGGCTGCGCTGGCCCGCACGCGGGCGCAGCGGGAGAACGCCGAGCGCAATCTCCGCCGCACGGCCGACCTGTTTGCCAAAGGGTTTGTCTCCGAGATTGACCGTGACCTTGCCGCGACCACGCTGTCGGTGCAGCAGGCCTCCGAGCGCGCCGACGAGGCCGCGTCCGAGAGCGCCCGCATCCAGCTCGGATACTGTACGATCCGCGCGCCTATCTCCGGCCGCACCGGACGCCGCCTGGCGGACCGGGGCAATCTGGTCGTCGCGAACACGACGGCGCTGGTCACGATCAACGAGATCCGTCCGGTGAACGTGACCTTCGCCGTGCCGCAACAGGACTTGGAACGCCTGCGCGACTGGCGGAGCGCGCCGGATTTCCGCGTGGAGGCGACCCTGCCGGACAGCAGCGGAGTCACGGAAACGGGCCGACTCGCGTTTCTCGACAATGCGGTCGACCGTGCGACCGGCACGATCCTGTTGAAGGCCGAGTTCACCAATGCGGCGAACCGGCTTTGTCCTGGACAGTTCGTGAACGTGCGCATGCGCACCGCCATCGAGACCAACGCCGCGGTGATCCCGTTCCGCGCCGTGCAGAACGGCCAGAAAGGGACCTACGTCTTTGTGGTCAAGCCGGACAGTACAGCCGAGGTGCGCCTGGTTAAAATCGCCCGGAACGTCGACGAGGAAAGCGTCATCGCCGAAGGTCTGCAGGCCGGCGAAACCGTGGTGACGGACGGACAGCAGCGGCTGGGTCCGGGCACCAAGGTCGAAGTCGCCGCCGCGGACGGAGTGCGGTCCGCGGGGCAGGCCGCGCCATGAACATTTCCGAGACCTTTATCCGCCGGCCCGTGATGACCACGCTGGTGATGATCAGCATCCTGCTCTTCGGCGTGCTCGCCTACCGGCAGCTTCCCGTCAGCGACCTGCCGAGCGTCGACTATCCCACGATCCAGGTCACGGCCAACGTGCCCGGCTCCAACCCCGACACCATGGCTTCGGCTGTGGCGACCGTGCTCGAGAAGCAGTTCTCGACCATTGCCGGCATCGACACGATGACCTCCGTAAGCTTGCTGGGACGGACGCAGATCACGCTGCAATTCGTGCTGACCCGCGACATCGACGCCGCCGCGCAGGATGTGCAGGCGGCGATCGCGCGGGCCCAGCGGCAGCTTCCGGTCAACATGCCCACCCCGCCCTCGTACCAGAAGGTCAATCCCGCGGACACGCCCTTTCTCTACTTGATGCTGACCAGCCCCACGCAGCCGCTCTCGGCGCTGGACGAGTTCGGCCAGACGCTGATCGGGCAGCGCCTTTCGATGGTGGACGGCGTCGCGCAGGTGCTGGTGTACGGCAGCCAGAAATACGCGGTACGCGTCCAGGCCGATCCGCGCAAGCTGTTTGTCCACGACCTCGCGCTGAACGACCTGTACGACGCCATCGTGAACGGTAACGTCAACCTGCCCACCGGCATCCTCTACGGGCCGTCGCGCACGTTCACGGTGCAGTCCAACGGCCAGCTCTCCTCCGGCGCGCAGTACGACGAGCTGATCGTCGCACACCGCGCGGGCGTGCCGGTGCGGCTGAGGGACGTCGCCACGGCCAAGGACAGCGTCGAGAACGACAAGATCGCGGCCTGGTACGTCAACGCCAACACCAGCCAGCGCGCGATCGTGATGGCCGTCCAGCGCCAGCCCGGCGTGAACACGGTGCAGGCCGCCAAGGACGTGAAGGCGCTGCTGCCGCGGCTCCAGTCGCAACTGCCTCCCTCGGTCGAACTGAAGGTTCTCTACGACCGCAGCATCCCGATTCAGCGGTCTGCCGACGACGCGCAGTTCACGCTGCTGTTGACGCTCGGCCTGGTCGTGCTGGTGATCTTCGTGTTCCTGCGGTCGTTCGCGGCGACGGTCATTCCCTCTCTGGCGCTGCCGATGTCCATCATCGGCACCTTTGCGGTGATGCAGGTGCTGGACTACAGCCTGGACAACCTGTCGCTGATGGCGCTGACGCTGGCGATCGGCTTCGTGGTGGACGATGCCATCGTGATGCTGGAGAACATCGTGCGGCATGTGGAGATGGGCAAACCGCGCCTGCAGGCGGCGCTCGAGGGCTCGAAGGAGGTCGCGTTCACCATCGTGTCCATGACGCTGTCGCTCGCGGCCGTCTTCATCCCCGTGATGTTCATGGGCGGCCTGGTCGGCCGCATCTTCCGCGAATTCGCGGTGACCATCGGCGCGGCGGTGCTGATCTCGGGCGTGATCTCGCTGACGCTCACGCCCATGCTTTGCGCACGGTTCCTGCATGCGTCCGGCTCGGTGCGTCACGGCCGCCTGTACAACGTTACGGAGCGCGGTTTCCAAGCCATGCTGACTTTCTACGACGACACCTTGCGCTGGGCGCTGCGCCACCGCCGCGTGGTGATGCTCTTCTCCGCCGTCATCCTGGCGCTGACCTTTAAGCTGGCGGGCATGGTCGGCAAGGGGTTCCTGCCCTCCGAGGACCAGGACCAGATCACGATCACCACCGAGGCCCCCGAAGGCACCGCGCCCGCGACCATGTTCAAGCTGCAGCAGTCGGTGGCGGACATCGTGCGCCAAGACCCCGACGTGATCGATGCGATGTCCAGCTCCGGCACCAGCATCACCGGCCCGAACAGCGGGCGCATGCTGGTCCACCTGCGGCCTTGCACCGAGCGGCGCGCCACCGCCGACCAGATCGTTCAGCGGCTGCGTCCAAAGCTGGCGGCTGTTGCCGGCATGCGGGCTTACCCGCAGGTGCCCCAGACGCTCCAGATCGGCGGACGGGCCAGCAAGAGCCAGTACCAGTACACGCTGCAGGGGCCTGAGCTTGGCGAGCTGAACCGCGTGGCCAACGCCATGCTCGAACAGATGCAGGGGCTGCCCGGCTTCTTGGATGCCACCAGCGACATGCAGCTCAAGAACCCCGTTCTGAACGTCGATGTCGACCGCGACCTCGCCTCTTCGCTGGGCGTCTCCGCCTCCGCGGTCGAGAGCACGCTGCTCAACGCCTATTCGTCCAGCCAGGTGTCGACCATCTTCACGCCGAACAATCAGTATCAGGTGCTCCTGGAGCTTCTGCCGGAATACCAGCGGAATCCGGCGGCGCTTTCGTTGCTCTATGTGCGCTCGGATGCGGGCTCTTTGGTTCCGGTCACGACGGTGGCGAAGCTGAACGAAGGCTACGGGCCGCTGAGTGTCAACCACTCCGGGCAGCTTCCGTCGGTCACGCTCTCGTTCAACCTGAAGCCCGGCACCTCGCTCGGCGAAGCCGTGGCCGGCATCGAGGCCGCCGCCAAAACGCTGATTCCGCCCACGATCACCACGAGCTTCCAAGGCACGGCCCAGGCGTTCCAGTCCTCGATGAAAGGCATGGGAGTGCTGCTGATCCTCGCGATCGTCGTGATCTACATCGTGCTGGGCATCCTGTACGAGAGCTTCTTCCATCCGCTGACGATCCTGTCGTCGCTGCCGTTCGCGGGCGTCGGCGCGCTGCTGGCCCTGCTGCTGTGCGACGCGGAGCTGTCGCTCTACGGCTTTGTCGGCATCATCATGCTGATCGGCTTGGTGAAAAAAAACGGCATCATGATGATCGACTTCGCAATCGAAGCGCAGCACAAGGACGGTCTCGGCGCGGAGGAAGCCATCCACCGCGCCTGCCTGATCCGCTTCCGTCCGATCATGATGACGACGGCCGCGGCGCTGATGGGCGGCCTGCCGATCGCGCTGGGGTACGGCGCCGGCGGCGCCTCGCGCCAGCCGCTCGGCCTGGCGGTGGTCGGCGGTCTGCTCTTTTCACAGACCCTGACCCTGTACGTCACGCCGGTCTTCTTCCTCTACATGGAAAAGCTGCGCCGATACCTGCGCGTCGGCTATCCGTAGTGCCGGGGCGACCCGCACCGGCAGCGGTGGCCGGGGTGCGGCGCGGGGTCGCGCCTGCACCACTGGCGGGCGTGTCCGTAGTGCCCGGGGCGACCCGCACC
>JANYBJ010000319.1 GCA_025360845.1 bacterium
CCGCTTCTCGTTTCCGTCTGTCATACAGTTACCTCATTTATAAGTAACGATTAAACCACAAAAAAAACGCGTTCGCAAGGGGAAATCACAAATTTCGCTAAAATAACGGCCATCACCCTTCAACAGAAGAAAATCGCACCCTAGGGGGTCGGCTGTGAGGGGCTGGGTGCTTCTGGGCAACCCTGCCCTGCCTCACCCAGCCTTACCCGCTTCACCCATCTCTGCCCTAAAACAGTCGCCACCAGCTCTTCTTGGGTTCTCCGACCTCCGGCTGGACGGGTGCGGTCTCCTGTTTCGGCTCAACCGCTTCCGCAGGCACCTCCGGCTTGAGCACTTCGACCGTCTCGGAAACCTTCATCCGGCCGGCTTTGGGCGCATCGGAAGCGTTCGCATCCGGTGTCACTTCCTTAGTCAACGTGCGCTGCTCCTCGATCTTGGCATTCAGCTCCTGCTGTTTCACTAAATCCACGCGGTACTTCTCCCACGCCTTCTCCAACCCCTTGTTGCGCTCCAGCCGCTGTTTCATATCCGCCGCCGAAACCGGATCGGCCAGTTTGCTGTCGGACCAGCCCTTGGTCCAGACGCCGTCCGCATTGATGTAGTCCTTGCGGCGGCGGGTCTCCTTGTCCATATCTGACTGATTTTCAATCACATAAGGCGTGAGGAACACAAGCAACTCAGAACGTTCTTCCTTTTTCGTAAGCGAACCGAACAGGTACTTGCCGATGTAGGGGATGTCCTTGAGCAGCGGAATGCCGGAGGAGTCTTCGCTTTTACTCGTCTTGACCAGACCTCCGAGGATCACCGTCTCGCCGCTCCCCACCGAAACGTCGGCGCTCAGCTTGCGCGTGGTGACGGTCGGCCAGTCTTGCCCGTTGATCGTCTGAGACCCCAAGACATCCTCGAACGTCTCATCCACCGTCAGGATCACATTGCCGGACGGGTTGATGCGCGGGGTCACCTTCACCGTCAGACCCACGTCGCGCTGCTCGATATCCGGTTCGTAACTGCCCGCGCCGCTGGAGGTGCTGCTGTACCCCATGTACCGCATGCCTTTGTACATGTAGATCATTTCGGTCGCTTCGATGGTCGCCTCTTTGTTGTCGACGGTCAGCAGAATCGGCGAGGAGAGCACTTTGGCCCCGTTATCCGACTTGCTGGCCGAGATGACCGCGTCCAACCGGAGATTTTTGAGCGTGGCGAAATACTGGATTCCGGACGAAGCGGTGCTCGTCAACGCATTGGTCGCCGCTTCGACTAGCGGGTTGAAAAGATTAACCGGGGCACTTTTCCCGGCGCCGCCGCTCACTGTAGACCTGTAGTTGGCCGTCTTATTATCCCAATTCACCCGCTTGACCCAGTCGACGCCGGTCTGGATGTTGTTCTTGAGGCTCACCTGCAGCACCACCGTCTCGATCAGCACCTGCGACAACTGGATGTCCATCCCTTTAATGATCTCTTTGACCGCAGCCAGATCGCTGATGCTGCCCATCATCACGATCGCGTTGGAGCGCTTGTCGGCGAGGATCTTGATGTTGTCCTTGCTGAGCGCGCCCAGTTTGGTTTTGCCGGACTCGCCGGCGGCCGACTCGCCGACCACACGGTTGGCGCGCGCCGCCAGCGTCTCGGCAAGCGTGGAGCTGCGTGCGGCCTGGTCGGGGGCGCCCGGAGTGCTCGAGGTCGCCGTCCCCTTGGCGTTCGTCGGACTCTTCGAGTCTTTCTTGGCGGCGGTCGCATTGCCGATCAGGTCGTTCAGCATGGTGGAAACCTCTTCGGCATCCGCAAACTCCAGCCGCTGCACTTCGACCTTCACGTCCGGCGCGGTCTCGATGTCGAGCACGGTGATGATGCGGTCGAAGAAATTCATGTTCTCTTTGCGGGTGATGATGATGAGCTGGTTCGAACGCTCATCCGCGATGATCTGCACCTTGCCGCGGACCATGCCGCGGTCCGCATCGTTCACCAGCGTTTCAAGGATCTCGTTGGGCGTGACCGCCGCCGGCTGCGTACCGATACGCGACAGCCCGGGCGGCATCGGACGGGCCGTGGTCGGAGAGAGGCTGCGGTTCATGCCCGGCGCGCCCGCCGCATTGGCTTTGATCTCTTCCTTCGCCTGCGTCTGCTTCTGCGACTCGGACACCAGTTCCTCGAGACGCTTTTTGATGTCTTCCGCCTTGGCGAAACGGACGACGCGGACGTTCACCTCTTCGGTGGCCACCAGCGGCTGGTCGATGAACTTGACGATCTCCAACATCCGGTTGACGTTCTCCTGCGTGTCAGTCACCAGGAGGCTGTTGGTGCGCTCGAAGGTCTGGATCATCCCGTCCGGTTTTTTGAACCCCTCCAGCGCCTTCTGCACCTCGGCGATCGTGATCGACTTGAGCTGGATCATCTGGCTGACCACCTTGCTCTTTTCCGGGTGCCCGCCCTCCGGACTGTCCATGAGTATCTTGATGCCGTCGGTACGCACGGTTTTCTTTGCCAGCACTTTGACGAACTTCTCGCCGAACGGCTCCAGCACAATGCCGTTCATGCTGAGCACCACCTCGATCGCCTCGACATACTCCACTGGGGTGAGTTGCACATCCGGCTGGCTTTTGAGCGTGATGTTCGCCTTGGGCGCATCCGGCGCCATCAGCAGCGTCTTGCCGGTCTCCTGCGCATACGCCTGCAAAATGATCTCGACGGGCGCGCTGTCGAATTTGAGCGCGGGTGTCGTGGTCTTCGACTTGGCCTCGCCGCCGGTCGCGGGGTCCGACGCCGAAGCTGGCGCCGTCGAACCCGGTGACGGCACCACCGCGCCGGGCGCGGCGGCCGCAGGCGTAAGGGGCCGCCTCGCAGTGGTCAGCGGCGGCCTCCGGGTGGATGCGGCGGCCGGTAATCCGGGAGCGGCCTTTGCAGGTGCAGCCGGCTGAGGGACAATCGCCGCAGGAGGCTGAATCGCCGCCGGAGGCTGCGGGGCGGCGGGCTCGGCCACCGCCGGCGCGGCGGCGGGCGCAGGGGGCTGCCCGGCGGC
>JANYBJ010000052.1 GCA_025360845.1 bacterium
CATCCAGCTGCTCATGCAGAAGTCCTGCGGCTACCGCAATCGTCAGCGGCTCAAGACAGACATCCTCTTTCACTTTGGCGGCCTCGACATGGATCCGCTACCCATTCAATGAAAAATCCCCCCACAAACCCGGAAGCGCCGAACGGTCACGCTCTTCGCCACGCGGCGCTTCATGTAGTCGTAGCCGCTGTCGACGCGGACGATGCCGTTGCTCAGGCCCATCATACCGGCACGGCTCATGCTGTTCTCGCCGTCCCATGCGTAGTACCAGTTGCCGTTGCGGGTCATGTTGCCGTCGGCGTCATGGACGACAACATTGTTTATCCCGGCGTTTGTCACCGAGGTATACTGGTTGAGCTGGTTCGCGGCATAGGTACACACCGCCGCGTCGGCGGTCGCCCGGCGCCGGTTGCCGATATCATCGAAGCTGTAGCTGTACGTAGCCGCATCCATCACCGCGTTCGTGACCTCCGACCGCAGATTATAGGCGAAAACGTTGGTGAAGGACAAGGACTGCGCCGCATCAATCCGCCGCGTGCGGCGACCCGCCGCATCGTTCTCGTACTCGAACGCCGACACGCTTGAGCTGCCCCATCTATTGGAGACGGCGGTAATCAGATTGCGGTCGGGTTCGTAACTGCGCGACCACCCGAAGCCGAGGGTGTTGGTCATGCCCGCCACAAGCGGGGTCCCCTTTAAGAACGAATAGTGAAACACGTTGGTCACGCCGTTATAGACCGAGATGACCTGGTCGAGCCGCCCGGCGCTGTCGTAGCCGTAGCGCACGGAATGCGTGCCGGCGGCGAACCCCGGGATGTCGAGATCGTAACCGGTGTCCCGACCCAACGTGTCGCGGTGCCGCGTGATGACAGCCAGCGAATTGGTCTCTGTCGTCACCCGGCCTTTCAAGTCATAGGACAGCGTGCGGTGGCCGGACAGGGTCACTTTTTCACGATAGCAATACGGTCTGAGTCCCTAAAACTCCTTCATCCTGCCCTGCCTATTTTTCACCGTAGGCTATGTTGACCCGCCACAACATACCGTGCTCAAACTTGAACGTGACTAAAACAAGTGCGTTTTCATGTTTATTCGTAAGATAGTCAATTTCTTGAATCGGACGTTCTATCTGGCTGAACGGTTTGCCAAGCAACTCGACCAAAACCTCACGGGATATTGTCGCATTGCGCGTCCTTTTCTCTCGAAGAAAGCGTTCGAAACTTTGTCGAAGAACATGTCCCTCATTTGTACGATTCGTCTCACACGCATTTCGAAATGCCGCCGCAACTTGTTGCAGGTCTTCCGGCAGTTGGTTGATGGCGATGGCAGAAGGTGTCTTGCGTTGCCAATATGCCCATCCAATGAGAAGGGCGAGAACAACAAGAGCGAAGATGACAAGACGCATGACGTTAAGCCGGGACATTTCACTATTCATGTGAGAAACTCCATACTTCATTTCCGCGTGTAATCACCCGGTACCCGTTTATCACCAACCAGTTGACGGTTAACTGGTCAGCAGCTAAGGCGCTACGAGGAGCGCACTGTTTCCGGCACTCGGCAAACTTGCTCCTTATTGTGGCCATTTCGGACTCACCAATAGGTCTCCCACAAAACGGTGCCACCGCCTTCTCGAAACAGGGTTTCGTGCATTCGAAAAATGCTTTCGCATGCCCCCTCTCGTGGGCTTCGACAACACTGTACACTACAGGGCCATTTGCCGGGTTTCTGACGGAAAGCCCCCCCCCTGATAATTCTTCGTCGCCAAGTTTTGCCTGATGACGGGTGTAACGAACCATTGACTTGTAAGGACTTGCCGCCAAACCAGGCCGAATTCTGATACCAACGGCGATTTTGATCGTACAAGGTTCGTCGGAATCGACCGCAGGATCTTCTGGCCGAAAATATCCAAGATCATCCGTACCTAATCCGTCATAAGCTAGGAAGACCGGCACATCGTTTTCATCTTTGACACTATATTCGCGATTGTTATGGCTCCACCACGGTCTTTCGTACTTAACTATTTTCACGCATGCAAGACCAAGGTAATCCAAGCCGTTCAGTGGCTCATTGCTTACGTAGTTATAGAGATTCGCCCCGCCATCCTCCCCAATCGGATCACGGTTGATCCACCTCCCGAGACCTGGGTCATAGAAGCGCAGCCCGAAATTGTACAACCCAACATCCTCATCGTAATGCTTGGTTGAGAAGCGAAGCGGGAGCTGGTCAGCCATGGGGCCTGACTTGGAAAGGGTTTCCCCAAACGGATCATAAGCAAACCGGGCAACGACCGCGCCTGTCCCATCGGCGTATGCCACAATATTGCCGTTGTAGTCATAGAACGGGATGCAGACGGTGCCATTCACGTCCGTTGCGAGAAGTCCGCCGACCCCGCCCGCGCCCTGCAAGGTTTCGCTCACATCCAGACCCCAGATGTGGTTACGGTAGAAAAATGATGTCACGGCTTGGGTGACAAGATCATAGGCGCTTATCTCCTCGCGGAGCAGATTCCAGTTGTCGTAGACAAAGACCGTGCGGCCGCACAGCTTCCATTCTCCGGGATCGCCGGGCACGGGCGGGCTGCCGTAGGGCGGCACATAGCCGGACAGCTCGTAAACCAGCTTCTCCGAAATGCGGCTGCGGTGATCGTAGATGAAGCAGACACGCCTCGAACCGTTCGTGCATTCGTCGGGCGTCATCTCCGCCAGCCGGTTTTCCGCGTCGTAGGCGAAATGGCGCGATCCGTCGAACGTCATGTTGCCGTCGGCATCATATGTTGGGGAAACGCTGACAGGCGGTCCGTCGATTTCCATATACTGGTTCAGAGCGTTTGCTGTGTAGGTGTTGGTCACGGTGTTCGCCGCAATGAACACGCGATTGCCAATCGAATCGTAAGAGTAGGCATAACCGGAGCCGCCCAGATCGGCGGACGCAACTTCTGATCGCGCATTGTAGCTGAAAACGTTTGTCGACAGAACGCCGCCCGCGTCATCGAGGCTGTTGGTCACGCGGCTGAGAATGTCATACCCGTAATTGCAGACCGTAACGGCGGCACCGTCGATCAGGTTGCTGACCGAGAGAAGAAGGCCCTGCCTGTGCGGGTCGCGGCTGAGAATGCGGCTGAACATGATGCCGTTATAGACCGTGTCGTATCGGATGACAAGCCCGTTTTCATAGGCGTAGCCGGTTGCCCCGCACGTGCCTGATGTGCTCCAGGCGTTAGTGACGATCTCGCCTTCATCGTCGCGCGAGAAAGAAACGGCGAGAAGATTGGAACTGCCGCAGAGCGTGAAGCCGTCCGGGCGGAGCCTCGGATCAATCCGGCGGGCAAGATTGAAGCCGGTGGTGTTTTCGTTGGTCAATATGCCATAGCCGCTGTAAGCATAGCATGCGGTACTGGTGCCGACCGTAACCGCGAGCGGTTGCCCGAACACATTGTTCGAGTAGGCCACACTTGGGGTCGAATCGAAATAGGAAACGGTTGCCAAACAACCGATTGCGTCATAGGCGTTCTCCTTCCATTCCCCGCGTGCCCATGTCGTGCGGACAGGCTTCCCACCGGGCGTGTAGGTGTACGCGACACTGGAGTTATCTGCGTATACCTTGTTGGTGAGAAGTCCGGTCGCACTGTCAAAGAGCCACTGCGTGGTGTCGCCGCCGGTGTTCTCGTCGCGGTACGTGGTCAGGGTGGCCACGCGACCGGCAGTGTCGTACGTATAGTCGACGGGGTAGGTCGCGCCGGAGAGCGCGAGCGTCTGCCCGAGACTGTCAAATACGGTTATGATTACGTTGCCCGCCTCGTCGATGCGTGTTACGACTCGGCCCCTGCTTTCGAACTCCGCCGAGTTGGCAGTCGTCATATCCCCGTATACCATGGTGTTGGTGACGGCGTTTCCGAGAACATCGTAGGTGACAGTCTGAACCGAAAGCGTCCCTGTCCGGTTGGTCACGGTCTGCGACACGGCGCGTGCGAAGCCGTCATACGAAAGCAGCGTGGCCGAATCGCGTCCGGCATTCTCCATCGGCTGTCCGTAGAGTGTGCGACGGACAGTCGGCAAAGCCGAATCGTTCTGGGAGGTTTCCGTGACAATGCGCGTTTCGGGATCAAACACCTTTGTGAAAGTTGCGACGGCACCGTTGTTGGCGGTTGTCACCGTGCTGTTAACCAGTTGCGGGGAGAGTCCTGTGAGCTGTTCCCGTGTGATGCTTGAGCCGTTGGTTACGCCGCCATAAATGAGCGCCTGCGCAGTCACGCGCCACCATTCTCCGCCAATACTTGCATACGACATTCCCGAGGATGTTACAGGGTCCGACGTTGAAACCTGCCCGTCGCCATCGACATCAAGCGCGGTCGCGGTAGCGTTGCCCAGTTCATCGTACACGTAGAGCATGTCCGGCGAGCCGGTGCGGGAGACACGCACAAGTCGGGCGCTTGCGCCGTCATAGAAGTTGGAGGTGACACCCATCGGCGTGGTCACGGAGACTGCGCGGCCCAAGAAATCGTAAACCGTCTCGGAGGTCACGACGGGGCCGGGCATGTCGGACGCATCCGAAGTGACAGTTTCCACGCGGCAGCCGTTTTCGTTGTAGGAGGCGGAGCGAGTCTCGCTTGTCCACTTGCCGTCCCAGAACTTCTCTCCGATTGTCGCGCCGCCCCACACGCTGGTGGTGCGGTTCGTGACGCCCGCCGAAACGGTCTCATCGATCTGGCGGTTGCTCCCGTAACAGCGGCGGCTGACGGTCTGCACGCCGAGCGGGTCGGTTGTGACCGTATAGTTGTCCGTGCCGCAAGGGTAATCCGTGCGTGTGGAGAGCGGCGCATAGGCTGTGTCGCGGGAACCGTTGTGCCAAACGCATCTGACACTGTTGGTCTCGCGCCCGAGAGCGTCGGCGAAGGTTTCCGTGACCGGGTAGCGCCCGCCCGAGCCGGGTAGCGCCCCGAGGGAGACGTCGGCGGACAGCTTGCAGCTGCCGTCGCCGGGAACGGATTCGAACTCGCGGCGCGCGCCGTCGCGGCCGACGACGGCTGTCATCCGGCAGCAGTCCCACTCGTTGGATTCGCAGGTGCCGTCCGAATACGCCGTGCCGAGATGATGCCCCTTCGGGTCGTACCCTCGATCTTCCCATGACAGGAGTTCAGAACCGTTCCCGGTCACGACCCGAGTCTCGCGGCGCAGGGTTCGCCCGAACACGGCGTCGAGCGTCTCCACTTCGAACGTGCTGACGTTCGGGAGGCCTTCGGGCAGCGCGGCCGTGGCCCGCCTCGCGGTGACCTTCAGCACCTCTTGCGAGCCGCTGTCGTCGAAATCATACGCCCAGGTGGAGAGACGTCCGTCCGCGCTTTCCTCGCGCAGCGGCCTGCCGCGCAGCAGGACCGGAACAGAAACGTCGTCATCGGCGTAGGCGACGGTTTCGGTCCAGCCGTTGCCGGCGCTGTCGATCACCGCAGACTGAGAGGCCGCGCGGGTGACGCGGTGCGTCAACGTCACGTACCCGTCGGCAGCTTCGCCCCGCGTGTAGGTGTGCCATTCGCGGGACACGGGCGTGATGTCGCCGTCGCGCACCGCGTATACCGTCACCGTGCGCGGCTTGCGGGAATCGAGGTAAGATCCGGCGTCGGCGGTCTCGTAGCCGGTGACCGTGACAAAGGCCGTGAACGCTCCGCATGCCCCCGCGTTCGCGAGCGCGAAGGGCTCGGAGGCGTCCTTGAAGGGCGGCTGCCCCGACCCGTCCAGCGGTTCCGCGCGCAGGGTCTCGCGCCCGCGGCTGTCGTGCGCCCGATACTCCCACGAGCCTGTATTGTCATATCTGAATTTCGGGCACCCGTTCAGCAGCTCGTTCCGGTCGTCCCGCCAGTATGTCAGGCGTGTCTCGCGCCAGGCCTGCGTGAAGCCGTCCCATTCCCGCTGCCTGGTTTCGCGCATGGGAGCGGCCGCGTTGGTGCCGACCGCCGTTTTCCATATCCGCACATCTGAAAGTTTCTGTCCCGCCGGGCTGTACGCGGCCCGGTTATCGGCTCCGTATTCGGTGTCGTAGACGGTTCCGGGTACAAGCTTCCACGAGGTCTCGCGGAGTCCCGTGACCTCGTCGGTCCGCCTCCAGTAGTAAACCAGAAACTCATACAGCGAGCTCTTCCGCGTGACCGCCCCGACCGTCTTCTCGAACCGGACCTTGCCCGTGTCGTTGCCGGGGTTGGCGATCAGCCAGACGTGATCCGCCGAGAACCCGGCGGGATCGTAGTCCCCGACCGAGACGCTGACGCCGTTGCTGATCGCGGCGATCCTGACTTCGCGCCCGCCGGCCGCGCAGTAGACCCGGCTGAGCGCGCTTCCGGCGTTCTGGAACTCCTGCGAAACCGACGCGTCCCCCGTAACCGAGAAGATGGACGGGGAGATGGCGACGCCGTTGCTTTCCACGTTGAACCAGACGTAACCGGCCGTCGTCTTGTAACCGGTGTTTCCGAGAGAGACGCGGAAACGCACGGAACCGATGGTCTCTTCGCTTTCGCATTCCCCGCCGGGGCAGGAGCCGCCGCACCCGCAGCCGCCGCCCGAAAGACTCCAGTCGCAGCCCTGGGGCCAGAAGCGGTCGGGCTCGCGCCGCACGTCTATCCCCGTGACGGACACGCCCGCGACCCTCACATCCATGAGTGTCCACGACTCCCCCTGATGCCAGGCGTGGTAAGGTCCGGCCCCGCAACTGTTGGTGACGGTCACGGCCTCGTCCAGCGCCGCCGAACCGAAAGACAGCCGGAATCCCCTCTCGGTGCGGCCCT
>JANYBJ010000053.1 GCA_025360845.1 bacterium
CATCCAGCTGCTCATGCAGAAGTCCTGCGGCTACCGCAATCGTCAGCGGCTCAAGACAGACATCCTCTTTCACTTTGGCGGCCTCGACATGGATCCGCTACCCATTCAATGAAAAATCCCCCCACAAACCCGGAAGCGCCATAGTTTCCCATACAAATCACTTTTCGGCCAAACTCGGCCCACGCAGAACTAGAACCGATCAAACTGGTTTGTGTCTCGAACTCACAGCGAGGTATGTAACGCCATCCGTGGCTACTTGCGGACTAGCGTACACATCCGGCTCTCCTTAGGTTCTCCGGGCAGGCACATCTACGCCTGTCTGCCCGCCCGGTTCTCCCTACTCCGACCGGGAAACGGCCTCATCATACGGCTTTTGTCGGCCACCGTCAACGCAGAGCGTCGAAAAGCCAGCAATTCTAAATATGGCCAAGAAGCGCCTCACGGCGCCACTACAAACGTAAGAAAGCCTAGGGAAATCCGTTTGTGCCCGTAAGGGCATTCTTCCATGGCATGCAAAGCCATATTTAGAATTGCTGTCGAAAAGCAGCAATTCTAAATATGAGGGTCGAGACGCAGTACGGCTCGATGGCATTCCGGCTCATGAGGCCTGATGGAAAACGAAACATGAGCCGTCGGCTGCCCCAGTTCGCCAGATAAAGGTGGGCATCGAAAAACCGGACCAAGACTTGGCGCGTGTCGTGTTTGAAATCACCCCAAGTGTAGGTCATGACCGCGCGGCTGGATGACACCTCGACATGACTCGACAGTTTATTGACGGCCGCCTGCTCGGCCTCCGTCAACAGCCGATCCACACTCTGCCACTCATAGTATTGGTACTCGCTCATCGTCTACCCCTTGCCTTGCGGACTCTCTTCCAAGACGCCCTTTCGGTCAAAGCCTTGCGCTGCACGTCCGAGGCTAAGTTCTCGGCTGTCGTCAGATGCGTATCGCGGGCATGCCGGGCAAACCGGTCTACGGTACTGACGGCACGCCGGGCAAAATCGTCCGGCTCGGCGACCGTCGCTAGGCAGGCGAACCAAGTTGGGAGCACTTTCGACCAGTCAACGCCAACCTGCCACGACCCGCCTTCGTCGGCAAAGAAGACGATGTCATCCAGACATTCATCGATGTGCGCCAAAAGTGCAAAGAGAATATCGAATGAGGCGCACAGTTCGGCGGGCTTTCCTTTGTCGGCCGTTTTCACGCAGCGATTCAAGAGCCGTTCGCACTCGGCAATCCAAGCTCGCGTGCCACCGGACATTTCCATGTAATTCTTGGAATTGACGGCGAAGCTCTCGTAATAGTCGCCCGCCCGACTGGCCTTCGCGAACGCCTTCACCTCCGCCAACAAGTCTACGCATGTCGGTCCAGACGTTTGCAGGCTTTTGCAGTCCACATATCGACCAGCGAGTTTCACGAGTTGGGTCTGGGGCAACACGTTGATCGCGTCATCGAGCATATTGCGAAGGGCGTCGTTATCCAGCCTGCAAACCGCAGCGCGGAGTTTGTCGCGGTCTATTCTCATCAGGTTCTTCCTATGCATCTGTTATTTGTCGCTCTTAGCGAGCAGCAATGAGCGGTATGGGGCTGACAAGCTAAACGCTCTTGATGACTTCGGCTCCGTCAAGCGAGGCGGCGGCACGTTCGCAGGTCAACATGCCGTAACCGGATTGGCGGTACCCGGCGTGAATCAGACGGTCGGCAAAGCCGGGGTTGGCATGTGCGAGCCCCTTGGTCCTTAATACTTTTCCTGCGGCTTCTGAAAACAGGATGCCCTTTCCCGCACCTAGCGCGGCAAGGGCGGACAACGCTTCGGCTTTGGGCATCTTGTAGTGGTGCTGCAGAGCGAAGTAACTTTCGACCGCGACCAGATCGCTGATTGAACAAAACCCGCCTGAATGGGTGATCGCCATCACGCGGTTAACGACACGGAGGGCAAGTTCGCGCGGCTCACCTGTCAGCAGACGCAATACGATCGAGGTGTCTAATCCGTAGGTCATAGATGAGCCCTTGCCTTGGCGATGCTTTCACGCACCGAGGCCATATCATGCTTTTTGACCTTGGCTGCATAGACGTGGGCAACGCCGAACCACGGCGGCAATTTCTGCGGGGCATCCGAGATCACGGGGTCGGGTTCGATAGGCTTGTCAACCCAGTCGGAGAAAAGGCGGATCGCAACTTCTCTGACCGGGTGGCCCGCCATCGCGCTTTTGGCTTTAACCCTGCGGTACAACGCGTCAGGAATTTCCAGTGTTGCTTTCATGGTTGATATATTAGCTGTATTGCTGTATTTACGGCAAGTGTAATAGATTGGCATTTTGCAAGTGCCTCATCTAATATGCGAGAGGGATGAAAACAGTCGATCCCCAATTTGGGATTTAGGAAACATTAGCGATTCCCTCGCCAGCGGTGTTGAAGGGATGTTATATTTGTCATTGTTCTCACTGGTGTGGAAGAGAGACAAGGGTTCGACGTTTACTGTCGGTTATGTGTAACAGCAGAGGGGAGGCGGAATGAGCGTATTTCGGATGGCTTGGGTTGCCGGCATGATGGCAACCGCGGTGTGGGCAGAGTCGTTGCTCAAGCCGAACGACCGGATCATTTTTGTGGGCGACAGCATCACCGCCCAGAGCGTGGGGAGTGCGCAAGGGTATTATCACCAGTTCACGAACGAGGTGCATAACGTCTACCCCGCATACAGCAACGAGGTCATCGGCCTCGGCTTTTCCGGCCACACGCTCTTCGACTGGAAGGACAGCCTGGAGGTGCGGAGCCGGACCCAGTCCGTGCCGGCCAATACCGGCGGCTTTGATGTGCAGACCGCCTTCGCCAAGCACGGCGACATCGTCTTCATCCTGCTCGGCATGAACGACATTCTGCGTCCGACGATGCGGGATGACGCGGCGGTGCTGCTGACCTGGAAAGCGAAGTGCCGCGAACTGATCAAGGCGATCCGCGAGCGCGTCACGCCGCGGGAGATCGTCCTGTGCGAGATCACGCCGCTGACGGAGGACCCTCTCGCCCCCAAGAATTGCGTGCGCGACCGGCTGACGCAGCTCGCGGGCGAACTCGCCACGGAGGAGAAGTGCCGCACCGCAGCAACCGGCGCTTCGGTCTTCGACGCCGTGGCCCGCTGCCGCAGGGTGAAGCAGGATTACCACGTCGTGCCGGACACGGTGCATCCGCAGATGCCGCTGGGCCACGCCGCCATCGCCCGGGGCATGGTCGCGGCGCTGCAGGACGACAAACTGGTCGCGGCGTTCGATGCGCTCATCGATGCGGAGATCGCTAAGCTGGCGCCGGCCAAGCCGTGCGTGACCTATTGGTTCAAGCCGCAGCCGGGCTGCCCGGCGGAGCGCGCGGAACAGGTGTACCAGCTGACCTGTTTCTGGAACGACGGCACCGAAGCGAAGTCACCGCGCGTCCCGACCTTCTCGTTGGAGGTGCCAAAAGGCTGGACTGTGGCCGAAGCTCCCGTGACGAAGACCGAAGCGACGTTCACGTTGCGCGGCGTTCCCGAGCGGCTTCAGAACGAGATGACCATCGTCGCCAAGGCGGGCGAGGAGACCTATCGTCAGACCGTGCAGATCCCGTCACCGTGGCGCGTCGTCTGCGGCCCGGACAACGGCGGCGCATGGGGACCGAATTCCGTCTACCAGCCGACCAACAGCCTTCCGTTCATGGAGGCCGATCTGGTGGCCGGGAAGCACTTTCTGGAGCCGTTCACGGACGGTAAGAAAACGTATGGCTGGCAGGTGAACACCCCTTGCATCGATTACACCGCGGGCGATGACCCCAATTCCGTGGTGCCGTACAGCCTGACCTTTGGCAGCGAGAACGATGTTCTGTATGCTGTCCGGTGGATTTACAGTGCGAAGGATCGTCCGGTTCAGCTCCAGTTGACGCACCGGACCTTCTCAGCCACGCTGGGCTTCGAGCTCTGGGTGAACGGGACGCTCGTCATGACGGCCGATCTGAACCGGAGCGGCAAGAATAAAGACCTTGGCAAGGCCTCGCTCAAACAGGGCTGGAACTGCCTGCTGGCCAGAAATGACCATCTGCAATGGCAGCGGCAATTCGCTTGCGCGCTGTTGCCGGTGGAGGGCGATACGTTGGATGATCTGCGGTATTCGCATGTGCCTCGGTAGGTGCCGGCGAATGCGGCCCGCCCAATTATTTCTGCGGTGCGGGTCCGGTGCTCTCGCGCACCCTAAGAGCGGGAGGTAGAAGTTCCATGCCTTCGGGTGGTTTCGACTGTGTCAGCAGGTCAATGGCCCGCCGCGCGATCACCTCGATCGGCTGAGCCAGCGTGCTGAGCGCAGGCAACATGTAGGCGCTGGCGCGGTCGTCGTCGAAGCCCAGAACGGAAATCCGGGCGGGCACCGCGATGCCCAACCGCGCCAGACACTTGAGCGTCACCCACGCGCCGGTATCGGAGACCGTGAAGATCGCCGTGGGCGCGGGATTCGCGCCGAGCAACTCGCGCAGACGCGCTTTAGCCGTCCCGTTGCGCCACGAATCGCGGGCGCAAATCTCCACGCCTGAGCCTGTCAGGCGGCGGGTGCGCACGATCGCCTTGAACGCACGCACGCGGGCTTGAATGTTGCCCTCTTCCATCGGCTCGTTGACCAGCAGGAGTATCCGGCGGTGTCCTAGCGACATCAGATGCTCCATGCCTTGCCGGATTCCGCTTTCGTTGTCGACGCCGACATAGGCGTCACCGCAACCGGACGCAAGGGTGTCGATGTTGACCACGCGGATCCCGCGCTTGGACAGCGCCACATAGAGGGCGTGGGCTCGCCGGCGGGCCACACCCAACAGAATCACCCGCTGCCGGGCAGGCGGTCCCTGAAGCTGCCGCAACACCTCGGCGCCGTTCGCGCCCTGCAGGGTATGGTGGATGCGGACCTGAAGATCACGGCTCCGGCAGTCGTTCAGGATGCACTCCAGTATGCCCATCAGAAAGACCGAATCGCAGCCGGGCATGACCACGCGGATTTCCGCGGTGTCCGCCGCCTTTTGCACAAACGTTCCGCTCGGCACTTTTCGCACCAGCAGCCCTTCATGCGCCAAGTCGGTCAGCGCACGGCGGATTGTTCCCTGCGAAACCCCTAGCCGGTCGATCAGGATCGGCTCACTGTAGAACTTCTCTCCGTCTTTAAACCGGTGCAGGACAAGTTCGCGGAGGTACTCGCGAACGCGCACATGGAGCGGCCTCCGGCTCAACTGTGCTTCATCTGCGGACAGGTCCGGCAAAGACGACAACGCATCATTCATAAGTTCTTTCCCCAAAACAGACCGTCCACAGACTCGACTCCTTTCATTTCCTGCGCCTAATTATGGTCATCGACACTCATCGTTCGATTCAAGGTTGGGGTTCTTTCGAGGGCTGGGCGGCGGGCGACGGATCGCCCTGATAAACCCGGACGTAATCGACGTACATGTCGGCGAGTCCGTCATAGCGGGAGAGATCGACGGGCCAGCCGCCGCCGGTGGCCAGGTTGATCAGGAAGTAGAAGGGATATTCTTTAGAGATCGGCAGCGTCGCATGGCGCCCCACCTCGATATTGTCGCAATAATAGACCGTCTCGGTCGGCATGATTTTGCAGCCGTAGGTGTGGAAGGCCATGTACCACGCGGAGGGAATGCCGGCCTTGCCCATGCGGGCCGGATTGTTGAGCGCCTTGAAGGCCTCGGTCTCCAGCGCCTTGCCCCGGTCCCCCTGCTCCCACGCGTGCGGAGTGATCATGTAGGTGTCGAACGCATTGGGCGTGCGCGGACCTTCGCCACCGTAGGCCTCGATGATGTCCAGCTCGTCACAGCCCTTCAGGTTCTTATCCTTCCCGGCGGCGGTCAGCAGCCAGAACGCCGGCCAGGAGCCGATGGCGTTGGGCGCGATGAAGCGGCATTCGAAGTAGCAGGGCGCCTTGGCGACGATGCCGCTGCCGTCGTTTTTCAGCGATGAAAGCAGCCCCGCGCTCTTCTTCTTCGCGTCGGCCCGGATGCGCAGGTAGGTGTCGCTCTGGCTGAACGGATTGTTGGGCCTGTTAAAGCTTGTGAAGGGAATCGTGCTGAAATCCTGCGAGCCGTTCGGCGGCTTATGGTCGTAATAGGTCGCCGCGGCGCTGTCGCCGATGGAGAGCGGCCCGTCGAAGTCGTCGGCAAACGCCAGCTTCATCCCTGCGGCAGGAGGCGGCGCGGCCTTGGGCATCCCCTCGTTCCAGGAAATGCCGCCCTTGTTGTAAAGCTGGAGGTAGCAGTTGTCCTTGGCCTTCCCGCCGTCGCCACTGATGCGCACCGTGAGCGGCCCGTGCGGATACTGGTCCGCGGGGAAGACGACGGTGCCCCGACACTGCTCGTCCAGCTTGACTTCGCCGATCGTGGAGTCGGCCCCGAAGGCCTCTCCCTGCCTCCAACATTTCACGGTGGCTGAGGCAAAGCCCGGGGCGGCAAACGTGAGCGGCGTGTCGCCCTTGACCTCGGCGCCGTACGACGGGGCGATGACCGAGACCCTGTTCTGCGGGTAATCCAGGCCGCCGATCGCGTCGAACACGATTCTGTTGAACACCGGTTCATCGCTGTTCTGGCTGCCGATGAGGACGAGCCTCGTGAAGCACGTCGTGGTGGTGTCTGTGAATTTCACCGTGGCCCCGGCGCCCTTGTTCCAGTCCTTGCTGCCCAGCGCCCAGCTCCCTTCGATATCGCGTGTGAGGGTCAGCGCCTGCATCCCGCCTCCGTCGCGAAGGGCGGCCCATGTGCAGTCGATGACCTCGGAAGCCCACGTCTTGTCCTTGGGCACGGCGCTGTCCACCACCGGTGCCCACTGCACCGCCCAGTTGCCCTTGCCGCCGCGCTGCACCGAAAAGACATAGCCGCTGCCTGCGCGGTCCAGAAGCATGAAGCTCGCGCCCTCGACATGGTCCGGCGCACCCCAGCCCCAGCCCACATCCATGGACAACGCCAGCATCTTGGGATTCTTGATCTCGGCGAACGTTTTGGTCAGCGTGCCCCCAGGCTGCCTGGCGGCATAGCGGGCCACCGGTCCGGGGTTATTCTTCTCGGACTTGTAGTCGAATATGTCCCAGCCCCCCTCGGCCTTCCAGCCCAGCTTCTGGAAGTCGCCCTGGGCGAAATCCGATGTGAACTTCTCGCGGGTCTCGGCCACTGCGGCGAAGGCCGTCAACACCCATGCCACTCCCCAACGTATTCCCCTGCCTCTTTTGTCCATACTCACCGTACTCCTCCTCCTCGTTTGCCTCTCACCTGTCAATCGCTGAGTTTTGCTTAAGGTCCTTGCCGTTGCCAACGGTCATAGGACCAGGTCATTTGAATTCTTTAAAGAATACATGATATCGAGCGTTTGTCAACGCCTTGAATCAACGGAAGAAAACGAGCCGAATGACGGGGATGCGCTGATCATGGGCTTATCGGCGGGCCTGTCGGACAAGAGGCACGCCAGCATGCCGCCGGGGAGCGAGAGATCCGATGACGATACGGTCCGCCGCATGCAGCAGGTATTGGTTGCACCACGCGGCGCGGGCGGCATTGATGCGCGCGACGGTTGCATCAAACGGCGTCATGCCCAGCAGCCGGCCCTCGTCGATGGCGCGTTGCACGCGCGGCGGAAACGACTCCGGCAGCCCGCGCGCCAAAACCTGGATCATGGGCGTGCCATCGGCGAGACACGCATCGAACACGTCACGCTCCATGGGGCTGAGAAATCCGGAGATGACGCATGCCGGGGGCGCGGGGAATGCGGGGGCGACCTGCCGGTCGCAGAGAGGGGCGACCGGCGGGTCGCCCGCATCGCCCGGATTTCGGATCGCGACGATCGCATGGAAATGGTCGGGCATGTCGACCCATTCGTCCAACACGATTTCATGTCGGATGGCGGCGGATTTGAGCCATTCGTCGCGCACCACCCGCCCCGCGTCGTTCAACGCCATGCGCCCGTTGACGACCACCCCGAACAGCCGCCGCCGCTCCTCCGCGCAGATCGTGACGTAATACATCCCACCGCCCGCGTAATCGTGCGTGCGCAACCGGATGGATCGCCGATGATGAAGGGCGGGGTCGTAAATCATGCCCGCATGATATCACGAAACCGGGATCGTGGGAATCCGCGCGGTAGCGCTGATGGGCAGGCCAAAACCACGCCTACGTTCACGAACTCTTCGGTTTCCGGATAGGGCAGAAAACGAATGATCGCGTAGTTGCACGCTACTTTGCCCGTTTTCATGACACACCCTCCACTCGTTTCCAGAAAGTCTCCTGCTCCCTCAAAGGTCCTTCTATTATTTGTTAAAGTCCGAGGAGTTGTTTCAGATAGGTGACGAGCGGAGCAAAATGTGTTGGGAAATTGTCCGGTTTTTTTGGAACCCAGTCATGGTCGGCAATACTTGTTTGAAGGGTTTTCCCAGGTTTCAGCACGCTCGTCATTGCATGGAGAACGGCCTTGCCCTCATTCTTCCCTGTCGCGGTCAGTTCGGATTTAGGAGGAATCGCGTCACCAGTTGTCTTGACGGTTTGGATGAACGCGTCAGCTTTATCGTGAAGTACAGGATAAACGGTTTTCGCTTGTTCCAGAAGAATAGATTCTAAAGTGCCAGTGTGCTGATTGTCTGGCATGACGAAGACGCCGAACGTACATATGCCTGTGGCATTAACGCCCACACCGGAAGGAAACGGATACTTCTTGAGAAGCTCATTGTCGTTGCTTTTCGCTGTCCATTCAGTCTTCAGTTTTTCAAATTGATCCTCGGGTGCCATGCAGTCTGCATCCAACATGAATCCAATCGATGACGGACGGACACCTGTGTTGTCCAGAGTTTGAATCGCAGAAGACAGCCCGTTGACGAGCTTTGAATCACCACCTGTAAGAATCAGAACAACGCATTGTTCCTCTTTGACATGGAAGGAGGGAACGTCTGCGCGTTTATGAATATCTCCCTCTTTGTTTGTTGGAAAATTGCGGGCAATTAGCCGTTGGACGTCACGAGGGATATTCTCCGACGGGTTTTCAGGACTCTCTAACAGTCTCCTCTGTTTAAAACCGAAGGCCTTTAGGATCCGCTGAACAAAAGCAAGGTCATGTGCGCCTTCAACCGCTAAGAGATCGACACGCATAGGTCACCTGATTTCCAAGCCGCCATGAACCCGGAGGTCGGTCAGCAGGTTAAAGTTCAACCGCTTGGCGATATGCTCCCCCGCCAGCCGGTACGTGACAAATTCGTCAGGCGTCTCCTTTGCAGATAAAAGCACGGCATCTACAGCCTCAAGGCTATGAGTTGTTGCAAAGATCTGAATGTTATATTCCCGTGCAGCCCGGAACAACCATTTCATGATCTCTGGTAAAACGAATGCATGTATGCCGCTCTCAATCTCATCCAACAGCAGCAGGCCTTCTTTGGCTGTAACAAGGCCTGTCGCAATGAAAAGCACGCGCTTCATGCCGTCACCAAAAACCATGAGCGGCACCTCGCCCAAATCCTTGTGTTCGATCTTCAGGTAAGGTCGGCGATTCTTAGATGCAACACTGACACTCACTATGCCGGAGTCAAACATTTGGGCAAGGTTGAGAATTTCTTGTTGCTGATCGGCCTTCAACCTTGAGTAACTGTCGGCGTAGAGTTCTGCAAAACGGTATTCAAACCCCAGAACGGCGGCCACCGGAAATGCGTTAGAGGAAATGCCGCGCCCACGGACAAAAGGGATGTCTTGCCAAAAGCGGCGGGTAACGGACGCCGAAGCAGCCGGCGAGTCACCCTGAAGACGCACAGAGTCCAGTTTAATCTCGAGTCCCTCAACATTCCCGCTTGTTTCGGGATTAAAGCCGGGCATTCGTCTTGCAAAATACTCAAGGTCTTCTTTGTCTGGCATGCCGAAGACAGACTGAATACTCGCCTCGACCTGTTGGATTGAACATGCTCCAATACCGGAAAGATGAATTGAACCTGGGCTGCCATTTTCCGCTTGTTTTACGTGAGGGAACAGCCATGCCAAACAGTCGTTTAACGAATAAGCTGGAAACACACGTGCATTTGAATTTCTAGCGTTTGCGATTCTAACCCAATCAACTGGACTCTCCGGATTACAGAAGGCTTGCAGGGCCTCGAGCACCGAGGTTTTCCCCGAATTGTTACCGCCAATCAAAAGATTGAAACGTCCGAGCCGCTCGAAAGTCGTGTTTTCGAGCCCACGGAACGCTCCGATGGTAAAAGAGTCTAGATGGTAAGTGCTCATGCCGTTCAAGTTGGGTTCAATTTCAAAACGCCAATATATTAACGGTTAGAAGCTGAAACGGCAATAACCGATGTGTGAGGCTTACGTCTTGTCCTCACCCCACACCCGTGCGAGCGTGGCCTGGATTTTCTTTTCGAACCGGGCAATCAATTCGCGGTTCGCGTTGACCAGCGCCTGCTCGGCCTCGATCTCCGCCACAATGGCGCGTTGGGTTTCGAGGGATGGAAGGGGAATTTGGTAATCTTCAATGACCGTTCGTGGAACACGCTGTAATCCCCCTGTTCCTGTCATTTGAGGCGAAGCCCATGCGCGGAAGGTTGGTGTTGAAACACACATGAAAATCCACTCTGGGAGAGCCGACTCCATGGGTCTAAGAACATATAACTCACTTGAACCGAAGCCGATACCATTGCAAAGTCCGCTTGCTATTCCAGCCTTGCCGTTTTCAAAACAAGGTGTCACCTTTGCCAGAAGAACATCACCGTTTTTAAAGTAGGTGTAACTTGCAGTCACTTCGTCCAACCGCTTTGTCTCTTTGGGCGCAAAAAACATCTCGTCTTCGCCAACATCAGACATTGGGATGAACGACACGACAGTGGAACCCTCTAACGCGATTGTTTCGGACTTACGAGGGTTCACAATACATGCTTCCCCTAATTCCACCATCGGCCACTCTGGATCGATGGGAATATGCGGCCGGTAATTGTCGACGACAGCACTGGCACCATCGATGATTTTCTGATAGCGCTCGATCTCCGCCACGATCTCCTTTTGAACCGCCAGCGACGGCAGAGGGATTATTACCCTTCGAACGATTTCACTGTTGAGATTATTGACTACTCCGCCTGTTGCTGCTTGTTCGAATTGTGCGAACACTCTTTTTGAACCAAGAATGTTGTAAAGGAAGTTTTGGTCAAGACGCTCGGACTGATCGCGTAGCAATAGCCACCCGTCATGGATACAGCCGTCCGTAGCCATGACATAAGGGCGTCCGAAACTCATCGAATTAGAAAGGATAAAATCTCCCGGTTTTACGCGGCGAGATTTTGCCGCGCCTTCTGGTGTAACCCGTTCTTTGGTGCGGGTAATGTATTTTGCGCCAATTTCGGCGTCTCCAATTTTGATCCAATTCACGCCATCTGGTGCATTTGTAATGAAGTCGTGGATTGGCCGTGGAGAGGCACCTCGCTCTACGACACAAAGTTCGCCAATTGAAACAAGGGGCCACTTTAAAGCAGCGTGCGTTGCCTCCCTATACCGTTCCCCACTCAAATTGTAATCGCCGTTGGCCGCGATCTTTTCTTTGGGGACGATCAAGCCGCAAGTCGGTTGCAAACCGTCAGTGGGCTGGCCGGACCGGAGCGCATGGAAGTAGGCGTTGAGTTCAGCCTTCACCTGCGGCAGGTCGTTCTTGTCAATGGCGCGACGCTGGGCACCCAGCCCGAAGCCATCGTTCTCGACCTTAAAGAAGGCAATATGGCCCACCCTTCTTGCCAATGACTTGTCCAAAACGAGGATCGACGTTTTGACGCCGGAGTAAGGGTTGAACATGCCAGAGGGCAAAGAGACCACCGCGACGAGACACTCTTCCACCAGCATTTTGCGCAGTTGCGTATGAGCCGTCTGGCTCTGGAAAATGATGCCCTCGGGCACAATGATGGCGGCGCGGCCGTTGGGGGTCAGATGCTCGGCCATGTAATCGACGAACAGGACTTCGCTGCGCTTGGCTTGGATTGAGAAACGGTTGTGCGGTTTGATGCCGCCTTTCGGAGACATGAAGGGCGGGTTGGCGAGGATCACGTCGGCATAATCGGCCCAGCGCTCTTGGCTGGTCAGGGTGTCGTACTCGTAGATGTGGGGCTCCACAAAGCCGTGCAGATACATGTTCACCTGGGAGAGGCGCACCATGTCGGGCGAGATGTCGTAACCCGTAAAATTCTGGGCGAGCCGTCCCTTCTCCTCGGGTGTGAGCGTGCCTTGCCCTTTTTTGTCTTTGTTGGCATTGAGGATATGCTTATAGGCTGAGATGAGAAATCCGGCGGTGCCGCAGGCGGGATCGAGAACGGTTTCGCCTTTCTTGGGATCAATGATTTCGACCATGAACTCGATGATATGGCGCGGCGTGCGGAACTGACCCGCGTCACCTTGCGAACCCAGCACGGAGAGCAGATACTCGAAGGCATCACCCAAGCGTTCCGAGTGGTCGTAGGTGAATTCATCGATGATCTTGAGGAAGGCCTTGAGCGTCTCGGGGTCGCGGTACGGCAGATAGGCGTTCTTGAAAATGTCGCGAAAAAGGCGCGGAATACCCGGGTTCTCGGGCATCTTGGCGATGGCTTCGGCATAGAGATTCAGGGTTTCGTGTCCGCCCAGTCCCGCGCGAATGAGTTTGGGCCAGCGGAAGCGGGCGAACTCTCCAGCGAAAAACGTGCGCTTGCCACCCATCTCTTCGGACTCGGCGTCCATGTCGTCCATGAACTTGTAGATCAGCGCGATGGTGATCTGCTCGACTTGGGATTTGGGGTCGGGAACCTTGCCCACAAGGATGTCGCGGGCGGTATCGATGCGGCGTTTGGTGTCGGTATCGAGCATAGTGGTCCTGATTGTCTGTACACGTTGTTTTTCTGACAGGATTACATGATTAACAGGCAGGCAGATCCATCATGTTAATCATGTCATCATGTCTAATTGACTCTTTGTTTCATGTCTTACGCCACAAACTGGTTCAAGGAAACGTAGTCCTTGATGTACTCGGGTATCAAGGTGCGGTATTTGGCGGGCACGGCTTTGAAGTCCCGGCTTGAAAAGACCGGATTGGTGGCCAGGTCGGTGAAATGCTTATTCTCGATGATGTGCCGGATCTGGTCGCTGGTGACATAGGCCTTGAAATAGGTCTTGAGCGCGGGAATGGACTCGGCCTCCTCGGGTTTGTAGTCGGCGACGAATTTGGCGAACTCCTCCTCCAGCAGTTCGTCCTTGGATTTGAAACGCGGAATCAGGCCGAAGATCTTTTCCAGAATCTCACGCAACGTAAGGCGGCGGTCTACAGCCGTGGCTTTGCGCAGCTTGTCGAGCGTGTAGTGCTCCTCGGGTTTATCAAAGACCTCACGGTTGACGTAGTCGATGACGCGGTCCCACTGTCCGGCCTCGACGCTGGCCGCGATAAAGCCGTTCTGCCGCACGGTGTCCTCGAATTTCTCGTAGAACATACGGTCGATCTTCATGCCGTCGTAGCCGACCTTCTCCTCCTTGATCGAGGCGATGATGTCCGCGCCGAGGTGCTCGTAGACTCCTCCTGGCCCGCCTCCCCCACCGCCGCCGCCGCCTTTCTCGCGTCCCGGCGGTCGAGGCAGGACCAACACCTCGTCGTAATTGAATTTTTCCTCGAAATACTCGCAGTTGGCAAAGAAGTCGAAAATCTTGAAGGCGGTTTTTTGCGGCTGCGAAAGACTCTCTTTCAGGTCCGCGTCGAAAAGCTGTTCGCGGAAGTCGTGCTTGCGGGTGCCGCGCCCCTTGATCTGGATGAAATCGGTGGGCGAGAAGATGGGGCGGAACAGGCCGAGGTTGAGGATGTCGGGGCAGTCGTAACCGGTGGTCATCATGCCGACCGTCACGCAGACGCGGGCCTTGCTGGTCTTATAGGCGGGCAGGAAGTTGGCGGAGCCGAGCAGGTTGTTGTTCGTGAAGTTGACGGTGAACTGCTGGGCATCCGGAATCTGCGACGTGACCTGCACGGCGAAATCGGACTGATATTTGCCGGGATACATGCGGTCAGCCATCTGGTTGAGGATCTGCGCCAGTTTGGCGGCGTGGTTTTGACTGACCGCGAAGATGATCGACTTGCCGATCTCGCCGCTGACCGGATCGCGCAGCGCATGTTCGAGGAAGGTCTTGCAAAACAGTTGGTTTGTGGCGTCGGCGAAAAAGCGCTTCTCGAACTCGCGCTGTTTGAAAGCCTCCTGCTGATTCTCGCCCGCATCATCGGTAAACGAGACGACGAAACCCTCTTCCGAAAGAAGTTCGGTCGTGATCTCGGTGCGGGCGTCCACCACGACAGGGTTGATCAAGAACCCGTCCTTCACACCGTCCAGTAGCGAATAGCGGAAAGTCGGCAGGCTGTTTTCACAACCGAACGTGCGGTAGGTGTCGAGCAGCAGGCGGCGCTCAGCCTCGCGCGGATCGCGGGAGGTCGGATTCGACTTGTCGAACCGCTTAAGGTAGTCGCGCGGCGTGGCGGTGAGTCCGAGTTTGTAGCCGATAAAATAATCGAATACGGCACGGGCGTTGCCGCCGATCGAGCGGTGCGCCTCATCGGAGATGACGAGATCAAAGTCGGTCGGCGAGAAGAGCTTCTGGTATTTGTTGTTGAAGAGCAGCGACTGCACGGTGGTGACAACGATCTCCGCGTGCCGCCAGTCATCGCGGTTCTCTTTGTAAATCACGGTCTTGAAGTCGGCCGACAACTGAGCCTTGAACGACTTTCTGGCCTGTTCCTCAAGTTCGAGACGATCCACCAGAAAGAGAACACGGCTGGCATTGCCGGATCGGAGGAAGAGTTTTATGACAGCGGCGGCGATCAATGTTTTGCCGGTCCCCGTGGCCATTTCGAAGAGGAACCGGTCCTTCCCGTCCTTGACCGCCTGTTGCAGGGAGTGGACAGCTTTGAGCTGATAAGGACGCAGAAATCGCAACCCGTTTGATTGGATGAAAAGGGAACGTTCGGACGCATTCTTCCACGCGGCTTCGGACGCATAGGTCGGGCGCTGCGTGAGCACAATATAGTCGGACTCGACCGGTTCAGAAACCAAACGATGCGTGTCCGGTGTGATCTTCTGATATCCGCTCACCGAGTCAGGCGTCGGAAAGGTCGTGATGACATAAGGGTTGCCACGTTCGAGATCCCAGAAATAATGAAGGTTCCCGTTGGACAGGAGGACAAAACGACAATTCTGCGAACGGGCGTATTTACGGGCCTGCTCTTTACCGATTAGCGGGTTCTTGTCCTCTGCCTTGGCTTCAAGCACGATCAACGGAAACCCTTTGGCATTCAGCAGCAGAAAATCGATGAATCCCTTGGCCACCCCCTCGAAATCTTCACCTAATGCGTTCAGATCGTGCGCTTTTAGCGCGACACTGGGTTCAAGCCGGATGTTGGCCGGACCGGTGCCGTCCGCAAAGAAGCGCCAGCCTGCGTTTTCGAGCAGGCGATTGATCTTGATGCGGGCGGTGGCCTCTTTCATAGGGTGCGATATTAGCACCAACATGATGAACAGAAAAGCCGATTTGTATGAGTTATTGCTTGTTGTCTGGTGTCCTTTTCACACCTTTCGCACGGTGCTTTATAGTTTTCTTCAATGAAAAAGAGCATCTACACGGAGCCGCACCTGAAACTGTGTTCATGGCTGCGGGCGCGGCGCGAGGAGAAAGGTTTGAAAACCCGGGAACTGGCGGCGCGACTGGATATTCACCACTCGAAAGTCGTGCGCGTCGAGCACGGAGGGACTCGCCTCGATGTGGTGCAGTTTGTGGAGTGGTGCGTGGCGCTTCAGGCCAATCCGCGCGAGATCATCGGCCAGCTCTGGCTTTTGGAGATGGACGAACAGACCGCTTCCGACACACCGTCTTGGGAGACGGAGAAGGCTGCCGCCGAGCCGAAGCCCGTGAGCTATACGCCCAGGCGGAAGGCGAGGCAGGCGGAGTGAAGAACGCTCAACGCCCTGGTTTCAAATTCCGTTGTTTGGTGCCAAGCTGAGAAATATGATAAACTGACGGCAATTAAGGAGGGAGTATGGCGACCGCAATCGACATTGATAGACTTACGTTCGAAGAAAAAATGGAGCTGTACGACAAACTGGTCAACAGCCTCACCCCGGATCAAAGGTTTGACCCTTCCCCCGCGTGGCACAAAGACGTGCTTGAGGAACGCGCAAGGCTTGTTAGAGAGGGAAAGGCGGAATATGTCACGCTGGATGACACGATCGCCGAATTCCGCAAGGAAGGACTATGCAAGTAGTTCTAAGGATACGGTACTTGTCCATGCCGTTATCGATGGCCGCCGATTGCCCCTCTTCATCTGGGCGCATTTACGATAACGGACAACCTTGGGTGGCGCGGGCTTTCCGTGTACGCCCCGTGTACGCCTTGCGGAGGCGTCCCTGCCTTTTCCCAACTTGAACGTTGAGAGTTGAGCGTTCAGCGTTGAACGTTATTCCTGTCTTTACTCAAACTGCTTCCTGAAGCGCTCGAACTGGGCCTCCAGTTCCGCGACGCGGGCTTCCAGCGCGGCGACGCGCGAGGCCTCGCTCATGACCGCGGCCACGGCCGCGGGCGGAGGCAGGTCGGTCTGCGGCAGTTCACAGGACGGGGGCTGGTCGCCGAGCAGGTGGCCGAAGCGCGTCTCCTTCTGGCCGGACTGGCGCGGCAGTTCCATGACCAGCGGGCCGTCGGGCCGCGCGGCGAGGCGGTCGAGCGTCACCTGGACGTCCTCCGGCGTGGCGAAGGGGTGCATGCGCGCGGCCCGGGTGCGCAGTTCGCCGGTGGTCTGGGGGCCGCGCAACAGCAGCTCGCAGAGCACGGCGCGTTCGTCGGTCGCGAGGGCGAGGTGTTTGATGAGACGCTCGCGGTACTTCAGCGCGCGGGCGTTGGCGCCGGCGAACGATTCGAGCAGGTGCTTCTCCTGCAGGCTGTAAATGCCGCGGGCGAGCATGTCCTCGTCGAGGGACATGACCGGCGCGCGGTTGTTCTTCTGGCAGCAGGCCATGAGCAGCGCGTTCAGCGTGAGCGGGTAGTACTCCGGCGTGGTGAGTTCTTTCTCGATCAGCGAGCCGAGGATGCGGGCCTCGAGAGGCGAGAGTTGCAGCCGGTCAACGTTTTCCTTGTCCATGGGGTGCTCCTGCTGAATGAATACTTAACACAAAGACTTGAAGCCCATCACATAACAATCTCTGCCTTCTTTGTGTCTTCGTGCCTTCGTGTTTGAAATCAATTGGCCGGTTTCTTCTCGGCAAAAGGGTCGTAACGCTTGGCGGAGTTGCGGCCTTTTTTCCAGAAGTCGGTGAAGTCCTCTTGGAACTTGGTCATGTTGATGCCGTCGAAGGCGGCGGTCGTGGCGGCATCGGCGTCCTTGGTCGTGGCCAGCGTCTTAAGGTAGGTGTCGATGATCTTCTCGTAGGCGGTGAGCTTCTCGGAAGGGACGCCTTTGCGCAGGAAGTAGACCAGCCCCCACGCCGTGGAGTAGTTGAGCGAGCGCTGCTCTTCGGTGCCGCTGTAAAAGCCGCTGTAGCCGACGTGGATCAGCTTGGGGAGCTGGCGGGCGGCGGCCTCGAGGTTGCGGAGCAAGTGCTCGACCCGCTCGTTCTCGGGGATCTCGACGCGGCCCTTGGCGTCGACTTCGGAGGTCTCGAAGAAGCAGGCGTGGCCCTCGTTGAACCACGCGGCGTTCTCGATCATGCTGGTGGCGTAAAAGAGATACTGGTGAAAGCCTTCGTGCTTGATGATGTTCAGTGTCAGCGCCTTGTCCTTGCCCTGTGACTGGATCACCAGTTCGCGGCGCATGGGCATCCAGACGCCGGCGCTCCACTCGATGCTCTTGCCGACATATTGCTTATAGGCCTCGCGGTCTTCATAGATGCGCACGGCGCTGACGTCGGTGGCGGTGTCGAAGGGCGGGATGAGCTTGGCGAAAGCCCCGCGCAGGACGGGCATGGTGGCCTGCAGGTCCTTGACGAGCGCCTTGCCGGTGGCGCTGCGGATATCCGATAGAAAAATGTATTCGGGCGTTTCGGCGAACCACCAGTCCTTCATGTTGGCGATGCTCTTGCGGGCGGCGGTGCGGCTGGGGTGGTCGGGGATGGCGGCCGCGGACTCTTTGTTGCCGAGAGCCGAAGGCGTGGCGTTGAGGGCTTTGGGCTGCACGCCTGCGGCGGCCGCGCCGGTCTGCGGGACAGAGGCCACGTTGGCGAGAAACTGCGTTTCGAAATCCTTGCGGACTTTGGATTTCAAGGTGCCGTCGGCGATCTTGATGACCGCGCAGAACCAGTCGGAAGGTTCGGTCTGGCCGTTGGGCTTGCGGGTCTTGACGCGGAAGGCGTAGACGAGCGTGGAGGACTCCTCGACAGGAAAGAAGACGGCGGCCGCGAGATTGAAGGCCTGGAGGCGCAGCGTCTCGGGGGTTTTCGGCGTACACTCGGCGAAGTCTTTGACCCAGGCGGTGAGGGCCTCGGCGTTGGCGGGATCGAAGAGCACGGCGGGCTCGGCGACGGCCTTGTCGAAGTCCTCGCGCGACACATGCTTCATCTCGGAGGTGATGACGGGGAGCAGATGGGTGGGCCGTCCGAGGAGCAGGACGTTGCCGGCGTCGTCGCGCCACTGGCCCGCGTGCTGGGTGGCGTACCAGAGTTCGCGCAGGTCGAACAGGTCGCGCTTGAAGGTCTCGGCGCCGCGCGTAAAGGTGTAGGTGTAGGTCTTGAATTGGGCAAGCGGCTCGGGCGCGGAGTTGCCGAGCACGCGGATGCGCAGGCCGAGGTTGGGGTAGTTCTTGTCCGAGCGGAACGACGGCGCGGCGGACGCGGTGAGCGCCCAGCCGCCGAGGCCAGCGGCGAGGCACATCAACCCGATACGAGGGAAAAGAGATTGCGTCATGGCGATATCCTTTTAAACATACACTATATCGGGTCCCGCCCGTTTTTGCAAACCGTTCGGCGACCTGTGGACGCAGGTAAAATAGGTGCGCCCGTAGCAGCGGGGCGACTCGCACCGCTGGCCTGCGCTGCGCGGTTCGGGGTCGCGCCTGCCCGACTGACAGAACCTTGCGATCCCCGCTCGAGAAAAGATCGCGCGGAAACCCAATGTTAGATTCAGATGAACCGCTAAAAAGGCGGCGTTTAACACAATTCTCATGCTTGGCACACCTTCAACTCACGGAAAGCGGCTTAAATGACACCCATGAAAGGACGGTGCAGAATGATGATCACTGACCCACTGGCTGAACAGTCTTTCGTACCGCGATTTTCGCGCAGGAAGGACACCCCGACGCTGGGGCAAGAGCTGCGCAGCGTGTTCCGATTCGTCTTCGACCAGCCCGAAAGGCGGCTGCGGGCAACCGACTTTGTCTGGTCGTACGAGGAGCTGGCCGATCACATACCGGATTGATTTCGCGGCGCGGCCTGCTATGATTGCGCCCCATGGAAACCCCGGGTTCGACAGATGCAGCCCTCAGCTACACGCCGTGGCGGGCCGCTAAATTCTATGTCCCGCTGCTGGTTCAGGCGGCCTCGCAGAGCCTGACCTACCCGCTGGTGGCCTCGATCGTCTCCCACGGCAAGAACGGCGTGGTCGATCTGGCGGCTTTCGCGCAGGGGCAGGCGGTGATGTTCATGATCGGCGCGCTGGGCGGGGGCCTGCTGACCACCGGCATGGTGTTCGGGCGCGATGCGGACGGGTTCCGCCAGTTCACGCGGCTGAATTTCTGGATCTGCGGCGTGCTCGCCGTGCTCCAGGCGCTGGTCTGCGTACCGCCCTTCGACGGGTTTGTTTTCCGGGGCCTGATCGGACTGGACGCGCCGATGGCCGAAACGGCCCGCGACGTGCTTTTCTGCTGCATCCCGCTGCAGGTCCTTTTTTTTCTGCGCAACCCCGGGCTCGTCGCGCTCTACAATGCGCGCGAAAGCGCCGCCGCGAACTGGGCGACCCTCTGCCGCATCGCGTTGACCGCCCTTCTGACGCCGCTGTTCGTGCATCAGGGCTGGGTGGGGCCTCTCATGGGCCTTGTGGCGATGACCGGCCCGGTCTTGGTGGAGGCCGCCCTGGCGCAGCTCCTCGCGACGCCCTATATCCGTCAGTTGACGCCTGCGGCCGACAAGACAGGCGGGCTCAAGATGCAGTTCCTGTTCACCATGCCGCTCTCTTTCGGCGGCTTGCTCTTGGCGGTGGCGGGCTTCATGATCGGCGCTTTCATTACGCGCTCCGCGGAGCCGGCGCGGATGCTGCCGATCCACTATGTCACCATGGGTCTGGTGAACCCGGTGGGCTTCGCCGCGATCCGCATGCAGGCGGTGGTGCTCGCCTTCCCGCCGCGCGACAACCGCGACCACTCGGTGTTCTGGTTCGCGCTGGTGGCGGGCTTCCTGCTCGCGGTCTTCCCGCTGGTGGGGCAGATCCCGCAGGTGGCCCAGTGGTATTTCGGCACGATACAGAATGTGCCGCCCGCCGACGTTCCGCTGGCCATGCGCGCCATGCTGCTGGTCTCGGTGCTGCCGATCATCCAGACGTTGCGCGGCCACGCCGAAGGGTTGGCCGCGTGGCGCAAGAAGCCCAACGCGATCCTGGCGGGTCAGGCGATGAACCTGGCGTCGCTGGTCTGCACCCTCTTCATCTCGCTGAACCTGGGCGTGCCCGGCTACCTGATGGGCGTGATCGCGATCCTCGTCGCGGTGACCATGACGCTCGCCACCATCCGCATGGGTCTGGCCTGGGCCGACATGGAGGACACCTTCCGGCCCCCGCGCGGGGTGCGCGGGGTGGAGGGATGATCATAAGAAGGTGTTTAGCGGTTTAGGCTGATAGGCTTTCAGGTAATAAATCATCTGACAGCCTATTTGCCTTCTCAGGCTCATCCCTTCAGCAGCAGGTCCATCAGGCCCGAGCCCCAGAGGCGGCCCAATTCGCCTTTGGGCGCGGAGGCCTCGTCGAAGGTCATCACGCCGTCGGGCGGGACGCCCGGCTGGTAGACCGCCACCGGCACCGGGGTGCGGGTGTGCTTGCCGAGCGCGAGCGGCACCGGATGATCCGGCAGCACGCAGTAGGCGACGTTCGGGCCTGCGGCGATCATCACGCGCCCGACAATCCGCTCGTCGAAATCCTCGATGGCCTGCAGTTTCAGCTTCAGGTCCTGCGCGTGCGACACCTCGTCGATGGCTTCGACGTGGACGTAGACGAAATCGTAGCCGTCCGCGAGCGCCTTGACCGCCGCGTCGGCCTTGCCCTCGTAGTTGGTGTCGATGTAGCCGGTCGCGCCGGGCACCTTGATCACGTCCATGCCCATGCACGCGCCGAGGCCGTTGATCACGTCCACCGCCGAGATGACCGCGGCCCTGATGCCGTAGCGCTGGCAGATGTTGTGGATCGCGCCGGCCTTGCCGCCGCTCCAGGGCCAGATGGCGTTGGCCTCGCGGCCCTTGAGCACATCGGCGGCGCGTGCGATCAGGTCGCGCAGCAAGGCCGCCGTGTATTGTCCCTCGGCCGATTTGGTGCGGGGCAGATGTTTGGCCATGACCTGGCCGTGGTTGTCGTCGGGCTTGTCGTACGAGATCGCCGCGCTGAACTGGGGGCCGGAGAGGACCAGCAGGTTGCGGTAGCTCACGCCGGGATAGAAGCGGATCGTGTCGGTTCCCAGTTGTTCGTTGAGCAGACGGATCGCCTCGACCGCGTCCGCCTGGGCGATGTGCCCGCCGGAGAAGTCGCGCAGGATGCCGTCCGCGTCCACGGAGACGAGGTTCACGCGGAAGGCGATGTCGTCGGGGCCCAGCTTGATGCCCTGGCTGGCGGCTTCGAGCGGGCCGCGGCCGCACATCTCGGTGGCGAGGTCGCAGCCCAGCACCGACATGTTGGCCACGTCGCTGGAGGTCGGGAAGCCGGCGGGAAGGGTTTGCATCGTGCCGCTGCGGCCCAGCCGGGCGATGGTGTCCATGTTGATGGTGTTTGCGGCTTGGAGCGGCGTGCGGCCGCCCAGTTCGGCAATGGGTTCGTCGGCCATGCCGTCGCCAAGGAAAAGAACGGTCTTGTACGGTTTCATAATGTCGGTGTAGTCTCGCAAACGGGCAGGGACGTGTCAACGCCGGAACGCTGCGCGTCGGCGGGTGATTCACGGGAGGCTTGTTCTGCCGGGGATTAGCAAGCTCTGCGGTCAGCGCACCGAAGCGGGGCCCAAGAACGTGTCGAAATTGATTTTTTTATGCATATGGAGCGGGGCTTCGGTGTAGTCCGCCGCCCGGATGGCGATGGTGTCGCCGTCGACCGCAGCGTTGTAGGCGTCGGTCACGGACTTGTAGGGCGCGTTCCAAGTGCCGCTGAAAACGGGGCCGGCATAGAATTTGTCCACGTACAGAACATGAGCATAGAAGGAGTAGTCGAGGTACATGGTAGCGGCGGGTGCGCTGATCTTAGAGATGAGGTTAAAGGTGCTGTAGACGTTCCCGCCCTGATAGGCATCCGTGCTGGGTACGGTTTTGGCCGTGATGAGATTGTTCGTCCCGGCGCAGTAGAGCATGTTGGTATAGTTGGCGTTCTTGCTGCCTCGTTCCAGCTGATACAGCCCATCCGCCTGGAGAAGAGCGACTTTGTAGTGCTTGCCGTTCTGGGGCCAGCCCGCCTGACCGGGGTAGCCTTCGGTCTCGTTGTTGGCCACGCTTTCATCAATGTGCCAGATGGCGAGGCCCCCTTGGGGAATGTCGGCATCCAAGCCGACCGGCTGACGGTTCTCGATGAGCAGGTACTCCCCCGCAGGAAAACCGCGGGTGATCTTGATCGCGGCCGGCGTGGTCTCCGTCTGCGCCAAGGAGTAGGTGCCTGCGGACACGGGCAAGCCGGGAACGGTCCAGCCGAGGAAAATTTTGCACCAGGCGCTGAAGTGCGGCGGGCGCAACTGAGTGCCATCGATGCCCCAACTGTTGGCCATCATGCACCAGGCGCCGACACCGCTGCTCGTGGCATTTTTTTCAGTGTCGTAGAGGTCGGGGAGACCGAAATAGTGGCCTGTTTCATGGCAGATGACGCCGATGCGTGCGATGTCGCTGCTAGAATCCCCATAGAGGGCCGCTTCGGTGTGGTACTTTTGCACCTTCACCTTTGTATAAATGGCATTATTGTCGGCGCTGACCCATGGTGCGAGGAGTTTCCACTGATGCGACCAGATCAAGCCGTCGACGTTTCCGGCCTCGGCCCCGTGACCGGCATGAATGAAATCAATGGCGTCAACGTAGCCATCGTTGTCCGTGTCGAAATCGGCGAAATTCACCATGGGATCCACCAAGTCGAGGGCCTCTTCGACCATCTTTTGGGCGTTGTTGGGATAGGTTCCCATGCCATCATCGTCATTGGGCCCTGCGTAGTAGGCGCGCGTCTGGGGAAGCTTGACCCACGCCAGAACGGTACTTTGGATGGTGACGATGTTATATGAGTTTTCGCGATAGGCGTCTTTCACGCTGCCGGTTGGCGCAAGGATTGGATCTCCCCCAACCTGATTGTATAAGACGTTGAAGTCCTCGGGCGCGGGGCAATTCCAATCGGGACTGTCGCTGAACCGGCACAGCACCACCAGGTTCTTGACCGTGCCGCTGGCGCCGATGTCCATGAGAGAGCGGCCGCTCTTGGCGGCGGCCCAAGGCCGGTAGGGCGTGGCGTTGTCGGTGAGGTTAGCCGGGCGCAGCTGCTGAGGCGGCAGCAGGTGCGGGGTCAAACCCATGCCTGCAGGATCGACTTTTCCGACTTGCCAGGCGGTGGGCGCCAGCCGCTGCGTAACATCCAGTTTCGCGTACACGAAGCGGTCTCCGTCGCGGACCACCGTGAACCCGTTCGTGTCTTCGCGCCAGTGTAAGAACTCATCGCCGCGCTGGCGCAGCGCGACCCGAGTGCCATCCGGTTGCGTAAAGATGAGCGGCCTGGGGCTGGCCGGAATCGCGCTGGATGAAACGGCCGAAACAAGCCAGAGTAACGCCGTCAGGAACAGGCCGTGTGGCCGCAGGTCAGTGCCATAGGGAAATCGGTTTTCCATGGCGTTTTATTGGAGGCTGCCGAGCACAAGAACCATTCCCTCGCCCGACGGCAAGGCGGTCATGGCCTTGCCGAGGATGGCGCCCTGCGACCGGACACGGTCAGTCACCTTCATGGCGCGGCCGGGCAGGGAGGACGTGGTCAGTAAATCACCCGGCCTGATCGCTCCGTGCGCCGCTTCCGCCCGCACATAGACCCGTCCGCTAAGCGCGACGTTCTGCCCGTTGTCGAGGACGTCCTTCTGCTTCATCCGCACGCCGGGATTGATCCCGTTCGCGCCGCTGACGACGCCGGCCACGCGAGTGTCGTAGCCGCTTTCGCTCACCTTCAGGTGCCCGGGCTTGCTCTCATCGATCACAACGACCGTTCCCGCGGGGATCTCTTCCGCGGACATCTCGAACGGCTCGGCCAGGTCTGCGCCACCGAGAATGGTGATGGTCTTGACCGTCAGGTCGCCCGACTGGCTCAAGGACATGACGTTGCCGTTGGCCGAATTGTAGAAGTTCATGACGTTGGCCGCGCCGCCGCCCACGGCGATATCCCAGTACGCATTGCCGACCTGTTGCATTCTGACCCGCGCATAATTGCCGCCGGAAGCGGTTTCGTTCAGCTGCAGCTGCGGTTCTGTGAGGGACCCGGCGTCGGCGATGTGCAGCATCGCCAAAGGCGTATTCGTGCCGATGCCGACGCGGCCGGACTCGGTGGCGTCGTGGGTGAAGAAGAACGTGCTCGCCTTCAGCTCCATGCGGTCATCGAGTCCGTTTTCGCCGATATGGACGTAATCGCCATCCCCGAATTGGACCAGTTTGGGGTCGGGCCCGACAGCGTCGGCTCCCACATGGAGCGTACCGCTGTTTCCTGTGGGAACACGCACGTCAAGTTTACCGGCCGTGCGAAAGTTTACCCCTCCCGAGGCATAGACTTCAAAGGCTTGGCTCACGCTGGAGGTGGCCGTTGTCCCGTCGCTCCAGAGGAAGGCGTTGGCCAGGGTCGCATTGGCCCCCACGCCTGCGGCCAAACTGCCGGTGCCGAGCGCGTTGTTGTTGTGTCCGCCGGGCACGCTGCCGGCATTGTTGGCGGTGTTATTGTAACCGCCGGCCACGCTGCCATACGTTCCGGCCGTATTGCCAAAGCCGCCGCTCACGGTGCCGTAATGACCTGTCACCGAGTTAGTGCCTTACAAACCAGCAACAGCTAGAAAGTAGATCGATACGCAAGACAATTAGCGAAAACCGGAGCCGAACCGGTCGAAATGAAAATGCCGTAAGTAGCGCTACCGTCCGAGAAACTTGGCGAGCATGTCGCCGCCGTTCGCCCAGAACACGATGACGACGCCCATGAGCGAGCCGCCCGCGATGATCCCGGACGCCACGGGGAAGGTGTACTCCGCCGCCGCTTGGGGAGCCTGCTTTTTCAGCGCCTGCGCGATCACCGCGCCCAGGAGGAAGAGCAGGCCGTAATACCAGTCGAAGACCCACGCCAGCCCGAACGCGGAGGCGGAGGGCAGGTACGCCTGCCACTTCGGCAGCGCGAGCGGCAAGAGCGCGAAGACGATGCCCAGCGCGCCGCCGAGCGCGATCGACCACACCTTCACCGGCGCGAGCGCCTCCAGCCCCAGGCTCAGCGCCTTGGCGACCGCGGCCCACGTCTGCGCCGCCGGTGCGGGAAACTGCTCGGAGCCCAGCACCGAGGCGTCCGGCACCAGCACCGAGAAGGTCAGGACCGTCACCAGCGTGCCCACGAAAATGCCGGCGAACTGCGCGATGAACTGTTTGCGCGGATGGGCGCCGAGCAGGTACCCGCTCTTCAGGTCGGTCAGCAGGTCCGCCGACGACGTCGCCGCGCCGGAGGTGATGTTCGCGCTCATCAGGTTCACATAGACGTTGCCGGGGTTGAGCGCGCCGAACGTCAGTTGCGTGACCTTGCCCAGCGCGCCGGTCGGCGTCGTGTCGGTCTCGCCCGTGATGCGGCAGGCCACCAGCGCCAGCACGAAGGAGAGGACGACCGCCAGCGCGCTCTGCCAGAAGGGCATCGCGAACGACGTGTGCGCGAGCCAGCCCAAGGCGATCAGCGAGACGATCTGCCCGGCGGCGAACCACGACATCGGCGTCTCGATCTTCTCCATCTCGCTCATGGCCGCCGTGTTCCGCGAGAACATGCCTCCGAGGCTGCGGAACGCGCGGGCGATGCTCTTCCACTGCAGCAGGAACCCCAGCAGCCCGCCCGTCACCATGCAGGCGGTGCCGCCCCACAGCGTGTACTGCACCAGCTCGCGGAACCCGGAGCCCGCGATGACGCCGTGCCGCTGCAGGAGCGGGACGAACACCGCCCAGCACAGCGTCCCGCTGATGAACATCGTGACGCAGACGCGCAGCCCCATGATCGCTCCCGCGGCGACGAAGATCGCGTCCCACGTGAACATCACCGTGCGGCCCTTCAGCGCGGCGTAGGACGAGCCGCAGAGCCACTTCTCGGCCTGGACGAGCAAGGCGGCGCTCGAGAACGCCTCCCACTTCGCGTTGACCAGCGGCAGCCCTTCGGCCCAGAACTTGTCGAGCGCGGCCAGCACGCCCGAGATCGCCAAGGCCTTCGCGGCGCGCAGGCCCTTCGCGCCGTGCGAGTGCAGCGCGCGCAGGGTCTCGGCCGCGGCGATGCCGCTCGGGAACGGCAGCTGCTCGATGTTCACCATCTGTTTTTTCATCGGGATGGCCATGGTGACGCCGAGCACCGCCAGAAAGAAGACCCACGCGAGCGTCAGCGGGATCGGCAGCGGCTGGCCGCTCAGAATCATGTAGGCACCGAACGCGGAGCCCAGCGTCCCGCCCGTGGAGTAGCCGGCCGCGCTGGCCGTCGACTGCATGCAGTTGTTCTCCAGAATGGTCATCGGCGTCTTGGCGAGGCCAAGCTTGTAGAAGCCGGTCCAGATCGCGTAAGAGAGGATGCAGGCCGTGATCGCCACGCCGAAGCTCCAGCCCGCCTTCAGCACGATGTACAGGTTCGTCAAGGACAGCACTCCGCCGAGGATCGAGCCCATCAGCACGGCCCGCCAAGTCAGCTGCAGCATGGAGTCGCCCCGGCCCTTGTAGACCTGCTCGTACCACTGCCGCTCGATCTCCTCCGGCGTTCCCTTAAACCCCTTGACCGGCAGTTCGAAGTCGCCAGCCTGCTCCTTAGACGTGTCACTCATACTTAATACTTACTACACCTTCGGTTTCGGAAGCAAGACCATTTCGGGCGCGGGCGCAAGTCGCGCCGTTTACGCTTTGAACCGAAATGGCGGTCGGGTATCATAGAGCCGATGGAAATGAATCCGTGGAAGATCGGCCTCAAAGCCGCACGCGCCAACCTGGTGCCGGGGCTGATACTGCAAGGCTCCGCCTGTGCGCTGTTGGCGGCCTATTACGGGCTGCCGCCCGTGCGGGACGCTCTGGGGATCATTTCTCAGTGGCAGGCGCGATACGGGGCACCCTTTTCGCTGTGCAGCTTCCTCGTATTTTGCGGGCTGATCCCCTACCTGTTCTGCCTGTCGATACCGGCACTGCGGCCCAAAGAGCCGGGCAAGGCCTTGCTCTTCGCCCTCGGGTTCTGGGGCATCATGGGACTGGTCCTTCCGAAATTCTACGCTTTTTTGATCACCCT
>JANYBJ010000105.1 GCA_025360845.1 bacterium
ACGGCTTTCGACTCCTGCCCGTCAACACCGGGCCATTACTTGACGCGGCCGGTGTAGGCGTCGGCACCGGAGTTGTCGATCGCGTACTTGAAGAACTTGTCCTCCGCCGCCGTGCGGGCCGTGTCCCAGGGACGCGGATCGCCGCAGAGCTGCACGGCCCAAAGCTTCAGCTCCTTGCGGTGCCAGTTGACCATGCAGTTCGTGCCCCACGCGCCGCCGTGACCGAACCACGCGTCTTCCGTGTCTGCTTCCGGCGCGGAGAGCCCGAGCGAATAACCGCCCAAGCCTTTCGGACGCGTCGACTTCGCGAGAATTTCCCGAACGGTTTCTTCCTTGAGGATCCGCACGCCGTTCTCGCCCACGCCGAGATTCATGAGCATCTTGTAGAACTTGAGCTGGTCGTTCGCGGTCGTCCAGAGCCCCGCGCCCGCCGAAGCGAAGACGTGGGCGTCGTTGTAGGGACGCTGCTCCATCTCATTCTGCAAGCGGTATTTGGCGGGCGCATCTTTCACGCAGTCGTACATCTCCACCTGCGTCTTGAGCTGCTTGTCGGTCGGACGGAACGAGCTGGACGTCATGCCGAGCGGATCGAGGACACGCTCCTTGAGGAAGTCCTCCCAGCGCTTGCCGGTCACCACCTCGACGATGGCCGCGCCGATGTCGATCCCGGTGTTTGAATACTGGTCCTTCGTTCCGGGTTCGAAGAGCAGCGGACACGCCGCCGCGATCGCCGCAGTCTGCCGGAGCGGAGCGCCGCCGGACCAGCCGCCGCCCTTGAGGTTGCCCTGCTTCGCGCAAATCTCGAACGGGAACCCGCCGGTGTGGTTCATGGCCATGCGGACGGTGAGCACATTCTTCGCCAACACGAGTTGCTTCACGCCGTTCGAGTTGGAGTCGAGGACCCAGAGCTCCTTGAATTCCGGCAGGTATTTCGAAACGGGGTCGTCGAGCTTGATCTTGCCTTCTTCAACGAGGATCGCGATCGTCACGCCGCAGAAGCCCTTCGTCTGCGAACACTGCATATAGACGTCGTCCAGCGTGATCGGGCGCTTCGCCGCGACGTCGGCGTAACCGACGCAGGCGACCTCCTGCAGACCGTCTTTGTAAAGGACGCTGATCGCGCCCGGAAGCTGTCCGTTTTCGACGTACGGAGCGAGCGCCTCCTTCGCGAACGTCGTCCCCGAATTCTTCTGCGCATTGCAGACCGTGCAACAGCCCGAGACAATCGCCGCAACGACGATGAGCATCAGTTTCTTCATTGTATGAGTCCTTATTCCTTAGCGTTGTTCATTCAGCCGGTTGAGCCGCGTCTGATACATGAGCAGATAACCCCGTTTCTCTGACGGTGCCAGCAACGAAGATGCGACAGCCGCTTCGACACGGGCTTGCGGTTCCAGAAAAGGCGCCAACAGTTTCTCGCGCCGCGCGGGAGGGATACCGAGCCGGACACCCCATTCCAGAAAATCTGTTTTTCCGTGGTGGCCTTTGTCTTTGCAATACGGGCTGCGGAACCCGTCCGCGAACAGCCCCTTGTCCAGTGCGAAATCGGTGTCGGCGACATGCAGCCGCGTGTTGATCAAATCGTATGCCGGACCGAGCAGGAAGTCCCCGCTCCTGTTCTCCAGCAGGGAGAAGTTTTTCAGGTGGGCGTCGCCGTTCGAGAAGAGGTAGTTGAATACGACCACGGCGAAGAAGCGTTCGATTTCGACCCGCCATGCCGGAACGTAGGCCCGCACCAGCCGTCCGGCCTCCTCGTAGCTGTAACGGTACTTGAAATCCGGGCCGTCCATGTCCCGCGTTTTGCCCGCGAGCGACGCGAAGTCTTCCTGTGCCCACTTCTCTCCGCCAGGCTTCACGTCAAACCGCCGTGTGAGATAAGCGGGCGACCCGTCCTTGAAGAAGACGAGGCCATTGTCCGCTGTGTCGATACCGTAAACCTTCCGTGCGGTCTGCATGGTCAGATGTTCGTTCGCCGGAACCTGCTCGGCGTTTCTCAGATCGCGCGGCACGGGTTTTAGAATGTGGGTGCTCTGTTCGCCGTCCCGCGCCAACCGGAGCGTCCTCCTGTCAACCACCATGCCCACCTTCTCCTGGACGCCGGAAATAGAGGCGCGTTTACGGTTCTCCAGAAACAGCTCCGCAGTCCCTGCGTCGCGTTGCGGCGGATCGTAAGGGAGGGTGTGGCTGACGTTTCTGATGTCGAACAACACGGTTCAATCCTCTATGGGTTTTGCCGTCACCGCACCGATCGTGTCGGTCTGCGCGGTCGCTAGAAGAAACCCGAAGTCGTCACGCTCGTCGATTCTCAGGTTAAGGCTCTGCGCACTCCGGTTCGCGCCCTCGCTGAGCATGTTGGCGAAGAACGGAAACAGATGCCCGCTTTGGTATTCCTGCCGCGTCTTGGGCAGCGTCAAACTGACCGGCGGCTGCGTCCCGTCGGCATAGTAGACATCGTCGTAACGGAAATCATACCGCTTGCGGTCTTCCTGCTCCGTCAGGACTCCGGCGCGCACCCCGTTCCGGTAAATGGCGGCCTTACGCATTCGTCGTCCCCTTCCGCACGTCCAGCAAGAGTTCCAGGCCGAGGACCTCCGCGATCCGCAGCAGGACGTCCAGTGTCGGGTTGCCCTGACCGCGTTCCAGCTTGCAGACCGTGTTCACGCTGACCTCAGCCAGCTCGGCCAGATGCGGTTGCGTGACACGCAATTCCCGCCGTCTCGCCTTGATTCGCTCTCCTATCGGCCGTGCAGACAAAGCCAACACCTCCTTCTACCGTGAATATGAATCACACTATAATATGATTTTTGTTGAAAAAGCAAGCGCAACCCATTAATAAACCTCATAAATCACCTTTTAGTGTGAGACGCCATATCCGCTTGTAAGTTGACACAATCAAGCTTGTCAGTCTATACCTTTGATAGGCAGCCCCGCCCGCCGCCACACGCGTAGCCAGCCTCGCCTGCAACGCGTGGGCAAAACGCTTCTCTCGCGCAAACACCCCGCTGGCCTCGCATTTCCACTTCAGCGTTGGACGTTCGTCGTTCAGCGTTTCTCCCTCTCTTCGCTTGAGCGTTGAGAGTTGAATGTTGTGCGTTGAGCGTTCTTGTCTCGCGGACGTGGACTCGCTCGGCTAAACAACTGAAGGCCTGTCACACTTTTGTGAGCGTCTGAACGTCAGCCGCTGGGTCAGAAGCAGGGTCGTGTCTAATGTCGAATTACGGTTAAGAGCATCCCAAGTCGCTTTCATGTCTTTGGGCAATTGTGCCGCAGTTTTATCAACAACCGGTGTCGATAAGGATATATTCGCCGGTCGGGAGCAGAATGACGGAACCATCACCCTGTCCGACATCCCAGAAGTCGATTTGCCATGTGTCAGACATTTTCAAAGACGACATTCGGCTCCGTGTCCGGCAGGGGCGTCACATCGGTTGGACTGACAACGGAACGACCGTCACGGGACAGTTTCGCACGGCATGAAAAAGACTCGCCTTGATTGCACAGGTTCAACCGGCTTTCGCGCACCATGTCGCCACTGATCTTCCGGCGTTCGCTATCAAACGCAAATTTCACGGTCACGGCTTGGCCCTTGATGTTCTCAACCCGTCCAACATGGGGTTCCGGTTCCGAGACATCGTAACAATACGTATCGTAATCCACATTTTCTACGATGTGGTACCATGCCCCCCGTTCCTCGTCCGTGAACTTCTCGGCCAGTTTGCTGGATAGCATGATAAACTTGCGAGCCATTTCGCGGGTCAGACTTTCAACAATGGCGTCTCCAAACGGAATTTCGATATTCCATCCCTTCAAACAAACAACTGGATTTCGGCTTATACGCATTACGACTTGTTGGCATGCCGTCATTTTAAGCGGAACATTCCCAATATCAATCTGTGCAGGAAAAGCGCCATCAAATGAGACGGGGATTTCCGTTGTTTCTTGGGTACCTTCGAAACGGATTGAGGGCGGTTCCTGTCCTGAGAGCGTCAGACAAGATTTTTGCTCTTGGCATTCTCCAACAGTTGCAGATACCGTACTTGCGACCATGCCGCCGACTAGAAATCGAGAAAAACATAGCTCACTTGTGGGTTATATAATTCCCTATTTTCCCCATTTGGTCAATAAGACCGACACGGACTGCAATCGATTGTGACCATTGTGACTGAGGGACAAGGTTTGTGCGTATGGAGCGCGAAGCGTACGGGAGTGAGTGAAGTTGAAGGGGGATGATTATCATATCGGGACATCGAGACACTAGCCCCCTTCTCTTCCTTTCTCATGCCATTTCGCAAGCATCGCTTCACCCCCCCCCTGCCGCTGAACGCGCGACCGCTTTGAGCCCGCACACACGTTCTGCATCCTTGTAAACCATCCTGTCACGCCACGAGGCGAACCAGAGCCTTGTTTTTGAAGACGATGGATCGCACCACAGCAACTACCTTTTGGCCAAGAAGCGCCTCACGGCGCCACTACAAACCTGAGAAAGCGAGGCGTTATCGTTTGTAGTGGGCCCGTGAGGGCCTTCTCTTTGCGTGCGTTCTGTCAAAAGTGGAGGTGCTGGTTGCACCTGCTATTCGGCGCATGACGCGTCCCCTGCATAAGCGGCAGCGGTCTTGGAGTGCGTGCGGCAAGCGGTATTCCGCGCGACGCCGCTTTTGCGCATGAGGGCGGAAAGCGGACATGGCCGTACTTGGACCGGCGGCTCGCGGGGACGCTCGCCCTCCAGATTGTGATCGTTGTCATAATCGTAATCCATACCGCGAGAAGGATGGGGGGGGGGAGATTAAGATTATGATTACGATTAGGATTTCCGCACCGAGTATCGCGTCCGCCGCTCCTTCACGCCGAACCCGATCGGCTTGCGTTTCGGCGCGGGCGCGGCCATGAGTTCGTTCAGGATCTCGAAGACCAAGCGGAACGGCTCATCGTATCTGGCCTCCCCCCGGCCAGCGTTCTCAGTGCCGTTGTCGATAGCTTACACAGCTCACGCCTTCTCGATCCGGATAACCCATGTTGGCGTAATTTTCAAGTTGAATATTAAATTTACGCCTATAGTGTCAGGGCGTTTCTATTTGACCCTTCAACGCACATGAACGGACGGCCCGGCGGTCCGTCCCTACCGCTGAAGGCCCCCGTTTTGCTGCTTCTTGCATGTTCCGGTAGGGCTCGACCGCCGGGCGAGCCGCAAATCGGGTCAAATAGAAACGCCCAGCCTATAGTGTGCGCTCGATGTTTCTTTCAGGAAAAGCCCGCAGCCAGCAATAAAACCGGGCTTGAGGACAATCGATTCAATGTCGCGCTGCGCGAAGGTGACGGCCATGATTTTTTCCGCGAGCTTGGCGTGGCTGTTCAGCATCCGGGCAGGTTCATTGTCATTTGTTGAACCCCTTGTGGTTCATGAATTCCCAAATGCGCCCCATCCAGGTGTAGCTGCCCGTGTCAGGGGATGCCATCCTCTGGAAGCAGTGATCGCGTCCGACAAGCGTGTGGAGATCGGACTGGATTCCCATCCGGCGAAGCTGCTCCCAGCACTTCACCGAATTCATCGCGGCCCAGCCGTCCACATCGCCGTGGATGAACAGGACCGGACACGTCGCGAGGTCGAACGAGAACTCGGGGACGAGCCTTGCGTCGTCCTCGTTGCCGCCCTTCGCGTTCGGGGCGTCCGCGCCGTCCGTGAGCGCGTACGCCGGATAAATCGCGACGGCCCACTGCACGCTGCAAGGGAGCGTGTCGAGGTCGTCGATCGGCCCATAGGAGCGGCGTTTCGAGCTGGTCGCGCCCATGAGCGTCAGGTGCCCGCCGGCCGAGGAACCCATGATGCCGATGCGGTCGGGATCGAGTCCCTTGGCCGCGGCCTGGCTGCGGACGACCCGCACGGCGCGCTGCAAATCCTGCCACGCCGTCGTGTGCTTGGCCAGCCCGCCCAGCGGACGCGGCGTGCGGTATTTCATCGTCACGACCGTCATGCCCTTTTCGTTCAGGTAGCGCCGCGCCGGAGCGACTTCAAAGTCGTCCGGACTGTTGCCCCCGTAGCCGCCGCCCGAGTAGATGATCTGGATCGCCTTCGTCTTGAGTTCCTTCGGCATGTGCCACTCGAGATAAGGCAGGCACTGGTCCGTCTGCACATCCGGCATCTTGCCTTCAGGCCAGACCGGCTCCTTGCGGTACTCGCCGCGAGCATCGTCGTTCGGATAGCGCGCCATCAGAGCGACTTCCGCGCCGAGACGCCCGTCGAAATTCATCTGGCGGAGGTACTCGGCGATACGGTCGAGCCAGTGGTCGTAGGCGGTGCCGTCCTCGCCTTTGTTTGGGTCGCCCATGAAGCCGTGGGGACGGTCCGCGAAGAGATGGAGCTCGGCCGGGATTTTCATCCTGCGGAGCTGGCGGTAGATCTGCATGGAACCGTTCGGTGAATAGACGTCCGCCCCGCCGTGAAAGAGCGCCATCGGACACGTCTTCGCGTCGAACTTGAACACGTCCGAGAGCTTGGCGTCGATCGCGTCGCCCTCGCGCGTGTTGGGGCCGGCGAGTCCGTCCGTGAGCGCGTAGGCGGTGTAGATCGGCACCGCCCAGTTGACGTGGCACGGAAGCTGGTCGAGCGCGTCGACCGGCCCGTACGCCGGCGTGAGCGCGCTCGTCGCGAGCAAGACCGTCAGGTGCGAGCCCGCGGAGAAGCCGAACGCGCCGATCTTCTCCGGGTTGAAGCCGCGCTTCTGCGCCTCGCTGCGGACGAGGCGGACGGCGCGCTGCCCGTCCTCCCACGCGCTCTGGTAGATCGGCAGCCCTTGCGGACGCGGCGTGCGGTAGGTGAGGCTCGCGCAAACGAACCCGAGATCGGTGAACTTCTTCGCGGCCCGGTCAATCCACTCCCCGTCGCAGCAACTCTGGTAACCGCCGCCGGAAATGAGCAACACGCATCCGCCGTTTTTCTGCGCCGGAGGCTCGTACCAGTCGAGATGCGGCATCGCCTGTTCCGCCGCCTTGAAACCCGGCGCGTTCACCTCCTGGGTGGTCGCCGCGATCTGCTGGGTTTGGAAATCCGGGATCTTGCCTTCCGGCCACAGCGCGACCCGCTCTCCGGCGAACGCCAGAACGGCGACCCCTAACCAAGAACCAAAAACCAACATGTTTTTTTTCATCGTGTCGCTTCCTGCGAGTCGTTAGCGCCTAGGACTGGCGGCGGACGGCAACTGCCACAAAGGGCAGCATTTTTGGAGTTCCTCGATCATGGCCCGTTTGAGGAGGTCGAGCCCGTAGCCGGTCTTGGCCGAGACCGGAATGGCCTGCGGGTATTTTTCCGTCACGTGCAGGACCGCGTTGTCCGCGCTGCCGCGGTCGCACTTGTTCAGTATGAGCAGGTGCGGCACGTCCTTGGCGCCGATCTCTTCGAGCGTGCGGGTGCAGACGGCGATGTGGTCGTCCACGCGCGGGTAGGCGGCGTCGACGACGACCAGAAGCAGGTCGGCCTGAACGGCGACGTTAAGCGTAGACTTGAAGGAGGCCACGAGGCCGTGCGGCAGATTGCGGATAAAGCCCACCGTGTCGGTCAGCAGGATTTGGCGTTTCTCGGTCAGCCAGACTTTGCGGGTCTTGGTGTCGAGTGTGGCGAAGAGGCGGTCGTCCACATAGGCGTCGGCGTCGGAAAGCGTGTTGAGGAGGGTGGACTTGCCGGCGTTGGTGTAGCCGACGAGCGAGACGACGGGCCATTCGCGTTTGGCTTGGCCGCGGGAGGTCTGCCGCTCTTGGATATCGGCCAGCCGTTTCTTGAGTTCGGCGATGCGGCGGCGCAGGGGTTCGTTGCGGAGTTGGAGATGGCTTTCGCCCGGGCCCTTCATGCCGATGCCGCCGCGGAAGCGCTGCTGCGCCTGGGTGACGGGGATGCGCGAGAGCTGGAATTCGAGCTGAGCGAGTTCGACCTGCTTTTGAGCCTCGGCGGAGCGTGCGCGGCGTGCGAAGATCTCGAGGATGATCTCGTTCCGGTCCATGATGCGGACGCCCAGCGCTTTTGCGAGGTTGTACGACTGGATGGCGTTGAGCGCGTTGTCGAAAATGACGGTGTTCGCGGCTTTTTCGGCGACGAGCGCCTTCAGGTCCTCGACCTTGCCGGCACCGAAAAAGGTGCCGCCGTCGGGCTTCTCGCGGTTCTGCGTGAGCTGTCCGGCGACCTCCAGCCCGGCGGTGTCGGCGAGGCGGCCCAGCTCGAGCAACGAGTCGGCGGCCTCGGCGGCGTCCATCCGGGAGTGGACGACCTGGGCGAGAACGGCGCGTTCGACGTGAAGGGTGTCGTGAAGCCTCATGGGCGGATCACCATTGCGCCAACACGGCATCGACAATCGAGCGCGAGAGCTCCTTGGCGATGCGGGGGTAGGCGTCCTGCAGACCGGTGAGCATGTCGCCATGCGTGAGGAAAGTCGTGTTGGCCTTGATCTTCATGCCGTCGATGAGCAGCTTTCCGGTGCCGCGTTCCACGAGCGTGATCTCGGCTTCCAGCGAGTAGCGGTACTCCGATGTGCGCGCGCCGTAATTGCGGTCGAAGTTGATCGGGTGCGTGCTGCTTTTGGTCAGTTTGCCAAGAAGCTTGAACGAGGAGTCATTCACGTTTTTGAGCTTGAAGGTGCCCTCACGCTGAAACTCACGCAGCACATACTCGGTGACGACGGCGTCGATCTCCGGGAACCCGGAAGCGTTCTCGAAAACCGGCACCGAGATGGTGCGCAGTTCTTCGGGAACCGCGGACTTGAAGCGGTAAGAGGCGCATCCTGCCGAGAAAAGAAGTCCAACCGCGAGGGTCAGTGGAAGAGAAAGGTAAGCACGCATGGCGGCTCCTATTTAGCGGGGGTGTTGGTGGTTGCTTGCCCTTGATCGAGTTCGGTGAGACGGGCGCGGACCTGCGGGGCGTATTTTGAGTCGCCGAATTCGGTCAGGAACCGGCGGTAGGCGGCCTTGGCGGCCTCGGGCTTGCGCTGGCGGGTGTCGTAGAAGAGCGCCTGCTGGTAGTTCTGGTCGATCAACTGGTTGGTCAACTCGTTCAGCCACGTCGTCATCTGCTCCTTTTGCGGGTGATTCGGCACGCGGGCCAGCACGGCCTTGAAGAAGGCGATCGACTCGCGGCAACGCGGCTCGTTGTAACGGTGCTTGACCGCCAGATCGTAACGGCACTGGGCGGCGAGGTAGGCGGCGGAGACCGACTGCGGCGAGCCGGGGAAACGGTTGAGGATGCCGTCGTAGACCGAGATCGCCTCCTGCTTCTCGTCTGCGGAGACGCGGATGCTGCCGATGATGAGCATGACTTCGGGAGCGATGGCGGAGCGAGGCGCGTTGACCACGATTTTCTCGAAGCGCTCGCGGATCGTGTCGGTTCCGTTGAGGAGCCAGCCGAACATGCTCTTGTTGCCGTGGAGCAGAAGGTTGGCGATGCGGAACTGGCGGTCCAGCACCTCGTTGTAGGGGCACTGTCCGGCAAAGTAGGTCATCAAATACTGATACTCATCGAACGCATGATTATACTTTTCCATCTTTTCGAAGAGCTGTGCGAGCGCGAACTGGGCTTGCGCGGCTTCCGGGGCGGTGGGCCACTGCCGCACCAGGGCTTCGTAGGCTTTGCGTGCAGCCTTGTTCTTGCCTGCCGTTTCCAGCTTCGCGGCATAGGCGAACTGTGCGGCGGCGGTTTTCTCGTCTACGGAGTACCAGAACGACTTCTCTTTCTGGGGCAGACGCTCATCCTTGTCGAACGCCTCGAACCCTTCGAGCTTGTCGGTGGCATACCCTTGGTTGGCCGCCGAGTAGCCTCCCTGTGCCTGAGCCGAAAAGAGAGTGGCGGTCGTCAGAAGCGCCGCAAGCCACAATTTACCGTTATCCATCATTGTTTCCCGCTTCCAATCAGTGCCGGTGGGCGCGTTGAAAATTCGCAAACCAAGCAACTGTGCTTGATTCCAGTCCTCAACAGGATTAAAGTATGAACCTGCTTCAGACGGGGTCAACGGGTGTGCCGTTGACGCACCTGTCTGATCGCGATGTGTTTTGAGAGTACCAAACCCAGAGGAACTGTTGAAGCATGAAAAAAGTTCTGATTCCGACCAAGCTGGACTCCGTGGCGGCCGACATCCTGAAGGCGCATGGCGGTTATGAGGTTGTGCAAGACGCCAAGACGCCGCTCGACGAGCAGGTCAAGGCCCATCCGGACACCTACGCGGTGATCGTCCGCAGCGAGACGGTGCCTGCCGCCGTGATCGACGTACTGCCGAGTCTCAAGGTCGTGATCCGTGCGGGCGCGGGCTATGACACGATCGACATTAAGCATGCCCGCAAAAAGGGCGTGGACGTGATGAACACGCCCGGCGCGAACGCGAACGGCGTAGCCGAAGAGGTGGTCGCCATGATGCTCGCCGACGCGCGCCACATCGTCAAGGCCGACACGACCACCCGCGCGGGCGGCTGGGAAAAGAAGGATTATATGGGCCGCGAGGTCACGGGCAAGACCGTGGGCATCGTGGGTCTCGGCAACATCGGGCGCCTCGTGGCCAAGCGGCTCAAGGGCTTCGAGTGCCGCCTGTTGGGTTACGATCCGCTCGTGAACAGCGACCGCGTCCGCGATCTCGGCATCGAGTCCGCCACGCTGGAGGAGATCTTCAGCCAGTGCGATTACGTGACGCTGCATATCCCCGGCGGCGACAGCACGCGCGGACTGGTCGGCACCAAGCTGCTCGGGCTGATGAAAAAGGGCGCGACCATCATCAATTGCGCGCGCTTCGGCATCGTTGACGAGGAGGCCTTGCGCGCGGTTAAAGCCGAAAAGAAACTGCGCTACCTGAACGACGTGTACCCGAAGGACGAGGCCGGCCCCAAGAGCATGGCGGACATCGCGGACATCATGCTGCCCCATCTCGGCGCCAACACGTACGAAGCCAACTGCGTGGCGGCGCAGCGTGCGGCGCAGGAACTCATCGATCTGGACGAGAAGGGCGACATGAGCTGCATCGTCAACCGCGACATCCCGGAGGGCCTGGAGCGCGCCTACTGCGAACTGGCGTACAATCTGGCAAGCCTGGTGCGGCAGCTTTCCGGCACCCAGACTCCGATCAAGATGCTGGAGACCAGCTTCTACGGGGCGCTCGCGCCGTTCGGCAAGTGGTTGACCGTCTCGATTCTCTCGGGCATCTGGCACGATTTCGACCGCTACAACGACTATAAGGCGGCGGTCAAATTCCTGAAGGAGATGGGAATCGAACTGGTCAACCGCGAGGCCAACGTCGAAAAGGGTTACGGCAATGCGGTGACGATCGACCTGACTGTCGAACTGCCGAACCAGAGCCTCAAGAGCTTCAGTGTCCGCGGCACGGTCACCGAGGGCGTGCAGACGGTGTCGCGCATCGACGAGTTCGACCGCCTCTATTTCGAGCCGAGCGGCGCGACACTCTTCTGCCTGTACGACGACCGTCCGGGCGTGATCGCCTCGATCAGCCGCAAGCTGGCCGACGCGGGCATCAACATCGAGGATATGCGCAACCCGCACAACGCCAAGACGCAGCGGTCGCTGGCCATCATCAAGCTCAACCAGCCGGTTTCGGAAGATCTGGTCAAGGTGATCAAGGCCGACATCGCCGCGCATTCGGCGGTCTGCACGGTTGTATAGGCGACAGCGATCATCTTGGCGGATGGCCGCCTAACAAAGGGGGAGGATGCTCGCAACATGATCCGCAGACACGTGAAAAGGGCCGCATTCGTGGCACTAGCGTACATGTTTCTGTTTGGCACAGGCACCACGTTTGCGGCGGAGATCACCTCACGCCAGGCGGAGACGGCCGTGGCCCACTGGCTGGCGCGTCAGGCGGCACCGCTCGGAACAGACGTGGGACGGACGGTTCTGGGGGCCAAGACGTATGCGGACGACGGGGGCACCCCTTTGCTCCACGTCGTCCGGTTGGACGGAGGCGGCTTCGTCGTCACACCGGCCGACGACAGCATCGGACCGATCATCGCCTTTTCCGGTGACGGGGAGTCCGTTGTGGATGAGGGCAGCCCGCTGCTGGACCTGTTGAAGCAGGATCTGTCGCAGCGGATCGCCGCGTCCTCGCCCGTTCGGCAGCCTTTGACCCAGGCGGCGCAGTCCGTCGCCGGCTCAGCCAGCAGTGCGGCTTGGGCCGCGCTGCTGGACGACGGCGTTTCGGCTGAGTCGACCGGTCTTGCGTCGGTCAGCGATGTGCGCGTCGCGCCGCTTGTGCAGTCGAAATGGAACCAGAAGGCAGTTGGGGGCGTTAACACGTACAATCGGTTCACGCCGAAAAACTACGCCTGCGGATGCGTGGCGACGGTGGGCGCCCAAATCATGCGGTACCACGAGTGGCCGTCTCCGTCCGTCTCCGTTCCGCAGCGGTCTTTCTATTGCGCAGTAGATGGCGTTGGAACTAATATGGATCTGTTCGGAGGAACGTACGCATGGCAGGATATGCCGTTCGTTCCAGACGGCACCACGACCGACGCCCAGCGCGATGCCATCAGCAAAGTCGCTCGCGATGTCGGCGTCGCCGTCCATATGCGCTACAGCTCCTCGAGCTCCGACACGCACACGCCGATTCTCGCCGCTGTGTTCACCAACCTCTTCGGCTATGCCAACGCTTGTGCGATCAGCGACTACGAGATCGGCGTCGACCGGCACCTTCCGAACGCAGTGTTGGCAAACCTGGACGCCGGGTATCCCGTAGGGCTTAGCATCAAGGGGAGCAGCGGCGGTCACGCGGTCGTGGCCGACGGCTACGGGTATTACGGCGGCCTGCTCTACCTCCACCTCAACATGGGCTGGTCCGGCAACGACGACGTCTGGTACAACCTGCCCGTATTCGATACGACCTACTACGCCTTCTCCATCCTGCGGAGCCTCGTGTTCAACGTCTTTCCGCAAGGGACCGGCGAAATCATCAGCGGCCGCGTCACGGATGCCAACGGCAATCCTCTCGCCGGCGTCTCGGTCTCCGCGTACCGTGTGGGCGGCGGTGTGCTGCTCGCTCCCGGCATGTCAGACGCCCATGGCGTTTACGCGGTGTCTGTGCCCGACCCCGTCGCTCGGACGAACGACACGTGGAAGGTCGTAGCGTTTGACGATGTGGTCGCCTCAACCCAGACTGTCGATGTTGTCGCCAGCGCTTCCACCCTGTACACCTACAATGAAACAACAGGCACGTACAGTGACCCGTTCGGCGGCGGAACGGTCGGCAACCGCTGGGGCGTCGATTTCGTCTTCTCGGATTTTCCGGTCATCACGACGTCTTCTCTCCCCTCCGCTACGGTGGGAGTTTCCTACAGAGCCACACTCGCCGCAACGGGCGGAAGACCGCCGTACCGCTGGGAAATTTCGAGCGGCTCCCTGCCTTCCGGCCTGACATTAGGCACGGACGGGACGATTACCGGGACACCGGCGGCGGCTGGAAACTTCAGCGTCGAGTTCCGCGTACTCAACCACGGCGACGACTTGCACGCCACCGTGACGCTCACGCTGACGGTGAGCGGACCGGAGTGCTGGACGTATAATTCAGCGGCCGGAACCGTCAGCCACAGCAGCACGCCATGGGTCTTAAACGTTTTGGTGTCCGGTTCTCAGCTTACCATTACGAGCGTTCGGACACGCGCCGCAACCCCTTGCCGCCTGCCGCTCGGCGACCCCGTCGACGGCGGTTATACAATCGTGGCGATTGCGAACGCCGGGTACAGCTACGACAGTGGCGTGTTTTACGGGAGTAACGTTACGAGCCCTGGCTACTATATTTCGGCGCTCACCCTCCCGGACTCGCTGACCTCTATTGGTTTTGACGCTTTCTATTTCTGCAAGAATCTTGTCGGGTCGGTATCGATCCCTGATCAAGTCACTAGCGTCGGCTCTTATGCGTTCGCGTATTCGGGTTTCACAACGCTCTCTTTGGGGAAGCGGGTGTCTTCCATTGGTGGCTACGCGTTTTATCTATGCCCCAAACTTAGCGGCAACCTCGACATTCCAGACAGTGTCGCCTCCATTGGTGCGAATGCGTTTGTGGGGAACGCGCGGTTGACCTCGCTCTCGCTCGGCAGCGGCCTGCGCAAGATTGAAATCGGCGCGTTCTCCTCTTGCAGCGGACTGACCTCTGTCCAAGTCAAGCCGGGTGTTTACGTGATCGCGGCTGCCATGTTCAGAGATTGCAGCAAGCTCGCCTCGATCGCTATTCCCGAGAGCGTCGCTTCGATCGGCACATTCGCCTTTCAGAATTGTACGCAGTTGACCCGCGTCGAATATCAAGGCGGCTGCCCCTCGTTGTTTTTGGATCTGTTCGGGTCTTCTTACAGTGAGGCCGATCTGTATCAGAATTCTGCATCTGTCATATCGTATGTTCCGTTTTCGAGACTCGCACAATGGCAGCCGTATGTGTCTGGAGATCTCTTGGCTGGAACTGCGGCTTGGCAGGGACGGCCGATTCGGCTCATAGACCCGCCGCCCCTGCTGACGGTGACGTTCGAACCGCAGGGCGGCTCGGTGCCGACACCTGCCGCAACACTGACGGCCTCTTACGGTTTCGCCTATGGAACACTCCCGTCCTCCGCCTGTGCCGGGTATATTTTCGGCGGCTGGCGGACGGCGTCGCTGGGCGGGTCCCTCGTGACAGACTCGACGCTCGTTGCGACCAATGCGGATCACACCCTGTATGCGAGCTGGGTGCCGGCCACCTACACCGTCGCTTTCAACGCGCAGGACGGAACGGTCACCCCCGCCTTGAAGACCGTGACCTATGGCACCGACTATGGCGCGCTGCCCACCCCCGCACGTGCCGGCTACACGTTCGCCGGCTGGTGGACTACGGCCGGTGGCTCTGGCTCGCAGATCACGGCCTCTACGGTCGTTGCGAGCACCTCCGACCAGACGCTTTATGCCTCTTGGGCTCCCCTGTCCTACACGGTGGTTTTCAACACGCAAGGCGGTGTGGCCGATCCGATCAGCAAGAGCGTCACCTTCGACGCCGCCTACGGCACGCTGCCGACCCCCGTGCGCACCGGCTATTCCTTCGCTGGCTGGTGGACGTCGGTCGGTGGCGCCGGTTCGCCGGTCACAGACTCGACGGCTGTCGTGATCGCGGCAGACCATACGCTCTATGCCGCATGGTCTGCCAACGCCTATACCGTCACCTTCGATGCTCAGAATGGTGCCGTGGAGCCCGCCAACAAGAGTGTCACTTTTAACGCGGCCTACGGCACGTTGCCGACGCCTGCAAGGGTCGGTTATGCCTTCGTCGGTTGGTGGACCGGCGCAAGCGGAGCAGGTTTCGAGATTGCGCCCTCCAGTACTGTCACCGTCGCCGCAGATCACTCGCTCTACGCGAAGTGGACGGTTGAGGGCTCGGCCGCACGCGCCATTGTCGGCAGGGTCGTTACACTCACCGTCAAAACCACCCTCAGCAACACGGCTTGGAGTTGCGTCGAAACGCTCCCTGTCGGTCTCATGCCGCTCGGCCTTGCCGGGCCGGGCGCAAGCTGGAATAGCGGCTCGCGCACAATCACCTGGAGCGATTCGGATACGTCGCGGGTGACGCTGCGCTACGGCGTGACCGGTGTCGCGGGTGACTACACACTTGCCGGTGTCGCGACCTTTAATGGCACCGGCTATGAAGTCTCCGGCGACACGCTGGTGTCCATCGCGCACACCCCGGCTTGGGCCGGCTGGCGCTACCCGCGAGCGGATCGCGCCGGCACAGCCTGCTCATCGGAGCGCACGACCGTGCCCGTGACAACCAACCTCGTTTCGGTCTTCACGCTGACGAACGCGCCCGGAGACGTCCTGACCGGCGACGTGGACGGCGACGGCGCTCTCGAGCTAGTCATGGCCGACGGCGTCCTGCGCTTACACCAAGGCGACGGCCAGCAAAAGCGGTTTGTCTCGCTGCCGCAGGCCTGTTTCGCCTCCATGCTCGAAGACGTGGACGGCGACGGCATCCTCGACATCGGACTGGGCAGCGGAGGCGCGGGCTTTTCCGCTTACTTCTACAATGGGTGGGGCGACCAGCTCAGGGCCTTCCCCGGCCTGCATTCAAACGGTGCTGACGCTACCGTCGCGCCGGTCGGGGTCAACGGGCCCACCCTGCTGATGGGCTACAACGCGCTGCACGCCAACGCCCTGCCGCGCGGCGTCGCCTGCTTCGACTGGCCCACCGCCTCCGAGCGCTGGTACGCCCAAGTCGGCCCGACCAACGGCAACGCCTTTTCGGTCGCCGACGCTGACGGCGACGGCGACCTCGACGTCACGATGCGCTCCGCTACCGTCAATAAGGGCGTCTCCGGCAGCGGCACCACCGACGGCGACATGTACCTCGTCTCGGTCGGCGAGTCGGGCAGCGTCAACCTCGCCCAGAAGTATGCCGGCTTGGGCGACGGCGTCGCGGACCACGTGTTCTCCGACCTCAACGGCGACGGCGTCTGCGAAATCCTCGGCTTCGAAAGCCACGACGCCGTCAACAAGGGAACCTCGCGCATGCTCGTCTATGCAGCCGACGGCACCGTGACGGCCACATTCAGCGGCCCCGCCAACGCCGGCTGGACGTACGCGGTCGGCGACTTGGCCGGTGACCGTAACCCGGAAATTATCGCGACTGCGACGTCGGGCGAAAAAACCTACCTGTTAGACAGCTCGCTGAACAAGCTTCTGGAGAAGAGCGGCGTCGGCTACGTGAAGCTGCTTTGCGACCTCGACGGCGACGGCGTATTGGACATCGTCACGCAGAACGACAAGGGACTGCTGCGCGTATTGGACGCGCGCCTGAACGTCGTGGCTTCGATCCAGGCCGGCAGCAAGATGGGTACCGTCATCGCCAGTGACATCAACGGCGACGGCGTGGTCGACATCCTCTGCCGCTCAGACAAGCTCTATGTCTTCGCGTTCCGCACGCTGCCGCTGCCGCGCGTGGTCACCTTCTCGCTCGACAAGGGCAGAGCCACGACGGCCGACCGCGTCGTCACGCTCAACAACGCCTGCTCCAACGCGCCGACGCTCTACATGGCCAGCGAGTCGCCCAACTTCGCGGGCGCGGAGTGGCAGTGGTATGCCGCCGCGCCTTCGTTCACGCTCTCGGACGGCGCGGGCGACAAGACCGTCTACTTTAAGGTCCGCAATGCGGCGGGCGATTCGGCGGTTGTCAGCGAATCCCTCTCGCAGACCGCCGCAAAACCGGCCGTCGTCACGCTCGCGATCAACGCGGGTGCGGCGGGAGCCGGCCGCCGCAGGGTCACGCTCGACAACGCTTGCAGCGGCGTGCCCTCCGAGTATCAAGCCAGCACGGTCTCGACGCTCACCGGAGCGCTCTGGAAGGCCTATTCCACGGCCCCGGCCTTTGACCTCCCCGCCGGAATAGGCGCCAAGACGGTCTATTTCCGTGTGCGCAATGCTTTTGGGATGTCGGCCACCAAGAACGACACGATCACGCTCGACGAGAGCGGCGCACAGGTGGCCGCCACCGCCAGCCCGGCCGCGGGCGGGACGGTCACCCCCTCCGGCGGGCTCGCCTACGCGGGCAAACCGCTCACGCTCACGGCCAAAGCCGCGACCGGTTGGGTCTTCACGGGGTGGGACAACGGCAGACAAGCCTATACGCGCTCCGTCGTGGCGACCGAAGGAACCGATACAAACGGCATTATCGAGGTAAAAGCATTTTTCATGCCGCTCTCGTCCATCTCCTGCCCGTCGATCTGCAACCCAGGCGCACAGACCGCCACGGTGGGCGTGGCCTTCTCCCTGCCTCTGAGCTTCAAGTCGGACGCGCTGCCGACCCTGGCCGCGCTCGGCCTGCCGACCGGGCTCAAATACGACGCCGCCAAGCAGAGCATCGTCGGCGTGCCGACCAAGGGCGGCACGAATGTCGTCACGCTCACCCTCTCCAACGCCAAGGGCGCGGCTGTCCCGCAGGCCTTCGCGCTATGCGTCGCGGCGTTGCCGACGTGGGCTCAGGGCACGTTCAACGGCTTGGCCGGTCTCGATCCACTGGGGTCTGGCGTCGCCGCGCTCACGGTGTCCTCGCAAGGCGCGATCTCCGGCAAGCTAACCCTGCGAGGGTCGAACTTCACGTTCACGGCGTCGTCGTACGCGTCTCTCGACCAAAGCGGCACGTTCTGGCTGACCAGCACGGCGAAGGTCTCCAGAGCCGCCATCCCGCTGACGCTGGCCGTCACCTCGCCCGCCGCGAACATTCAGTCGGATGACCTGCGCGCCACCGTGTCGGCCACGCTCGGCAAAGCAGACGGCGCGTTGGGGGACGGCGGTTGGCTAACCCTCTATCGCAACGTCTGGAAGGGCGCCGGCATGTCAGCGTTTCTGGCCGACGGTTTCACCGGTTACTATACGGCTGCGCTGCCCGGCGGCAGCGAGTTCGGCAGCGGTTACCTTACGTTCACCGCGGACTCGGCCGGCGGCGTCAAGACCGTCGGCAAGCTCGCCGACGGCACGGCCGTTTCGCTCAGCGGGTCACTCGTACTCGACGAAGACGGGCGCGTCTGGACGGCCCTTTACACCGCACCGACCGCCTACAAGGGCGGCGGCCTCTTTGGGGTAGCCGAGTGGTTCAAACCGGACGACGGAGGCCCGACGGTCCTCAATGTGCTTGAGGCGCCGTTTGACTGGACCAGCCTCAGCCCGCTCGCCACGGCCAACTACGGCGAGGGCGGCTTCGCACGGAGCCTCGAACTCGTCGGCGGCTGGTATGACAAGGTGGGCAACCTATACGGCTACTACCGCGACCGCGCCCTGTCGGTCAGCGCGGACAGCGGCGCTCAGCCGCCGGCCCTCACGGTTGGCACCGAGAGCTATGACTCGGTCTGGTGGAACCCCAGCGGCACGGTGATCTCGGCGGTGACGAACACGTCCGGCGTTCTCACCGGCTTGGTCGCGTCCAAGGCCGCGATGCCCGTCAAGGTGGACGGCAAATACGATTACGCGACGCCGACCAACGTGGTGGGTCTGACCTTGAGTCTGACGCGCGCGACCGGCATCTTCACGGGCTCGTTCAAGGCTTGGTTCGACTACAGCGCGACCCACGTCTCGAAGACGCTCACATACGAGGGCGTGTTGACGCCGGTTCGCGCCTTGGGGGATGAAGAAGGCCGCGGCTTCTTCCTGTATGCCGGCCAGTCGGCGTACGAGACCGCCGCAGGCGCGACCGTCAAGTATACGTTCAACTGGTCCTACGACTTCTTGTTGCTCGGGCTGTGAAGAACCAACTCATGAATTGACAGTTGCCTGTTGCAGAAGGAGAGAGATGTTGAACGAAACGTTGACAGTGGTGAGTTGCGCGGTGCCCGAGGCCGCGGTGGACGGGATCTTCGAGTTGATCGACGCGGAACTCTTCACGCCGACCGCGTGGCTCGATGTCGAGAAGCAGACGTGCCGCGTCGATGTTTTTCTGGAAGACGAGGCGCAGGCCGCCGCCGTTCAGACGGCGCTGACCCAGGCCGGGGAGACCCTCGGCCTGAGTCTGACGACGACGTTGGGCACGCTGGCGCGCAGCGATTGGGCCGAAAGCTGGAAGCGCTTCTTCCACGTCGAAAAGATCTCTTCCCGCGTGGTGGTGCGCCCGTCGTGGGAGGCGTACGACGCCAAGCCCGGCGAATGCGTGATCCTGCTCGATCCCGGCCTGAGCTTCGGCACGGGTAAACACGCCACCACACAGGCCTGCCTCAAATTTCTGGATGGGCTTGCTACCGAAAACCCGCACCGCTCGGTGCTCGACATGGGGTGCGGTTCAGGCATTCTCGCGATCGGCGCGAAACTGTTGGGCTTTGCGGACGTGAGGGGCTTCGACAACGATCCGGACTGTATCCAGGTCTCCAACGAGAACGCGGCGATCAACGGCGTGGCTATCCCCTTCTTCCTGGATGATCTTTCGCACGTTTATCCTCAGACGGATGTGGTGGTCGCAAACATTCTCGCGCCGGTTCTGATCCAGTTCGCGGCGCAGGTCGCCGGGTCGGTCGCCCAGGGACCGCAGGCGCGTCTGGTGGTGTCCGGCATTCTGGACGAGCAGTACGCGGCGGTACGCGCGGCGTATCAGGCGCAGGGGCTTGTCGAGGTCGAGAGTCTGCTGATCGAGAACTGGCGCAGCGGGCTGTTCAGGCGTGGTTGATCACTGGATCAGGCAATAATCGTGGATTCCGGCAAGACCGGATGAGGGGAGGCTTATGAGCATCAAGATCGGCATCATCGGCGCCGGGGGCATGACCAATTATCACATCCCCGGCTTCATCGCAGGCGGCGCGGAGGTCGCCGCGATCGCGGACGTCAATCTCGCGGCGGCACAGCGCGTCGCCAACGCATTCGGCATCGACTCCACGTATGACAGCGTGGCCAAGATGCTGAAGGCGGAAAAACTGGACGCGGTCTCGGTGATCACTCCGAACAAGTTCCACAAAGCCCTCGCCCTGCAGGCGTTGGCCGCGGGGCTGCACGTCTTCTGCGAGAAGCCGCCCGCCATGAACACCGCCGAGATCCGAGCCATGGCCGCCGCCGCGAAGAAGGCCAAGAAGACCCTGATGTTCAACTTCAACAACCGCGCGCGGCCCGAAGCCTATGCCATGAGGTCCTACCTCGCCTCCGGCGCGGTCGGACGCATCAACTCCGCCCAGGCGCTCTGGATCAGACGCACCGGCATTCCCGGCTTCGGCGGCTGGTTCACCACCAGGGCACTGTCGGGAGGAGGCCCGGTCATCGACCTGCTGCACATGATCGACCTCGCGCTCTATTTCATGGACTACCCGGAGCCGGAGTGGGTGCTGGCTCAAACCTTCAACGACTTCATCGCCGACAAGGGCTTCAAGGGCCCGTGGGGCCTTCCAGACGTCGCCCACGGCGTGACCGACGTGGAGGCATCCGCCCACGGCTTCGTCCGCTTCAAGAGCGGCCAGGTGCTCTTCCTGCGCAACGCGTGGGCCGAGATGAACAAGCGCGAGGAGGTGAGCGTCACCTTCCAGGGCCAGAAGGCCGGCGGCTGCGTCAAGCGCCTCTTCGGACGCGACGGGCTGGACGAGACCAGCATCGACACCTGCGAACTCTACACGCAGGAAAGCGGCTGCTCGGTGAACCGCGACATCGTCACCGCCGCCGACCCGGCCATGGGGCGCATCCGCTCCGCACAGAACTTCGCGCTCACTCTCGCGGGGAAAGAGCAGCCGCTCAACACCCCTGACCAAGCGGTCAAACTCATGAAGATCATCGACGCCCTTTACGCCTCCGCCACAAGCGGCAAACCGTTCCAGGTGAAGTGAAGACTTTGACACGCCCGTTGCGCGACAGAAGCTAGACCGTGAGCTTGCGCAGATACTCGCAGCTGGGCTTCAGCAGCTCCGCCCCCATCTCCACGAAGTAATTCTTCACGCCCGCCGCCTTGGCCTCGGAGAACAGTTCCTTCCAATCCACGACACCCTGTCCGACGGGCACAGACGTCTTCAGCTCGTTCGAGTAGTCGGCGAGGTGCAGGGAAAGGAAACGCCCCGGATATTTCCGAAAATAGGTGACCGCCTTGAAGCCGAGGCTGATCACCGCCACCTGGAACTGCATCTTGACCAGATCCGGGTCAAGCCGCCGCATCAGCTCATCGTAAATGAGCGTTCCGTCGATCGTTTCGAATTCGAAGTGGTGGTTGTGGAACGCGAGCTGGATGCCCGCCTTGCGCGTGCGCTCGCCCAGCCGGTTGCACTCGTCCGCAGCCTTCCGCCAGTCGTCCAGCGATGCGTCCTTTTTCAGCCAGAAACCGGAGATGACCATCTGCGTCAACCCCAGTTCCTTGGCGTACGCCACGCGCTCGTCCAGGTGCTCCCGCAGCTCGACGTTCGGGTAGTGGCAGCTTTCGCAACTCAGCCCTGCCGCCCGGATCGCCTCGCGCATCTGCTTCGCCGTGAGCTTCGTCAGCGGCTCCCAGCTCTCTCCGTAGCCGGGCGGCGAACACATCTCGATCGACTGGAAGCCCAGCCCCGCCAGCCCACGCAGCGTGCCGGCGAAGTCCTTGCCGATCGTGTCCCGCATGATGTAGGTCTGAACGCCGATCGGCATGCCGAGCGGATTCGCCTGCGCCGTCCACGGCCTGCCGCATGCGAGCAGCGCTGCCGCCGTCGCCATCCCGCCCCGTCCCAAAAAGTCTCGCCTTGTGATCGTCTGCATGTCCCGTCTCCTTTCGAGGGTTTAGATCTCCCACCCCTTGCGGTACTCGCGCGTCAGATACTTCTCGGAGCCCGGCAGGTTGGCGATCTTCATGTTGGCCGAGTCCCACAGCAGGCGCTTGCCGCCGAGCCGCAGGGAAATCGCGGCGAGGTTGAAGGCCTCCGAAATCGCTCCTGCCAGCAGGAAGTTGCCGCAGGTCGGCTCGCCGCCCCGGAAGGCCTTGACCCAGTCGCCGTTCACCGGCTTCGGCGTCGGCCACTCGCCCGGCTTCTCGCCTGAAAGGAGCCGGGGCTTCTCGCCGAGGAACCCCGCCAAAATCTTGCCCTTCTCGCCGACGAACAGCATGCCCTCGGCCGGCAATTCGGCGCTCTCGCGTTCCAGCTCCTCGGGCGTCCGCGGACGCATCCCGCCGTCGTACCAGAACAGGTCCAGCGCGGAGCGCTCCCCTTTAGCGGCGAACCTGAAGCGGATCGTCGACGCCGCAGGGAACGAATAGTCGTTGGCGATCTTGACGCTGACCCGGTCCCGAAGCGTACACACGTGGCTCGGCGTCGACTCCACCAGCACCGGCGCGTCAAGGTCGAACTCGGAGAATACGCGGCACAGGCTGTAATGCCCCATGTCCGCGAGCGCCCCGCCGCCGAACTCGTACCAGCCGCGGAACACCGCGTGCGTGTAGGTCGGATGGTAGGGCCGGTCCAGCGAAGGCCCCAGCCACAAGTCCCAGTTGAAGTCCTTCGGCACAGGCGGGGTGTCGGCAGGCAAGGACGGGTACTGCGGCCAGACCGGACGGTTGGACCAGTTGTGGATTTCGAGGAGTTTGCCGATCGCGCCCGCGCGGACCAGTTGCGCCGAGATCGAGACGTCCCCGCCGAAACTTGCGGGAATGAAATGCGTGGCGACCCCGGTCTGGCGCGCGGTCTCGATGACCTGCCGCGCCTCCCTCACCCGGTTCGCGAGCGGCTTGTGCAGCATCACCCGCTTGCCGGCCTTCATCGCGGCGATGGCAATCGTCGCGTGCAGATGGTCAGGCGTCATGATCTTCACCGCGTCCAGCCCCTTCTCCTTCTCCAGCAGCTCCCGGAAGTCGGCATACCTCGCGCACGCCTTGAAGCTGTCCGCGGCCCGCTTGTTGGCGTAATACAGATCCGTCATCTCTGCGGCCACGTCGCGGCCGCCCGGAATCGCCTGACCGGACCGCCAGTCGGGCTTGCCGATGGCGTTGGCGAGGCCCTTCCGCAGGTCGTCGCGCGACCAGTCCACATAGTCATCGCTGTCCTTATTCGGATCGCACACCGCCACGACCTGAACTTCGGGCGTGGCCAACAGGCCCGACATCTCGCGCAGCCCCTGCGTGCCGCAGCCGATCAGCGCCACCGTGAGCTTGCTGTTCGGGGCAATCTGGCCCGACGCGCCCAGCACATGGCCGGGCAGAATATTGAACGTGGCGGCCGCAAAGCCGGCCGACTTCAGGAAAGACCGTCGATTCATCGCATTCTCCTTAAACACTGAATCTTACTCACCGTGCAAGATTGTCGCACAAGCCTCAAACCAGAAACACACAAAAAACCAGCCGGGGTATCCGCGCCCCGTTCAAATAGCGGTTGCAAAAACGAGCCCAAGACTGTACCTTTTTGCGCCTGGGGTCATAGACAATCCCCTTTTTTAATCTTCCGTTTTTCGTTCAAAAAAGGAGCCCATATGTTGATGAAGATTCTGCCCGCGCTGCGCGGGCTCATGGCTGATCAGCAAACCCTTCCCCGACTGAAGCGCGCAGAGGCCACAGGCCACGAGCCGGTCGTCTCCCTCCCGCCGGGCTGCGGCGATGTGGTCGCGGAACTGCGCAGGCAACTGCCTGCGGGCGCGAAACGCGTGACCCTCGATCCGCAGGGCACCTATGAGGCCGAGTTCTCGACGCTGCCGCACGGACGCGCGGCCGGCAAAATCGCCGTGGTCACCGGCGCGGCGCAGGGCTTCGGCTTCGAGATCGCGACCGCCCTCGCGAACCAGGGCGCGTGGGTGGCGCTGGCCGACATCAACGTCGACGGCGTACACGCCGCGGCCGCGAAGATCAACGCGGCGTGCGGACGCGAGGTCGCCATCGGCGTGGCGGTCAACGTCGCGGAGATCGACTCGCTCAAGGCCGCGCTGGAACAGGTGGTCGCGGCCTTCGGCGGCGTGGACCTCTTCGTGGCGAACGCGGGCGTGCTGCGCGCCGGCAGCGTCAAGGAGCTGTCGGTCAAGGACCTCGACTTCGTGACCAACGTCAACTACAAGGGCTATTTCCTCTCGGTCCAGGCGGTCGCGCCGGTCATGGCGCTGCAGCATCAGGCCCTGCCGGAGGTGTGGTTCGACATCGTGCAGATCAACAGCAAGTCGGGGCTGGTCGGCTCGAACAAGAACGGCGCGTACGCGGGCTCGAAGTTCGGCGGCATCGGGCTCACGCAGAGCTTCGCGATGGAGCTGGTCGAGGACGGCATCAAGGTCAACTCCATCTGCCCCGGCAACTTCTACGACGGCCCGCTCTGGGCCGATCCCGAGAAAGGCCTGTTCCGCCAATACCTCGACAGCGGCAAGGTGCCGGGCGCGAAGACCTTCGCGGACGTGAAGAAATTCTACGAGTCCAAGGTGCCGATGCGCCGCGGCTGCACCACGCCCGACGTGATGAAGGCCGTCTACTACCTGATGGAGCAGGCCTACGAGACCGGCCAGGCCGTGCCCGTCACCGGCGGCCAGGTGATGCTGGCGTAGAAGATGGCAGGACCTGAACGTTCAACGCCCAACTTTCAACGCTCAACTCATAAGTCAATCTCTGACACTTGAACGTTGAGCGTTTCGATCTCCTTATCGACCCTTTTCGATTGCGGACTGAAGGCGTTTGTCTTAAAGTAAGAAAGTATGAAATCAGGACTAAACAGGAGGAATCGGAAATGATTGCGGAGTTGCGCGGAAAATCACAAATCACGATCCCCAAAGCCATCGTCGACTCCATCGGCCTGTCCGTCGGCGACAAGTTAGACGTGTCCGAAAAAGACGGCGCGATCCGCCTTGTCCCCGTCGCCGTTTATCCGAAGGCATATGTCAAGGGTCTTGAAGACATGTTTTCGACACTCGATTCCGAAACCGCCAACAACCTTCGCGAAGCGGAAAAGGCCCGCGCCGACGGCGTCCGCGATTATTCGCTTGCGGAGTTCAAAGGCAATATGCTCAAGGCCGTCAAACGCGGAGCCCGGGCAAAATGAGCGGCCAAGGCGGGGTATTCACTGTGAAGGTCGCATCTGCGGCGAACGACAGAATGCGCGAACATTTTGAATTCTTGGCGCGGGTCAGCGAAGCGGCCGCAAGCCATTTGGTTGATGAGCTTGTCTCCGATATCCGCTCACTCGAACGGTCTCCGTTCCGCTGCCCCTTGTTCGAACGGGCAGGGATCAAGAAAGGGAAGTACCGTTTCCTCGTTTCCGCGAAGCGCTATCGCGTCGTTTACCAAGTCGTCGGGAACACCGTCTTTGTGGATGACATCCAGGACTGCCGACAAGACGCGGACAAGGGCAAGGTGTGAAGGCTGTTCGGTTCCCTGCGCTTGTCCGTGACCCGCCCCCGCGCGGATAGGACGTACAAGCTGCGCTTCCCGGCATCCTTCGACATCTCCATCGTCCCTTTTTCGGTGTCATAAAATCTGAGTAATGCGACGTCAAAACATCCTACATTTTCTGCCTGCTTTTTTCACGTCGGTTGTAGACTGCAATCGCCGGACACGCCACTTCGATTTTCACGTTTTCCTACGATAACAGACGATAACAGAGGGACAGGTCTTTAGCACCCTCTAGTACCCTACAATTGCAAATCTGTTTTCTGATTCACCCCACAACCGTCAATCGACACCGTAACTAACCAACACGAATCGGCCTTCCGGATCGATCCGAATCTCACCACTTGCGCGGTTGCTCAGATTCGTCCGCGCATAGACAGTCAGGTTGGTCACGAGGCCCAGGGATCGCAGGTCTTTCCAGTCATCCCTCGTCGAAAAGTCATATTGAGATTTCCACTCGTGGCGCTGGTAGATCGGATTGGAGACCAGTTCTCGGATCGACTCCGGCGAACAACGGAAGAACGCGAAAACCACGAAGTCCGAAAACGCGCTCGAAAACACATGCAGATCCGTCATGTCCGCAGGGGGGAGGGTGCCAAGTGCGATCCTGAAGTCGCTTCTTTCGCGCGCCTTCGCGTTACATGTCAACCCAATGAAAGCCGCGAGGACAATGGCGGGGAGCATCAAAATCGCGCTCCTGAGCGCAGGCTTCAGCATGATGCGCGCCAGTAACTTAACCATGAGAAACTGCACGCCAAGGGTGATGCCAACCGTGGGCAAAGATAGAAAGCCTGTGAACAGAACATCTAGAGACGTCGACCATGCGAGAACGAGCAGGATGACGCTGGCGAAAATGACGTGCCGCGGCAGGTCCTGTTTGTTTTGTGCAAACTTGGGCGTACTTGATACCATACACACATTTGTATCACACAAGATAAGAGCGTATCAAGCGTGCTTCAGGTCCAAAAGCGTTGAGATAATAGAGGGACAGGTCTTTAGCGCTCTGCTCCGCCGGCTCGCGGGGACGCGCGCCCTCCAGGTGCTGCTTAGACACCTGTGAAGGGCGAGACTCTATCGAGCCGCCCCGCCGGGTCAAATGTCGAGGTTCCGCACGTTGAGGGCGTTGTCCTCGATGAACTTGCGGCGCGGCTCGACCTCGTCGCCCATGAGCAGGGTGAAGATGCCGTCGGCCTTGACCACATCCTCCAGCTTGACGCTCAGGAGGCGGCGCTGCGCCGGGTCCATGGTGGTGTCGTAGAGCTGGTCGGGGTTCATTTCGCCGAGACCTTTGTAGCGCTGGATGGCGAGGCCCTTGCGGCCGCGCTCGCGCACCGTATCTAAGAGCGCCGGCAGCGCCGTCACGGGCTCCTCGTCGCTGTCCTCGACGATATAGGCGACCGGCGCGCCGCCCCCCACGTACTGCGCGGCGGTAAAGCCGGCCACGGCCAGCGAGTCGATCTGCTTTTTAAGCAGGCCCGCGCGGAAGAGCTCCAGCCAACGGAAGGGCATCTGCTGTGTCGGGTGGTACCCCTGCACCTGCGTCTCGGCGAGGTCGATGGACACGCCCATGACGGCCTCGGCGGCGGCCCGCGCGTGCGCCAGCTCGGTGTCGTTGTACGAGAAGCTGAATTTGGCGTTGTCACCGGAGCCGACAATGGTGACAAAGCGGGGGAACTCGCCGGTCTCGGGCTTGCGCAGGCCGAGCATCGTGTGCGGATCAACCCCGCGGCGGATGATCGAGTTGAGGGTCGTCTCGATCTGCGCCAGCAGCTCCAACAGCCCGCGAAGCTCTGCGGGGGAGAGCGTGCGCCCGTCGGCCGCGCGCACGGTCATGTCGTCCGCGCCCAGGAAGAGCAGCTTGCGCGTGAGCTGGTCGTCGCTCTCGATGTACTCCTCGCGCTGCTTGCGCGTGATCTTGTAGAGCGGCGGCTGGGCGAGGTAGATGTAGCCGTTCTCGAGCAGCTTGGGCATCTGCCGGTAAAAGAAGGTGAGGAGCAGCGTGCGGATATGCGCGCCGTCCACGTCCGCATCGGTCATGATGATGATCTTGTGGTAGCGGACCTTGGCGATATCGAACTCGTCCGCGCCGAAGCCCGCGCCGATGGCGGTGATGAGGGTGCGGATTTCGTTGTTGTTCAGAATCTTGTCGATGCGGGCCTTCTCGACGTTGAGCACCTTGCCGCGCAGCGGCAGCACGGCCTGGGTCTCGCGGTTGCGGCCCTGCTTGGCGGAGCCGCCGGCGGAGTCACCTTCGACGATGTACAGCTCGCACTTGGCGGGGTCGCGCTCGGAGCAGTCAGCCAGCTTGCCGGGCAGGGCCAAGCCGTCGAGCACGCCCTTGCGGCGTGTCAGGTCGCGGGCCTTGCGGGCCGCGATGCGGGCGCGCGAGGCGAGCACGGCCTTCTCGACCACCTTGCGCGCCACTGCGGGCTTCTCGGCGAAAAAGGTGCCGAGCTGGTCATTCACGATCTGCGCGACGATGCCTTCGACATCGCCGTTGCCGAGCTTGGTTTTGGTCTGGCCCTCGAACTGCGGCTGCGGCACCTTGACGGAGATCACGGCGGTGATGCCCTCGCGGATGTCGTCGCCGGTGAGCGCGTCCTCGTTGCTCTTCTGGAGGCCGTTGTCGATGATGTACTTGTTGACCGTGCGGGTCAGGGCCGAGCGGAAGCCGGAGAGGTGCGTGCCGCCCTCGATGGTGTTGATGTTGTTGCAGTAGCTGTACTCGATCTCGTTGTACGCCTCGGTGTACTGCATCGCGATTTCGCACTCGATCATGTCGCGGGTGCCCGTGAAGTAGATGACCTCGCCGTGAACCGGCGTCTTGTTCTTGTTCAGGAAGTGTATGTACTCCACGATGCCGCCGTTGAAGAGGAACGACTCGTCGCGCTCTTGCTCGTGCTCCAGGTCGCGGAAGCGGATCGAGACGCCGCGGTTCAGGAAGGCCAGCTCGCGCAGGCGGTTGGCGAGGATGTCCCATTTGAAGGCGTGGCAGGTGAAGAGCGAATGATCCGGAAAAAAGGTGACCTTGGTGCCCGTGCCATGGGTGTCGCCGATGATTTCGAGCTGCGTCACCGGATGGCCCTTCTCGTAGCGCTGGCGGTAGATCTTGCTGTTGCGGCGGACCTCGACCTCCATCCACTCGCTGAGGGCGTTCACGCAGGAGACGCCCACGCCGTGCAGGCCGCCGGAAACCTTGTAGTTCGAGCCGTCAAACTTGCCGCCCGCATGCAGCGTGGTCAGCACCACCTCGACGGCGGGCCGCCCCTCTGTCGGGTGGATGTCCACCGGAATGCCGCGGCCGTTGTCGATGACCGTGAGCGACCCGTCCGGATTGATGATGACGTCGATATGCGTGCAATAGCCGCCCAGGGCCTCGTCGATCGAGTTGTCCACCACCTCGTAAACCAGATGATGATACCCGCGCTCACCCGTATCGCCGATGTACATGGACGGGCGTTTGCGCACCGCCTCCATACCCTCCAGAACCATGATGTTCGCGGCCGTATAATTGCCTGCCGGGGTCTCTGCCTGCATGGGGTCTTGTTCTGCGCCGAGCGTATCGTCTGACATACTTTTTTCCGTATTGGTTTTGATCCGAATAGTATAGTTGAAGCGGGGGTGATAAACAAGCGAAAGAACCCCGTGCCGCAGTGTTGTAAGCCGCCCGAAGGATCGCGTGCCGGACACGGTTGAACCCGTGAATGAATGAACGGGGTGCGGGCAAAAGCCGGCAGACGCGGCTTGGGACGGCAGCGGGAAACTGTGTCAACTGGTTCCGCAGAGACCCGGTAAGTGAGACAATATGGCGCGGTTATGACAGGCTGCTCGTTCTTACATCGATACGCTTAACATTCTATCAAAAATAAACTTATGACACTTTAACTGAACCGAAATTGCGATTGGCACATGAGGTGCATAATAGAAAGCGCTTCAGAGAAAATGAAGCGGATATGAACTTCAAATCCTCAGTGAAAGGAGATCACATCATGAGAGCCTATATGAACACGATCAGCAATCCGTGGCGCGTGTTTGACGAGTTGATGTCGGGGTTCCCTTACGACCTCGTGAACAACGCGTTGCGCACGCGGAGCGGATACTACCCGCGCGTGAACGTCTGGGAGAGCGGGCAGGGGCTCGTTGTCGAAGCCGAGGTGGCGGGTGTCGAGCCCGACAAGATGGACGTGGCGGTGGATGCCAACGTCCTGACGTTGAAAGGCGAAAGGACGCAGGCGGACGGGACCGCGGGTGAGTTCCAGAGGAGCTTCAACCTGCCCTTCGAACTGGACGGCGAGAATATTAAAGCCAAGGCGAAGAACGGCGTTCTGACCGTCACGATTCCGCGGAAAGCGTCTGCCGAAAAACGGAAGATCCTGATCGAGAAAGAGTGATGCGCAATGGTCTTAACGACACTCGGAGACGAAAGGAGCCTGTTATGAACTTATTAAGAAAGAGCGAGCCTGATGTTCAGAAAGTCAACCGTTTGGAGGTCACCCCCGTGGCCCGGGTTGACGAAAAAGAGAGCGCCTTTGCGCTCACGGTCGAACTGCCGGGAGTGAGCGATAAGGACATCGAGATCACGCTGGAGAACCGCACGTTATCCATCACCGCGGAGAATACGGTGGGGATTTTCAAGGACTATGAACTGGTGCTCACAGAGATACCGGAGGTGCGCTACCGCGCGGCCTTTGATCTTCCCGAGAGAGTGGACACGGCCGGCATCAAGGCGTCCAATGCCAACGGCCTGCTGATACTGACCTTGCCCAAGCGCGAAGAGGTCAAGCCGCGCCGTATCGCGATCACGGCGGGTTAACCAACACCCGGTACCGGGGCGAACAAACAGGTTCGCCCCGGCTTTTTCTGCCCCATTGCCTATTGCCCACTGCCGACCGCCTCTGCTATCCTCTGACCCATGACCGTGAACTTCATGAAAATTCATCCGGCGGCCGTGTTGCCCGCCTATGCGAAGCCCGGCGATGCGGGCATGGATGTGTGTGCCTGCGAGGCGGTGACCCTGCAGCCCGGCGAGCGCAAACTGGTCAAGACAGGTCTGGTGATGGAGCTGCCGCACGACACCGAGGCGCAGATGCGGCCGCGCAGCGGCTTGGCGATCAAGAACGGCATCACGCTGCTCAACACGCCCGGCACTATCGACGAGGGCTACCGCGGTGAGGTGGGCGTCATCCTCATCAACCTCGGCCAAGAACCCTTCCAAATTCTGCCGGGCATGCGCATCGCGCAGATGGTGATCGCGCCCGTGCTGCGGGTCGACACCGCAGAAGTGGCCGAGGTCTCCGGCACCGCGCGCGGCGCAGGCGGGTTCGGCTCCACCGGCGCATGAACCCACGGATAAACGTATAAAGTCTGCCAGACTGACAGATAAAGTCAAAGCGTTTAAGGTTGCTGCGGCATGGGGAAAGGTCTTCAGAGCCAAGCCCGCCGCGCGGCTGCCTCACTCCCGTTTCCGACAGACGCTCGCTCTCGCGATCAGCTTCACCGGGCAAATCAGTTTGCGGCCCGGCTTGCCCGCCAACGGTTCTCTGCCGGACACCGGCAGGTCAACCGCCGTGCGCCCGAGATCATAGAACTTCGGCGAGGCGCTGGTCAGCTTCGGCAAATTCTGACGCCCCCGCTGCCTAGTGTAGTGTCCCTTAAATGGCTATGCACATGACAATCACCTTAAACCGGTTTTTTTGACAGGTTTGACAGGATTTTCAGGACTAACTCATTATTCATCCTGTTTCATCCTGCCATCCTGTCAATAGAATTTAAGGTACACTGTCTAGTTATTTGCGGGACACTACA